>JAEYTJ010000318.1 GCA_023434095.1 Pseudomonadota bacterium | reverse complement strand
CCCGCCGACCGGGCGGCGGCCAAGGCGCAGATCGCCCGGTTGGCGGGGCGCACCCACGCCCTGCATTCGGCGGTCGCGGTCGTCTGCGACGGCGCTGTGTGCTTTGCCACCGTCGAGAGCGCGGATCTCACCCTGCGCCCGCTCGATGACGCGGCGATCGACGCCTATCTCGATGCGGCCGGCGACGAGGTGCTCAGCAGCGTCGGCGGCTATCAGCTGGAAGGGCTGGGCATTCACCTGTTCCACCGTGTCGAGGGCGACCATTCGGTGATACTGGGTCTGCCGCTCCTGCCGCTGCTCGGCTTCCTGCGCTCCGAAGGAGTTCTGCTGTGACCCGCAACGTGGCGATCATTGGCCATCCCGTCAGCCATTCGCGCTCGCCGCTCATTCATGGCTACTGGCTGGCCCAGCACGGCATCGACGGCAGCTATGGGGTGCGCGATATCGCGCCGGGCGAAATCGACGCCTTTCTCGCCGATTTCCCGGCCTCCGGCCTCGTCGGCGGCAATGTGACCGTGCCGCACAAGGAAGCGGCGTTCCGCGCCTGCGCGGGGCGCGACGCGGTGGCCGAGACGCTCGGCGCGGTGAACACGCTGTGGCTGGAGGACGGCGCTCTCCATGGCGCCAATACCGATGTGCACGGCTTCCTCGCCAATCTCGACGCTGCCGAACCGGAATGGGCGCGAGCGCTGGGCGAGGCGGTGGTGCTCGGCGCCGGCGGCGCGGCGCGGGCCGTCGTCTA
Organism: Pseudomonadota bacterium; assembly: GCA_023434095.1. GTDB lineage: Bacteria > Pseudomonadota > Alphaproteobacteria > Rhizobiales > Xanthobacteraceae > Ancylobacter. The sequence goes on along the minus strand of JAEYTJ010000318.1, from coordinate 20,287 downwards.
CGGTCTTTTGCAGCGCGGGATTGATCGCGTGGTGGTGGCGAACCGCACGCTGGCGCGGGCGGAGGCGCTGCGCGGCCAATTCGGCCCGCGCGTGCTGCCGCTGGAGTGGCGCGACCTTGGCGGGCGGCTGATGGGCTGCCGGCTGCTGGTCAACACCACCTCGCTCGGCATGAAGGGCCAGCCGCCGCTCGATATCGACCTCTCCGCCCTCTCGCCCGACGCGCTGGTGACCGACATCGTCTATGTGCCGCTGGAGACGCCGCTCCTGAGGGCCGCCAGGGCGCGCGGTCTCGCGACCGTCGATGGGCTCGGCATGCTGCTGCACCAGGCCGTGCCGGGTTTTGAGCGCTGGTGCGGCGTGCGCCCGGAGGTGACGCCAGAGCTGCGCGCGCTGGCGATCGACGACCTGAAGGCCAAGGGGCAGTTCGCGTGAGCCCTCGCCGGCCCTTCCGGCTCGGGCTGACGGGTTCGATCGGCATGGGGAAATCCACCACCGCGCAGATCTTCCGCGAACTCGGCGTACCGGTGCACGATGCCGATGCGAGCGTGCACGCGCTCTATGGCGCGGAGGGCGTCGCCCCCGTCGAGGCGGCGTTTCCCGGCGTGACGAAGGGCGGGCGGATCGACCGCAGCCTGCTCGGCGCCCGCGTGCTGGGCGACGAGGCGGCGATGAAGCGGCTGGAAGCCATCGTCCATCCACTGGTGCGGGCGCGTGAAGCGGCATTTGTGGAGCAGGCGACGCTTGCCGGCGCGCCCATCGCCGTGCTCGACATCCCGCTGCTCTATGAGACCGGAGCTGAAGGGCGGGTGGATGGCGTCGTCGTCGTCACCGCGCCGGAATCGGTGCAGCGTGCGCGCGTGCTTGCGCGGCCGGGCATGACGGACGAGAAGTTCGCGGCGATCCTTGCCCGGCAGGTGCCCGATTCGGAAAAGCGGCGCCGGGCCGACCATGTGATCGACACCGGCCATGGGCTCGACCGGGCCCGCGCGGCGGTGGCGGCGCTGCTCGCGGCGCTGCGGGAGAAGGTGGAAGTGTCCGGGACGGAAGGAGACGGCAATGCGTGAGATCGTGCTCGACACCGAGACCACCGGCCTCAACCCGCTCACCGGCGACCGGCTGGTCGAGATCGGCTGCGTCGAGATCTATAACCGCATCCCGACGGGGCAGGTCTACCATGTCTATCTGAACCCCCAGCGCGACATGCCGCTGGAGGCGTTCAACGTCCACGGCCTGTCGACCGAGTTCCTCGCCGACAAGCCGCTTTTCGCGCAGGTGGCGGACGATTTCCTCGCCTTCATCGCCGGCGATCCGCTGGTCATCCACAACGCCGCCTTCGACATCGGCTTCCTCAATGCCGAGCTGGCCAAGCTCGGGCGGCCGGCGCTGACCTTCGACCGGGTGGTCGACACGCTGTCGCTGGCGCGGCGGCGGCATCCAGGTGCGTCGAATCGTCTCGACGACCTGATGAACCGCTACGGCATCGACAGCTCGCGCCGCACCAAGCACGGGGCGCTGCTCGATTCCGAACTGCTGGCGGAAGTCTATGCCGAGCTGTGCGGCGGCAAGCAGACGGCGCTGACCCTGACGGTGGCGGAGACTTCCACCACGGTGGTGATCGAGGGGCAGGCGGCGGCACCGCTTCAGCGCCCGCGCCCGCTGGCCCCGCGCCGGAGCGAAGAGGAGGCCGCCGCGCATGCCGCCTTCATCGCCGCTCTGGGCGAAAACGCCATCTGGAACGAATACACGGCCGGAAGCTGACGCCGCCGGCCGTGCGGTAGAGATCGGAGTGCCGGAAGGCGCCTCAGGAGGCGAGCACGTTGCTCGGAGCCTGCTGGGCCATGCGCTGGCGGTAGAGCGTGACGAAATCGACCGGATCGATCATCAGCGGCGGGAAGCCGCCATTGCGCACCGTGTCGGCGACGATCTGCCGCGCGAAGGGGAACAGCATGCGCGGGCATTCGATCAGGACGAAGGGGTGGATGGTTTCCTGCGCCACGTTCTGGGCGCGGAAGATGCCGGCATAGACCAGCTCCAGCGCGAACAGCGTCTTGCCGTTCAGCTCGGCCTTGGCCTCGACCTTCAGCTCGACTTCGTATTCCGAGCCATCGCGCAGCGGCTTGGCGCCGACATTGATCTGGATGCCGATCTGCGGCTGGCCCTTGACGACCAGCGATTCCGGCGCGCCCGGGTTTTCGAAGGACAGGTCTTTCGTGTACTGCGTCAGCACCTGAAGCGTCGGCATCTGGGCGTTGTCGGTCTCAGCCATAGGTTTCTCCGTGGGGTTCGCCGGCTTCCGCCCTCGGGGGCGCCGGCGATGGTGCCGCTGGGTCGGCGATCCCGCCTCAGCCGGTCTTTCAAAGGGCGGGTGTCGCTAACACGGTTGGATGCGGCTCACAAGCGCGCGGCACGCTTTGAGGCGTGCCGCCGGCCCGTACCGGCGGGCGGCGCGGGCGATGCACCCGGCCGGCTTGGCGGAAGCCGCCGCCTTGCTTTACTGTGGGGAGGATGTCCGGCCGCGCCGTTCCGCCCGAAGTGATGACCCTGGGGCAGGGACGGGGTGGCGAAATCGGCCAGACGTCGTAAATAGGTCATGTGAACGGGCCGGCCCGTCCTTGGAAGGCGCCGCGCGGACACCACATGATGCACAGTCCCGCGCCGGAACGGCTCCGGCGGGGCCAACAGCGGCGAACTGCGACGTGTTCGACATTTATACGATCATCTTCCTGGCCCTCGCCGTGTTCATCTTCATACGGCTGCGGAGCGTGCTGGGGCAGCGGACGGGGCGCGAGCGGCCGCCCTACGACCCCTATTCGCGCCGCGACGCCGCCAAGGCCCCGGCGGGCGCCTCTGACAAGGTCGTGAACTTCCCCGGCGCCGCTACCGACAAGCCGGCGGTGCCGCAGCCGTTGGAGCCCGTGGAAGACGCCGAGCCCGCGCCGGCGCGCTGGGCGGGCGTCGCCGAGGTCGGTTCGGCGGTGGCCAACGGGCTCGACGCCATCGCCGCGCAGGAACGCGACTTCGACGCCAAGCACTTCCTCGAGGGTGCCCGCGCCGCCTATGAGATGATCATCGTCGCCTTCGCCAATGGCGACCGCGCCAGCCTGAAGGACCTGCTGGCCCGCGACGTGTTCGACGGCTTCAGCGCCGCCATCGCCGAGCGCGAGCAGCGCGGCGAGAAGATGGACACGCAGTTCGTCGGCATCGAAAAGGCGGAGATCGTCGAGGCGGAGGCGCGCGGGCGCAGCGCCCAGGTCACCGTGCGCTTTCTCTCGCAGCTCATCTCCGTCACCCGCGACCGCAACGGCGCCGTAGTCGACGGCGATCCCGAGCAGGTTGCCGACGTGACCGATGTGTGGACCTTCGCGCGCGAGCTCGGCGCCCGCGACCCGAACTGGAAGCTGGTCGCCACCGAAGCGGCTTCGTGAGAAGATGACGGGGTGCGCACTCCTCTCGTCATCCCGTTCCTTGCCCTTCTTCTGACCGGCGCGCTCGGCGCCGGGCCGGGGCCAGCGCGGGCCGACGCTGCGCCGCTGTTTCCGCAGGCGGTGCTGGAGCCGACCCGGTTCGCCGCCCTTCCCGGCTGGGCCGGCGACGATCACGCCAAGGCGCTCACCACCTTCCGCCGCAGCTGCGGCGCCCTCGTCCGCAAGCCCGACCTTGTGACCCCTGCCCGGCCGATCTTCACCGCGCTGCGCCCCATCTGCGCACGGGCGGCGCGGCTGCCGAAAAAGCCGGGCGACGCCGTGGCGCGGCGCTTCTTCGAGACCGAATTCCGCCCCTACGTCATCACCGCGCCGGACAAGCCGGACGGCTTCCTCACCGGCTATTACGAGCCGGAAGTGGAGGGCTCGCGCACCCGCTCCGACGTGTTCGCGACGCCGCTCCATGCGCGGCCGAAGGACCTGATCATCGAGACGCCGCCCGGCGGCGGGCCGCCGACCAACAAGAGCGGGGCGTTCCGCGAGGTGGACGGCGCGCGCGTGCCCTATTTCGACCGCGCCGCCATCGAGGACGGCGCGCTGGGCGACAAGGCCGGGGTGGTGGCCTGGATCCGCGACCCGGCCGACGCCTTCTTTGCCCATATACAGGGCTCGGTGCGCGTGCGCCTGCCGGATGGCGAGGTGCTGCGGCTGAACTATGACGGCCATAACGGCCAGCCCTACACGCCGATCGGCCGGCTGCTGATCGAGCGCGGGCTGGTGCCGCGCGAGAAGATGTCGATGGACGCGATCCGCGCCTATATCGCCGCCCATCCCGCAGAGGGGCGTGAACTGATGCGGCAGAACCGCTCCTATGTCTTCTTCCGCATCGCGCACGAATTGTCGGCCGAGGACGGCGCGGTGGGGGCGCAGGGCCTGCCACTGACGGCAGGGCGTTCGCTGGCCGTGGACAAGGCGATCCATGTCTACGGCACGCCCTTTTTCATCGACGCCGAACTGCCGACGGGCCCGGACGGTGCCAACGAGCCGTTCGAGCGGCTGATGATCGCGCAGGATACCGGTTCCGCCATCATCGGGCCGGCGCGCGGCGACATCTTCTTCGGCGCGGGGCTTGAGGCCGGGACCATGGCCGGCCGCGTGCAGCATCCCGGCCGCTTCGTGCTGCTGCTGCCGCGCGCCCTCGACCCCGCCCGCCTGCGCGTGCCGCTGCCGAAGCCGCGCCCCGCGCTTCCCGCCGATCTGTCGGAGACGCCGTGATGGCCGCGGGGGGCGATTCGGGCGGGCGCACGCGCCGCCGGCGGCCGCTCGATTCCGAGGAAAAGGCGCTGTGGGAACATGTGACCCGCTCCGTCAAGCCGATCCGCCCGGTGAAACGGGCGGCGCTCGCCAAGGCGGAGGCCGCCGCCGCGGTCGAGGCGGCGCCCGAGGCCGCTGCCGCGACCGCCGCCAAGCCGGCCAAGGCCGTTCCCGCCGCCCCCAAGGCGCCGCCGAAGCCGCCCGCTCCGCCGCCGCTCGCCCCGCTAGAGCCGAAGCTGCGCCGCCGGCTGTCGCGGGGGGCGGAGGTCGATGCCCGGCTCGATCTGCACGGCCTGACCCAGGCGGCCGCCCATGGAAGGCTGATCGCCTTCCTGCGCACGGCGCAGGGCAACGGGTACGGCCTGGTGCTGGTCATCACCGGCAAGGGCGAGGCGATGAGCGTGCTGGCCGGCGAAGGCGGGCGCGGCGTGCTGCGCCGGCTGGTGCCGCAATGGCTCGGCGCGCCGGAGCTGCGCGCCGTCGTGCTCGGCTTCGAGACCGCCGGGCGCGGCCATGGCGGGGAAGGCGCGCTCTATGTCCGGGTGCGGCGCCTGCGTGGAGGCGGGCCGTGACCCCTTTCGGCCGAAGGCTGCGCGAACTGCGCGCCGCGCGCGGCGTGACGCTGAGCCAGATGGCCGAGGCGATCGGCGTATCCGCCGCCTACCTCTCGGCACTGGAACATGGCAAGCGCGGTCAGCCGACCTGGCTGATGCTCCAGCGCATCATCGCCTATTTCAACGTCATCTGGGACGAGGCGGAGGCGCTGCAGGCGCTGGCCGAGCTTTCCGATCCGCGCGTGGTGGTCGACACGTCCGGCCTCTCGCCCGAGGCGACGGAACTCGCCAACCTGCTCGCCCGCGAGATCGCCACCCTGCCGCCGGAGGCGGTGGCGGAACTGCTTGGCCGGCTGAAGATCCTCGGGCGGCCGGGGTAGCGGGACAGGGCCTGCGTGCTTCGAGACGCGGGGCGGTGCCCCGCTCCTCAGCATGACGAGGTTGTTGCTTCGGGAAAACCAGCCCGCAATGTAATTGCCCGGCGTCATGCTGAGGTGCCGGCCGCGAGGCCGGCCTCAAAGCACGCAGGCGAGGCCGCCCCCGTTTCACGTGAAACGCTGAGTCGGCTCAGCACTCGTTCCGGAACCGAATCAGAGGATGTAGCGGCTCAGATCCGTGTTGCCGGCGAGGTCGGCGACGCGGGCGCGGACATAGTCGCCGTCGACCACCACCTTGTCGCCCGCCCGGTCCGGGGCGGTGAAGGACAATTCGTCGAGCACCCGCTCGATCACCGTCTGCAGCCGCCGGGCGCCGATGTTCTCGACGCTGGCATTCACCTGCACGGCGATGTCGGCGATGGCCGCCACCGCGTCCTCGGTGATGACGAGTTCGACCCCTTCCGTCCCCATCAGCGCCACCGACTGCTTGACGAGGCTCGCCTCGGTCTCGGTGAGGATGCGGGTGAAGTCCTCGCGGGTGAGCGCTTCCAGCTCGACCCGGATCGGCAGCCGGCCCTGAAGCTCGGGCAGCAGGTCCGACGGCTTGGAGACGTGGAAGGCGCCGGAGGCGATGAACAGGATGTGGTCCGTCTTCACCGCGCCGTGCTTGGTGGAGACGGTGGTGCCCTCGATCAGCGGCAGCAAATCGCGCTGCACGCCCTCGCGCGACACATCGGCGCCGCCGCGCCGCTCGGAACCGGCGATCTTGTCGATCTCGTCGAGGAAGACGATGCCGTTCTCCTCCACCGAGCGGATCGCCTCCTGCACGATGGCGTCCTGGTCGATCAGCTTGTCGGCCTCTTCCGAGAGCAGCAGCGGGTGCGCGTCCTTCACCGTCACCCGGCGCGGCTTGGAGCGGCCGCCAAAGGCCTTGCCGAGCATGTCGCCGATGGAGACCGCGCCCATCTGCGCGCCGGGCATGCCGGGGATCTCGAACATCGGCATGCCCTGGCCGCTGCCGGAGGTGAGCTCGATCTCGATCTCCTTGTCGTCCATCAGCCCGTCGCGCAGCTTCTTGCGGAAGCTCTCGCGGGTGCCGGAGGAGGCGGTGGCGCCGACCAGCGCGTCGAGCACCCGCTCCTCGGCGGCGAGATGTGCCTTTGCCTCGACGCCCTTGCGGCGCACCTCGCGCACCAGCCCGATGCCGATTTCGACGAGATCGCGGATGATCTGCTCGACATCGCGGCCGACATAGCCGACCTCGGTGAATTTGGTCGCCTCGACCTTGAGGAAGGGCGCGCCAGCGAGCTTGGCGAGGCGGCGGGAGATCTCGGTCTTGCCGACGCCGGTGGGGCCGATCATCAGGATGTTCTTCGGCAGCACCTCCTCGCGCAGCTGCCCTTCCAGCTGCTGGCGGCGCCAGCGGTTGCGCAGGGCGATGGCGACCGCGCGCTTGGCCTTGTGCTGGCCGACGATGTAGCGGTCGAGTTCGGAGACGATTTCGCGGGGCGAGAAGCTGGTCATGACGATGGGGCGATCCGCGTGGAGAGATGGACAGGGGGGCGGGGCAGGCGCTTCGCCAGCCCGGCCGGCAGAACCGCCAGCACGGCGCGCCGCAGCGGGTGCCAGAGCGCGCTCAGCAGCAGGATGAAGGCACCGAGCACAAGGATGGTGAGCGGCAGGCTGCTGCTGGCGAAGCCGGTGTCGCGCACCAGCGAGGCGAAGGCGATGCCGGCATAGGCGAGCCCGGAGACCAGCAGCGCGCGGCGGTCGATCAGAACGGCGACGATGCCGAGCATCGCGAAGATGGCGAGCATGGGCAGCGCCTGGGGATTTTCCCCACCGCCGCCATCCCAGACGAAGCCCCGGATCAGCGGGTGCACGATCAGCGGGGCGGCCAGAAGATGCAGCCAGAAGGCGATGTCGGTCCGGCGCGTGAGGCGCTGCGGATCGCTCATGTCGAACCGCATGGCGAGGGCGAAGACGCCGAGGCCGCAGAGCATGAGCACCGGATTGATCGCGGCCGCGAGGCCGTCGGGTGCCGCCGCCGCCACAAGGCCGACCACGATCGCGACCAGAGCGGCGGCCCCGGCGGCTATGGTGATCGGTACCCGGAAGCGCCAATAATGCAGCATCGCGGCGGCCAGCGTGGCCAGTCCGGCCAGCACAAGTGTCAGCGGCGCCTCGCCGAGCGACTGGATGCTCGGGATGAGCGGCTCGGTGGTGCCAAGCCAGGAGGAGGAGGCCATGAACACCGATGCGCAGAACACCACCAGCAGCACGATGCTGGGCAAGGCCATGCGCTGCACGCGGGTGAAGAATTCCGCCAGCAGCCAGCTGGCCGCGCCGACTGCCGCCCACATGGCGGCCGCGCCGAGCGCGTTGCCGAAATAGCCCAGCGCGCCGAGGAATAGCGTCAGTCCGATGGTGACGAAGATGTCGCCGAAGCCGGTGATGAAGCGCAGCCGCTCGTCGTCGTCCGGCGGCGGAATGGCGGCGTCGGTGCTCGGCGCCAGCTCGGCCTCCAGCGCGCGCAGGCGTTCGGCCTGCTCGGGAGCGAGGATGCCGCGTTCGACGGCGGCGAGGACGGTGGCGTCGGAGATCGTCACCCGATGGTCTCCACCACCACGTTCTGGTTGGTGTAGATGCAGATATCGGCGGCGATGGCGAGGCTCTTGCGGACGATGGCCTCGGGGTCCTTGCCGCTGTCGGCCAGGGCACGGGCCGCCGCCAGGGCGAAGCCCCCGCCCGAACCGATGGCGGCGATGCCGTTCTCCGGTTCCAGCACGTCGCCGGTGCCGGTGAGCACCAGCGTGACGTTGGCGTCGGCAACGATCATCATCGCTTCCAGCCGGCGCAGATAGCGGTCTGTGCGCCAGTCCTTGGCGAGCTCGACGCAGGCGCGCTGGAGCTGGCCGGGATACTGCTCCAGCTTCGTCTCCAGCCGCTCGAACAGGGTGAAGGCGTCTGCCGTGGCGCCGGCGAAGCCGCCGATCACATCGCCCTTGCCGAGCCGGCGCACCTTGCGGGCGTTGGATTTCATCACCGTGTTGCCGAGCGTCACCTGCCCGTCGCCGCCAATGGCGACGCGTCCGTCGGCGCGGACGGAGACGATGGTGGTGCCGTAGATCGTGTCGGGGGAATGGTTCATGGAGGGCTCCGGTCGAGGCCCCTTACTTAAGGCCTCGCCGCGCGTGCGCAACCGAAGGCCGGCCCCGCGCCGCCGCCGGCCGGCCGGCATATGGCATCGCAACGGTTTAGCTGCTAAGAGGCGCGCTCTTTCCGGGAGCCCCTTTGCCATGCGCACGGCCAGCATCACCCGCGCCACCAAGGAAACGCAGATCCGCCTGTCCGTCGATCTCGACGGCACGGGGAAGGCGTCGATCGCGACCGGCGTCGGCTTCTTCGATCACATGCTCGACCTGCTGGCCCGCCATTCGCGGATCGACATGGACATCGAGGCGAAGGGCGACCTGCACATCGATTTCCACCACACGGTGGAGGATGTCGGCATCGCGCTCGGCCAGGCGGTGAAGACGGCGCTCGGCGACATGCGCGGCGTCACCCGCTATGCCAGCCTGCATTTGCCGATGGACGAGACGCTGACCCGCGTCGCGCTCGACATTTCCGGCCGGCCCTTCCTGGTGTTCCGCACCGAGTTCGCGGTGCCGAAGATCGGCGAGTTCGACACCGAGCTGGTGCGCGAGTTCTTCCAGGCCTTCGCGATGAATGCCGGGCTGACCCTGCATGTGGAGACTCTGTATGGCGCCAACGCGCACCATATAGCGGAGAGCTGCTTCAAGGGGCTGGCCCGCGCGCTGCGCGCGGCGGTGGCCATCGACCCGGCGGCGGCAGGGGAAATCCCCTCGACCAAGGGCAGCCTCGGCGGCTGAAGGAGCAGGATCGGGCATTCCATGACGGTCTGGACGGTTTTCGAGCCGGAGGATGCGGAGGAGCGACGCACCACCCAGCAATGGGCGGACGGCCTCCTCTTCGTGCCCGAACGCCTGTCGTGGAGCGCGCTGCTCATCGCCCCGCTGGTGCTGCTGCGCCACCGCCTGTGGCAGGCCTTCATCGTCTACGTGCTGATGCAGGGCGCGCTGCTGGCGGCCATGGCCGTTCTCGACCTGCCGGATCGTGCCCTGGTGCTGCTGCTCGTCGCCCATATCGCGGTGGCGGTCGGCCTGCCGGGACTGCGCCGGTCGAAGCTGCTCGCCAAGGGCTATGAGGAAGCGGGCTGCGTCGTCGCGCCGAAGCTCGAAGCCGCCGAGCAGCGCTATTTCGATGCCCGGCTCGGCGAGGTCGCCGCTTTCCGTGTTCCGCCGCCGCCGGGCGGCGCCCGCGTCAATGCTGCGGCGCGGCCGGCCGAGGCCGGCGTGCTGGGCCTGTTTCCGGAGGCCGCCCGATGACACCCCCCGCTCCCGTCGCCCTCATCGACTACGGCTCCGGCAATCTGCATTCCGCCGGCAAGGCGCTGGAGCGCGCTGCGCGCGAGGGCGGCAGCGGCAAGGCGGTGCTGGTGACGGCCGACCCCGACGTGGTGCGCCGCGCCGACCGCATCGTGCTGCCCGGCGTCGGCGCCTATGCCGACTGCCGGCGCGGCCTCGACGCCGTGCCCGGCATGGTGGAGGCGCTGACCGAGGCGGTGATCGAACGGGGTCGCCCCTTTCTCGGCATCTGCGTCGGCCTGCAATTGATGGCGACGCGCGGGCTGGAGCATGGCGAGACCGCCGGGCTGGGCTGGATCGACGGCGAGGTGGTGAAGATCGAGCCGTCCGATCCCACGCTGAAGATCCCGCATATGGGCTGGAATTCGCTCGATGTGGCCCGCCCGCACCCGATCCTCGACGGCATCCCGACCGGCGAGGGCGGGCTCGACGCCTATTTCGTCCATTCCTACCACCTCAACACCGCGCGGGCGGGTGACGTGATCGCCACCACCGCCTATGGCGGGGCCGTCACCGCCATGGTCGGTCGCGACAACATCGCCGGAACGCAGTTCCATCCCGAGAAGAGCCAGCGCCTCGGCCTCGCCCTTCTCGCCAATTTCCTGAAGTGGGCGCCGTGATCCTCTTTCCCGCCATCGATCTCAAGGAAGGCAAGTGCGTGCGCCTGCAGCAGGGCGACATGGCACGCGCCACGATCTTCAACCACGACCCCGCCCAGCAGGCGGCGCAGTTCGAGGCGCAGGGCTTTCGCTATCTGCACATCGTCGATCTCGACGGCGCCTTTGCCGGCACGCCGGTGAACGCGGCGCCGGTGGAGCGCATTCTCGAAGCCGTCACCATGCCGGTGCAGCTCGGCGGCGGCATTCGCGACATTGCCCGGGTGGAGGACTGGCTGGCCAAGGGCATCACCCGCGTCATCCTCGGCACGGCGGCGGTGCGCGACCCGGCCTTCGTGAAGGACGCGGCGCGCCGCTTTCCCGGCCGCGTGGCGGTGGGGCTGGATGCCAAGGACGGACGCGTGGCGGTGGAAGGCTGGGCCGAGACCAGCGACCTCACCGCGCTGGAGCTGGCGCAGCGCTTCGAGGATGCCGGCGTCGCCGCCATCATCTACACCGACATCGCCCGCGACGGGCTGCTGAAGGGCCTCAACATGGAGGCCACCATTGCGCTGGCGGAGGCCATCTCCATCCCGGTCATCGCGTCGGGCGGGCTCGCCTCGCTCGACGACGTGAAGGCGCTGATGGAGCCGCGGGCGGCGAAGCTGGAAGGCGCCATCACTGGAAGGGCGCTCTATGACGGGCGGCTCGATCCCCGCGCGGCGCTGGCGCTGGTGGCCGGGCTGCCGGCATGAGCGGGAAAGGCGAGGCGTCCATGCTCAAGGTCCGCGTCATCCCTTGCCTCGACGTGAAGGACGGCCGGGTCGTCAAGGGCGTGAAGTTCGTCGATCTGCGCGACGCCGGCGATCCCGTGGAGGCCGCCAAAGCCTATGACGCGGCGGGGGCGGACGAACTCTGCTTTCTCGACATTACCGCCAGCGTCGAGGCCCGCAGCACGCTGATCGACGTGGTGAGCCGCACCGCCGAACAATGCTTCATGCCGCTTACCGTCGGCGGCGGCGTGCGCACGGTGGAAGACATCCGCGCGCTGCTCAACGCCGGTGCCGACAAGGTGTCGATCAACACGGCGGCGGTGAACCGGCGGGACTTCGTGCGCGAGGCGGCGGAAAAGTTCGGCGAGCAGTGCATCGTCGTCGCCATCGATGCGAAGAAGGTCTCCGCCGAAGACGAGGCCGACCGCTGGGAGATCTTCACCCATGGCGGGCGCAACCGTACCGGCATCGACGCCATCGAATACGCGAAGGAGGTCGTCGCGCTCGGCGCTGGCGAAATCCTGCTCACCTCCATGGACCGCGACGGCACCGGCGAGGGCTTCGACCTGAAGCTGACCCGCGCCATTTCCGACGCGGTGAAGGTGCCGGTCATCGCCTCCGGCGGCGTCGGGACGCTCGACCACCTCGTCGACGGCATCCGCGAGGGCGGGGCCTCGGCGGTGCTGGCGGCCTCGATCTTCCATTTCGGCACCTTCACCATCGGTGCCGCCAAGGACGCTCTGGCCGACGCCGGGCTGCCGGTCCGGCTTGGCGGCGGTGACATTGACGGCACCGACGGCGAGGAGGCCGGCCGATGAGCGAACCCCCGCGCGTCACTCTGGAAGACCTCGCCGCCATCGTCGCCCGCCGCGCGGCGGCGGACGGGGAGGCGTCCTATACCCGCGCGCTGCTCGCCAAGGGCGTCGCCAAATGCGCCCAGAAGCTCGGCGAGGAAGCGGTGGAGACGGCGCTTGCCGCCGTCGGCACCGATACCAAAGCGGTCGTTTCCGAGAGCGCCGATCTTCTCTACCATCTCGCCGTGCTGCTTCAGGCGCGCGGCGTGTCGCTGGATGACGTGTATGCGGAGCTCGGCCGCCGGACCCATCAGTCCGGCCTGGAGGAAAAGGCGTCCCGCCCCAAGGGCTGAGCACGCCGCCGTTCCCCTGTTTCCAGCGGCCCTCATCCGGCCGGCGGACAGTATCGTGTCCTCGGCTAAGGTGGTATACGGTCGACCAACGCCTGGCGCTTTGAATGTCCGGGCGAGCCGGGAAACGCTACCATGGACCTGAAGCTCGACGGGGCGGTGCTGTCGCCTTTCCGTCAATTCAGCCGCGCCGAATGGGCGGCTTTGCGCGCCGACACGCCGCAACCCCTGAAGCCGGAAGAGATCCAGCGGCTGCAGGGTCTCAACGACCGGCTGTCTCTCCCCGAGATCGAGGAAATCTACCTGCCGCTGTCGCGCCTGCTGTCGATCTATGTCGGCGCAACGCAGAAGCTGTTCCGGCAGATGCAGAAATTCCTCGGCCCCGAGCAGAACGGCAAGATGCCCTATATCATCGGCGTCGCCGGCTCGGTGGCCGTGGGCAAGTCCACCACGGCGCGCGTGCTGCAGGCGCTGCTGGCGCGCTGGCCGAACACGCCGAAGGTCGCGCTGGTCACCACCGACGGCTTCCTGCTGCCCAACGCCATTCTGGAGCAGGAAGGGCTGATGGGGCGCAAGGGTTTCCCGGAAAGCTACGACCTGCCGGCGCTGCTGCATTTCCTCACCGACATCAAGGCGGGCCGGCGGCCGGTGCGGGCGCCGCTCTACAGCCATTTCGACTATGACGTGACGCCGAACGCGGCGATCGAGGTCGACCAGCCGGACATCCTCATCGTCGAGGGGCTGAACGTGCTGCAGACCAGCCGCCCGCCCAAGGACGGCAAGGGCATTCCCTTCGTCTCCGACTTCTTCGACTTCAAGGTCTATATCGACGCTGACGAGACCATTTTGGAGCGCTGGTATGTCGAGCGCTTCATGCGGCTGCGCGAAACCGCCTTCCGCGATCCCAAGGCCTATTTCCACCGCTATTCCAGCCTGACGGGCGCAGAGGCCGGCGCCACCGCCCGCGCCATCTGGCGCTCGATCAACCTGCTGAACCTGCAGGAGAACATCCTGCCGACCCGCCAGCGCGCCGACCTCATCCTGCGCAAGGGCGGCGACCATGAGGTCGAGGCGGTGGCGCTGAGGAAGCTCTAGGTGGCGGCGGCGGTCGAGATCGTGCCCGGCTGCCTCTACTGGCCGGGCTGGCTCGACCGCACGGGCCAGGAGGCGCTGGCGGAGGAATTGCGGGTCGTGCTCGCCGCGGCGCCGCTGTTCACCCCGCGCATGCCGCGCACCGGCAAGCCGTTCTCGGTGCGGATGTCCAATTGCGGGCCGCTGGGCTGGGTGTCGGACGTGGCGGGCTATCGCTACCAGCCGACCCATCCCGACACCGGCCAGCCTTGGCCGCCCTTCCCGGCGGTGCTGGTTCGCGCCTGGGAAGAGCTGGCGGGGGTCGAACTGGCGCCGGAGGCCTGCCTGATCAACTGGTACGGGGCCGAGGCGCGAATGGGGCTGCACCAGGACCGCGACGAGGAGGAGTTTTCCGCGCCCGTCCTGTCGCTCTCGCTCGGCGACACCGCGCTGTTCCGCATCGGCGGCGCTATCCGCAGCGATCCCACCCGCTCGCTCCGCCTCGCCTCCGGCGACGCGCTGCTGCTGGCGGGACCGGCGCGGCTCGCCTTTCACGGCATCGACCGCATCTATCCCGGCACCTCGACCCTGTTTCGGCAGCCGGGGCGCATCAATCTGACGTTACGGCGGGTATATCGGGCGGGCGCCGGCGAAATTCGGCCTTGATGAACACGCAGAAAGGGCGAAGTTACAGCTTCCTTAATCCCGAAGGATTGCGAATGCGCGTTGTTGCCCGCCTTGCCGCTGTCGCCTTTTCGCTGGCGATGCTTGCCCTTCCCGCCGCCTCCGCCGAGACGATCTTCGCCAATGACGGCACGATCGGCCTCGTGCCGCCGGAGGGCATGGTGCCCGTGCCCGGCGTTCCCGGCTTCCAGGATCGCGCCGCCAGCGCCTCGATCCTCGTCCTCGAGATGCCCAAGCCCGCCTATGCCGAAATCACCGCGAATTTCGCCACCAAGGAGCTGGAAAAGCAGGGGGTGACGGTCGAGGAGCGGCGCGACGTGACCCTGGCGGACGGCGTGCCAGCGGTTCTGCTCAAGGGCTTCCAGACCGTAGGGGCCGGGGCGCTGAAGAAGTGGATCCTGGTCGCCGGCGGCAAGGAGCAGACCGGCATGGTGACGGTGCAGTTCCCCGAGGCCGCCACCAGCCGCTATCCCGACGCCAAGGTCGAGGAAGCGCTGAAGACCGTCGTCTTCCGCGCCCCACCCAGCACCGAGGAGATGCTCGCCAAGCTTCCCTTCACGCTCGACCAGCTGAGCGGCTACCAGGTGATGAAGGTGATCGGCACCAATGCCGTGCTGCTCACCAAGCCGGATTCGGGCGAGGCGACCGCGGCCGGCAACGACACGCCGCAGACCCAGTCCTTCTTCATCGTGGCGGTCGGCCCGGGCGAAATCCGCGAGGACGAGCGCGAGGCCGTGGCCAAGCGGGCGATCGCCAGCGTGCCCGGCATCAAGGAACTGCGCGTCGAGCGTGGCGGACCGCTGCGGGTCGGCGGCCAGCCCGGCTATGAGCTGATCGCCAACGCCGCCGACCAGCAGACCGGCAAGCCGGTGAAGGTGGCGCAGTGGCTCAGCTTCGGGCGGAACGGCTATCTGCGCATGGTGGGTGTCGCGCCCACGGAGAATTTCGACGCCGATTACGGCGCCATGCGCGCGCTGCGCGACGGGGTGACCCTGCGCTGACCCTGTGCGCCGCGACAGGCGAACAAAAAAGGGCCCCGCCGGGGCCCTTTTTCACATGCGGCACCCGCCACGGGGGCGGCGGTAGGTCAGTTGCCGGCGGGCGGAGCGTCCGTCGGCGGCGCCTTGGGACCGCCCTTGGAAACGCCGACCAGCGCCGGGCGCAGCACCCGATCACCGAGCTTGTAGCCGGGCTGGATTACCTGGACCACGGTGCCCGAGGGCACCTCGGTGTTGGGCACCTCGAACATCGCCTGGTGCATGTTCGGATCGAACCTGGCGCCTTCCGCCTCGATGCGGGCCACGCCGTGCTTGGACAGCGCCTGAAGCAGCGCGCGGCTGGTGAGGTCGATGCCTTCCAGCAGCGTCTTCAGCGTGCCGTCCGCCTTGGCGCGGGCGTCGGCGTCGATGGCGCCCAGCGCCCGCTCGAAATCGTCGGCCACGGTGAGGATGTCGCGGGCGAAGCCGGTGATGCCGTAGACCTTGGCGTCCGCCACCTCGCGCTCGGCGCGGCGGCGCACATTGTCGGCCTCGGCAAAGGCGCGCAGGAACTTGTCCTTCAGCGCGGCGATCTCGGCCTCGAGCTGTTCCTTCTCGGCGGCGAAGGCGGCAGCGAGGTCGTCCGGCGCGCCCGCTGCACCGTGCTCGGCGCCGACAGTCTGA
This sequence comes from Pseudomonadota bacterium, assembly GCA_023434095.1. Classification (GTDB taxonomy): domain Bacteria; phylum Pseudomonadota; class Alphaproteobacteria; order Rhizobiales; family Xanthobacteraceae; genus Ancylobacter. Next base: position 4,242 of record JAEYTJ010000318.1, on the reverse strand, counting down.
TCGCCCGTTTCGGGCTGGTCAGCCGGAGTGCGGTTCTCGTCGCTCATGAATACCTCGTCGAACAATGAATCCGTCCCGGCGGCGGGGCCGCGCGGACGCCCGCCATATCGGGGCGGAAGCGGCAAAAATCAAGCCGCGTCAATCCCCGGACCGGCGAGAACGCGGCTGACGACACGGGCGGTGAAATCGACCATCGGCACGATGCGGGCATAGTTGAGCCGTGTCGGGCCGATGACGCCGAGCACGCCCACCACCCTTCCCTGCCCGTCGCGATAGGGCGCGACGATGGTGGAGGAGCCCGACAGCGAGAACAGCTTGTTCTCCGAGCCGATGAAGATGCGCAGGCCCTGTGCGTCCTCCGCCCGCCCCAGAAGGTCCACGACCTCCTGCTTGGCTTCGAGATCGTCGAACAGCAGCCGCACGCGCTCCAAATCCTCGATGGCGCGCAGATCGTGCAGCAGCCGCGTCTGGCCGCGGACGATGAGCCGCCGCTCGGCCTTGTCGCCCCCCGACCAGCTGGCCATGCCGCTCTCGACCACCCGCGCGGTCACCTCGTCCAGCTCGGCGCGGCGGGCGGCAAGGGTGCGCTCCACCTCGGTGCGCAGCTCCACCAGCGTGCGCCCGCGCGTCAGCGCGCTGAGGAAGTTGGTCGCCTCCACCAGTGCCGAGGAGGGCAGGCCCTTGGGCAGGGGAACGAGGCGGTTCTCGACCTCGCCATCGTCGGAAACGAGGATGAGCAGCGCGCGGGTGGCGTCGAGCGGCACGAATTCGATGTGCTTGAGCCGCACGTCGGTCTTGCCGGTGGTGACGACGCCGGCGCCGCGCGACAGGCCGGAGAGCAGATTGGAGGCCTCCGCCAGCACGCCATCCACGGTCTGGGCACGGGCGGCGGCGCGCACCTGGGTCTCGATCGAATTGCGCTCGTCCTCCGAGACGTCACCGATTTCCAGCAGCGCATCGACGAAGAAGCGCAGGCCGCGCTCCGTCGGCAGGCGACCGGCGCTGGTGTGGGGGGCGAAGATGAGGCCGGCGGCTTCGAGGTCCGCCATCACGTTGCGGACCGAGGCCGGCGACAGCGTCATCGGAATGAGGCGGGAAATGTTGCGCGAGCCGGCGGGCTCGCCGGTCGCCAGATAGGTCTCGACGATCTGCCGGAAGATCTCGCGCGAACGTTCGTCGAGCCGTGCGAGCGACGGCGCGTTGGCGGACAGAAATGGATCGAGGGGCATTGCGGGCCTGTCCCTTGTCTCGTCTCCCCGGTCATGGGGGCCTATTATCTCGGTAATCGCCGCCCATGTACAAGCGCCCGCCGCCGGCGTCCGGCGTTGCACCCGGCTCGCGCCGCCCTTACAAGGTCCGCCCAAAGGGCCGTGCCGCCCGACGTTCCAGGAGACCCTCCGCATGCGCCCTTCCCGCCGCCTTCCCGACGAGATGCGTGCCGTGAGCTTCGAGCGCGGCGTGCTGCGCCATGCCGAAGGCTCCTGCCTCGTCAAGTTCGGCGAGACCCATGTGCTCGTCGCCGCCACGCTCGAAGAGCGGCTGCCGCCCTGGCTGAAGGGGCAGGGGCGGGGCTGGGTGACGGCGGAATACGGCATGCTGCCGCGCGCCACCCATGACCGCACGCGCCGCGAGGCTGCCGCCGGCAAGCAGTCCGGCCGCACCCAGGAAATCCAGCGGCTCATCGGCCGCTCGCTGCGTGCGGTGATGGACCTCGAAAAGCTCGGCGAGCGGCAGATCACCGTCGATTGCGACGTGATCCAGGCCGATGGCGGCACGCGCACTGCTGCCATTACCGGCGCGTGGATCGCGCTGCACGACTGCCTGAGCTGGATGAAGACACGCGGCATGATCTCGACCCTGCCGCTGCGCGACCATCTCGCGGCCGTTTCCTGTGGCATCATCGACGGCGAGCCGCGGCTGGACCTCGACTATGCCGAGGATTCCGAGGCCCACACCGACGTCAATTTCGTCATGACCGGCGCCGGCGGCTTCGTCGAGGTGCAGGGCACGGCGGAGAAGACGCCCTTCTCCGAGGACGAGTTCAACGCCATGCTCGGCCTGGCCCGCAAGGGCGTCGGCAAGCTGGTCGACCTGCAGAAGCTGGCCGTCGCATGAGCACCCCCGCGCACCGCCGGCTGGAAGGCCGTGTCGTCATCGCTACCCACAATCCAGGCAAGCTGGAGGAGATGCGCGGCCTGCTGGCGCCCTATGGCATCGACGCCGTTTCCGCCGGCGAGCTCGGCCTGCCCGAGCCGGAGGAGACCGGACTGACCTTCGGCGAGAACGCTCGCATCAAGGCGACCGCCGCCGCCAATGCCGCAGTCCTGCCCGCCTTCGCCGACGATTCCGGCCTGTGCGTCGATGCGCTGGGCGGGGCGCCGGGGCTCTACACCGCCCGCTGGGCGGGGCCGGAAAAGGACTTCATGGCGGCGATGACCCGGGTGGAGGAAGAGCTGCGCGCGGCCGGGGCGGAGCTTCCCGACCTGCGGCAGGCCCATTTCATCTCCGCCCTGTGCCTCGCCTGGCCGGACGGGCATGTCGAGGATTTCGAGGGCGTGGTGAACGGCACGCTGGTCTGGCCGCCGCGCGGGCCAGCGGGCTTCGGCTATGACCCGATGTTCCAGCCGGACGGGCACGAGCGGACCTTCGGCGAGATGACCGGTGCCGAGAAGCACGGCCTGCCGCCCCTCGGCCGCGGCCTGTCGCACCGGGCGAGGGCCTTCATGGCGCTGGCGCAGGCCTGCCTCGGGGCGACGTTTGGCTGAGCGCGCCCCCGCGCCGCCGCCGGTCGATCCCGGCTTCGGCGTCTATGTGCACTGGCCGTTCTGCAAGGCCAAATGCCCCTATTGCGACTTCAACTCGCATGTTCGCCACGCGCCGCCCGACCAGGCGCGCTTCGTGGCGGCGTTCCGTGCGGAGATCGCCCATACGCGCCAACGGATCGGCCAGCGGCGCACCCACAGCGTGTTCTTCGGCGGCGGCACCCCTTCGCTGATGGAGCCGGCGACGGTCGGGGCGATCCTCGACGCCATCCATGAGGCGTGGCCGCTCGACGCGCGCGCCGAGGTGACGCTGGAGGCCAACCCCACCAGCGTCGAGGCCGGGCGCTTCCGCGGCTATCGGGCGGCGGGGGTGAACCGCGTCTCGCTCGGCGTGCAGGCGCTGGACGATGCCGCGCTGAAGGCGCTGGGGCGCATGCACACGGCCGAGGAGGCGCTCGGGGCGGTGGCGGTGGCGCGGGCGGCCTTCGAGCGGGTGTCGTTCGACCTCATCTATGCCCGCCCCGACCAGAAGCCGCAGGACTGGGCCGCCGAGCTGCGGCGCGCCATCGACGAGGGCTGCGAGCATCTCTCGCTCTACCAGCTGACCATCGAGGACGGCACGCCCTTCGCCGCGCTGCACCGCGCCGGCCGGCTGATCGTTCCCGACGGCGAGGCAGCTCGCGCCCTGTGGGACGTGACGCAGGAGACGACGCGCGCCGCCGGCCTGCCGGCCTACGAGATTTCCAACCACGCCCGTCCGGGGGCGGAGAGCCGGCACAACCTGCTCTATTGGCGCTATGGCGAATATGCCGGGGTCGGCCCCGGCGCCCATGGGCGGCTCGACACGCCGGAGGGGCGGGTCGCCACTTCCACCGAGCGCGGGCCGGAGGAATGGGTGGCCCGCGTCGAGGCGCAGGGCCATGGGGTGATCGCTGACGAGCCGCTCACCCGCGCCGAGCAGGCCGACGAATATCTGCTGATGGGCCTGCGCCTCGCGGAAGGCATCGACCGCGCCCGCTTCGCCCGGCTGGCCGGACGCGGCTTCGATCCGGCGCGGGTGGCGGGGCTCCTGGAGGAGCGGATGATCGAGGAACTGCCGGGCGACCGCCTGCGCGCCACCGCCCTCGGCCTGCCGGTGCTCGACGCCATCGTCGCCGATCTCGCGGCGTGAAGAGGCGCGCCTAGCTCAGATGGCGGTCATCCTGAGGTGCTTGGCCAAAGGCCAAGCCTCGAAGGATGCAAGCCTCGAAGGATGCTCGTTGGGGCAGGCCCGAAGGAACCATCCTTCGAGGCTCGCTCCGCTCGCACCTCAGGATGACGCGGTTCTCTCGTGGGAGGGTGCCCCTCACCCCTGCGCGAAGCTGCGCGGGGCGGGGCTGACGATCTGGGTGGTCCCGCCGGAAATCTGCATCACCGCCAGCCCGCGCTGGTTGGTGCCGTCGGCGCGGAAGCGGAAGATGCCGTCGACGCCGGAGAATCC
>JAEYTJ010000088.1 GCA_023434095.1 Pseudomonadota bacterium | reverse complement strand
CCGTTTCCGTTCGGTCCGAGCAGGGCGATGCGGTCGTCATGGTCGATGCGGAGCGTCAGGTTGCGCAGCACCGGCTTGCCCGGCGTATAGCCGGCCGAAACCCCGTCGAGGGTCAGGATCGGAGGCGAGGGGATACGCTCGGGATGCCGGATGGAAATCGCCGCCGCCTGCTCGCTCGCCGCCTCCGCGAGCGGCGCCATCCGGGCGAGGGCCTTCAGCCGCGACTGCGCCTGCTTGGCCTTGGTCGCCTTGGCGCGGAAGCGCTCGACGAAGGCTTCCATATGCTTGCGCTTGGCGTCCTGCTTTGCCCGCGCCTTCTGGTCGACCACCAGCTTTTCGGCACGCTGGCGCTCGAAGGAGTCATAGCCGCCGCGCCACAGCGTCAGCTTGCCCTGGTCGAGATGCAGGATGAAGCCGACCGACTGGTTCAGCAACTCGCGGTCGTGGCTGACGATCAGCACGGTGCGGGGGTAGCGGGCGAGAAAGTCCTGCAGCCACAACGTGCCTTCGAGGTCGAGATAGTTGGTCGGCTCGTCGAGCAGCAGCAGGTCCGGCTCGGCAAAGAGCAGCGCGGCCAGCGCCACCCGCATGCGCCAGCCTCCGGAGAATTCCGAACAGGCCCGCTGCTGTGCCGCGTCGTCGAAACCGAGGCCGGCGAGAATGCGGGCCGCGCGCGCCGGGGCGGCGTGGGCGTCGATGTCGACGAGGCGCAATTCGATCTCGGCGATCCGGGTAGGGTCGCTGGTATTCTCGCGTTCGGTCAACAGCTTGGCGCGTTCGGTGTCGGCAGCCAGCACCACGTCGATCAGCTTCTCCGCGCCGGCCGGTGCCTCCTGCGCCACCTGGCCGATGCGCGCGGCGGCGGGGATGCGGATATCGCCGCTCTCCAGCTCGAGATCGCCGGTGATGGCGCGGAACAGCGTGGTCTTGCCGGTGCCGTTGCGGCCGACGAGACCGATCCGGGCGCCTTCCGGCAGTGCGACGGAGGCGTGGTCGATGAGAAGCCGGCCGGCGATGCGCAGCGAAATGTCGTCGAGGATGATCATTCCCGTCTTGTGCCGTGCGATCGGCCGGCCGGCAAGCGAAAGCGCGGCCGTTCAGTCCTGCCGCGACAGGCCGCTTTCCCGCTGGAAGGCGATCAGGTCGAGCGACGGCGCGGCGGCGTTGCCGAGCAAGCCGCTGATCAGGCAGTGAACCTGGCCACGGTGATGGGTCTGATGGTTGAACACGTGGTCGAGGATCGTGGCCAGCACCTGGGTGAAGCGCGCGCCGGCGACATTGACGTAGCTGTGATCCGCGGCAAGCGTCGCGGCGTCGAGGCCGCCGACATAAGCGGTGATCCGGGCGTCTTCCGCCACGCGAGCCTGTGCCAGATCTTCCAGTGTTTCAAAGAGGATAGCGTCGAGGCTCGCCGGCTCCGTGCCGGCGCCGGTGAGGCGACGCATCCATATCCGATCGGTGACCAGAAGATGGTTGAGCGTGCCGTGCACCGAACCGAAAAAGGCCCCGCGCTCGGCGCGGTAGGCGGTCGGGCTCAACCGGGTCGCGGCCTCGTAGAGGCGCCGATTGGCCCAGGCATTATAGGCGGCGAAGGTGTGGTAGCGCGCGGTGACAAGCCGTTCCAACGGCTCGGGCGAGAGGGCGGTCGGCATAGCGGCAATCCCCGGTCGAGGCCGGCGCGAGGGCGCCAAGTCCTTGGCGCTATTCTGCTACGGCTGGGTAGCGCTTACCAATTCCGAGAGATGATGGACGCCATCAGCGCGGCGGACGGGGCGGCGGGGGGAGGGCGCCCCGGCCTCGCGCAGCGCGGCCGGGGCGTTTCGCGTCGGGCCGCCGCCGGGTCGGCGGGAACGGCGGCTGCCGTCGGCTTTTCCGTTACCGGAATGTGCCGATCCTGCACGACGGCGCGCCAACACCTGCTGAACGCGCCGTTGGCTGTTGTTCATTTCCGCTGCCGCAGGCCGAGCAAAAAAAAATGCCCCGGCTCCTTGGGGGAGAAGCCGGGGCTGATGGGCTCGCGTTGGGGCTTGGGGGAGTGGGGATGCCGCGAGCCTAACCTGTGAAACCGGGTGAACAGTGAGTGCAGTGAGGTGGAGTGTGCGACCAGCGAGGCCGATGACGCCAGTCTCAGTAACAAACGGGGCGTTCGACCTCGACCATCCGGCCGGCATCGCTCACCCAGCGCGACTGCATCACGCAATCGCCGGCGACCTGCTCGACCGGAATTTCGACGGTGGCCACCGGAAGCTGGCGCTTGAAGTAGCCGGTCGCGTCCGCCGCGCCGATGAACAACGCGGTGAATCCCATGATGGCGGCAACAGCACTAACGGCAATGGCCTTGTACATCTCGGCACCTCATCCACCCGCCGGTGGAAGGGCCACCGGGATTATTGCGTCCTCAACGTGCTCATCACTTCAAAACCAAACGCACGGCACGAAAATCCACTTGCCGCATACCGCCTTTTTCCGGCGGATGCAGCCGAACGAAACGTTACGCGTCCGTCCATTCGTATGTGCCTCGTTCGATCCGTTAACGCCTACTTAACGTGCGTACTCCCGGAAGAGTTCCAAGAGGTAATCATGAAGTCGTGATCGGCGATTATTCCGCGAATACGCAGCGCGTCTCTTTCACCCAGCGCGGGGTGCCGTCGGTGAACACGGCGCGGTGTTCGAGATGGCAGGTCCGGTAGCCCGCCGGCTGTGGGGACGAGGCCGTCGTCGCGTCGGCGACGGGCAGAAAGGGCACGGCCAAAAAGCCGACGAGAACAGCCACCACAGCCGCGATGGCAAGAGCACACTTCTTCATTCGCAACATCCCTGCGCCGCGGCACTCCGGCCGCTCCGTTGCTAAACAGATGAGCGCCGAGGGGTTCCGCCGCAAGGCGGATATTTCCGGCTCGCACGATTCGCGGACCGAGCCGCCGGCCGGCTATCCGGAACGCCGTCCCGAGGTTCTCTTGTCGCCCGGCAGAGGCGCCGCTATAAGCCGCTGCGAACCTATCCCCTCGCTCTGTTCAGGAACCACGCCATGGCGCTCGAGCGCACTTTTTCCATCATCAAGCCCGACGCCACCCGTCGCAATCTCACTGGCGCGGTCAATGCGCTGATCGAGAAGTCGGGGCTGCGGATCGTCGCGCAGAAGCGCATCCTGCTCACGCGCGCCCAGGCAGAGACCTTCTACGGCGTGCACAAGGAGCGCCCCTTCTTCGGCGAACTCGTCGACTTCATGATCTCCGAGCCGATCGTCGTGCAGGTGCTCGAGGGCGACAACGCCGTGGCCACGTACCGTGAAGTGATGGGCGCCACCAACCCGGCCAACGCGGCCGAGGGCACCATCCGCAAGGAATTCGCCCTTTCCGTCGGCGAGAATTCGGCTCACGGCTCCGACAGCCTCGAGAATGCGCAGATCGAGATCGCCCAGTTCTTCGCCGGGAATGAAATCGTCGGCTGATTGCCGGCACGGCCGGTGACCGGACCTGAAATCGCACCCCGTCCGGTCCGCCGGACGGGGTGTTTCTTTTTGCGCAGCAGCGTAGACTAAGCTGACGCAGCATCATTTGCTGCAAAAAATGCGGTATTCGGGCTTGGCCACCGCATGGATTATTATGTATGTTCCCTAGATGGGCGCTGCGGGGGTCCGGCCATGGAGAAGTGGCCCGCAGCGGGGATGCCGTTAATGGCGCGCCAAGAGCGCCCGGGAGTGGGCCCGCCGGAGCCACCTCCTCTTGCCTCACCTAAAAACATGGCGCGCCAACGCCGACACAACTGACTTGGAGTCCCGTCCGCATCCGGACGGGAAGGTGAGGGAACGACCACATGGATTACCTTGAGCCGCTCTTCTGGCTGGCACTTCTCAAAATCATCTGGATCAATGTCCTGCTCTCGGGCGACAACGCCGTGGTCATCGCCATGGCCTGCCGCTCGCTGCCCGACAAGATGCGCCGCACCGGCATGATCCTCGGCGCCGGCGTCGCGGTCGGCATGCGTATCGTGTTCACCGCCATCATTGCCGTGCTGCTTGGCCTGCCGTGGCTGCGCATCGTCGGCTCGCTGGCGCTCATGTACATCGCCGTTGATCTCGTGCTGCCGGAAGAGGGCGAGGAAGGCGGCGTCGCCGCCCACGACAATCTCTGGCGCGCTGTCGGCACCATCGCTGTCGCCGACCTGGTGATGAGCCTCGACAATGTGGTCGCCATCGCCGCCGTCGCCGACGGCAACTGGACGCTGATCATCATCGGCCTCGTCATCTCCATCCCGATGATCATTGCCGGCGCGGCGCTGATCATGAGCCTGCTGGCGCGCTTCCCCTTCCTGGTGTGGGCCGGCGCGGCGCTGCTGGGCTGGGTGGCCGGCGAGATGTTCGTCTCCGACGTGAAGGTGCTGGACTATTTCGGCGAGGCCGTCGTCCACCACTATGAATACGCCGCCGCCGCCGCCGGTGCGGTGATCGTGCTGGCCACCGGCTGGGCGATCTCCCGCTTCAAGGGTGCGTCCCACGCCGAGGGCCGGCACGGCTCGTGATCTGAACGGGAATTCCCTCCCCCTTGGCGCCCGCGATCTCATCCATCGCGGGCGTCGGGCGTTTCAGGGGCGATTTCTGGCGTAAATTATAATGTATGCCAGAAATGTGGGCGGGTTTTCTTCCGGTCATCTGAACAAGACAAGACGATCAGAGAGGACATGATGGATTTCTCAAGCCCGATCTTCTGGGTGGCCTTGCTCCAGATCATCTGGATCGATCTGCTGCTCTCCGGCGACAACGCGGTGGTGATCGCGCTCGCCTGCCGCTCGCTGCCGGAGAAGCAGCGCAAATGGGGCATCCTGCTCGGCGCCGGCGCGGCGGTGGGCCTGCGCATCATCTTCGCCCTCGTGGTGTCGTACATGCTGGGCGTGCCGTTCCTGAAGGTGGTGGGCGGCCTGCTGCTGTTCTGGATCGCCATCAAGCTGGTGCTCGACGAGGGCGGCGAGGGCCACCATGTGGAAGGCGCCGACAGCCTGTGGAAGGCGGTGCGCACCATCGCCATCGCCGACGCGGTGATGAGCCTCGACAATGTGGTGGCGATCGCCGCCGCGGCGCGCGGCCATGCCGAGCTGTTCATCTTCGGCCTGCTGCTCACCATCCCGCTGATCGTCTTCGGCTCGCAGCTGATCCTGAAGCTGATCTCCCGCTTCCCGATCCTCATCTGGTTCGGCGCGGCGCTGCTCGGCTGGATCGCCGGCGAGATGCTGGTGGGCGACAAGGTGGTGCTGGAAGCGATGCAGGGCTGGGCGCCGTGGCTGGTCGAGGTCATCGCCGACCCCGAGGATCCGGTTGGCCTGAAGGCCTCCGCCATTCCGCACTATCTCGCGGCCGTCGTCGGCGCGCTCTTCGTCATCAGCTTCGGCTGGATCGTGAAGAACCGCCGCCGCGAGGCGGCCGCGCACTGAGCCGGCGGCTGACCCCGCAGGTGTAAAAACCGAGGCGCTCCGCTAGGATGATGGCGGAGCGCCTTTTTCATGAATCAGCATCTCTCGACGGCCCGCATCGGCTTTTCCGCCTGTCCGCACGACTGCCCCTCCACCTGCGCGCTGGAGATCGAGGTGGAGGACGGGCGCATCGGCCGCGTGCGCGGCTCGCGGGCCAACAGCTTCACCGCCGGGGTCATCTGCGCGAAGGTCGCGCGCTATGCCGAGCGCGCCAACCACCCGGACCGGCTGACCCGGCCGCTGCGCCGCATCGGGCCCAAGGGGGAGGGGCGCTTCGCCCCGATGTCCTGGGACGAGGCACTGGACGAGATCGCCCACCATTTCCGCGCGGCGGAACAGCGCCACGGGTCGGAAGCGGTGTGGCCCTATTACTATGCCGGCACGATGGGGCTGGTGATGCGCGACGGCATCAACCGGCTGACCCGCGCCAAGGGCTATTCGCGCTTCTTCTCCTCGATCTGCGTCAACCCAGCCTGGAGCGGCTTCCTCGCCGGCACGGGAAAGCTGGCCGGGCCGGACCCGCGCGAAATGGCCAAGAGCGATTTCGTGGTGATTTGGGGCACCAACCCGGTCTCCACCCAGATCAACGTGATGACCCACGCCATCCGCGCCCGCAAGGAGCGCGGGGCGAAGATCGCGGTGGTTGATGTCTATCGCTCCCCGACCATGGAGCAGGCGGACATCCCGATCCTCATCCG
>JAEYTJ010000058.1 GCA_023434095.1 Pseudomonadota bacterium | reverse complement strand
ATCGCTGCCGTCAGAGACGTCTTGCCATGGTCAACATGGCCAATCGTCCCGATGTTGCAGTGAGGCTTCGAACGGTTGAACTTCTCTTTGGCCATAACTCGTTTCCTTCAGCGGCATTCGGGCCGCGAAAAATCGGGCCGTGGGATAGGCGGTTTCCCAGCTTTCCGCAAGTGCCGCGTTGCGCCGCAGCTGCGGGAAAGGGAATCACCTCACCCTCGGGGCTGGTCGGCGCGGCGAGCGCGCCATCGCCTCATATAGGGGCTGCGGGGAAAAGTGGAGCGGGTGAAGGGAATCGAACCCTCGTCATCAGCTTGGAAGGCTGTTGCTCTACCATTGAGCTACACCCGCGAGGGTCGGCACATGCTAGCGGAAGGCGACGTGGTGGGGGAGGTAGGACTCGAACCTACGAAGGCATAGCCAGCGGATTTACAGTCCGCCCCCTTTGCCGCTCGGGACACTCCCCCTCGCACGTCGGCCGATCTGCGGTGCGTCGAAACGCACCGGGCTGTCGACCTGTCCGGGAACCGACGCAATGCAGTTCCCGTGCGGCCGGCTTTATGGTGACGTGCCCCTGCCCTGTCAACCCCGTGGCCCCGATACCCGGAGGAGGCTGTGGATGCCGGCGCGCCTGCCGCCCGGTCCAGCCTTTCGCTGCCCGGTCCACCCGCTTCGAATCGAAGTCCGCCCGAAACGATGAATCGTGCGGGCAAATGCCGCCGGCTGAAATTGCCAACCAGCCCGCGCCATGACAGAAGGCTGCATGAACGATCGCTCCAGCCGCCTGCCCGGCCGTCCCAAGCCCTCCGCGGGCCGCCCGCGCCAGCCCCGTCCGCGCCCCGCCGGCCGCCCCTTCGGCGCATGGCCGGACGATGTCGCGATCCTCTATGGCTGGCACAGCGTGGTCGAGGCGTTGCGCAATCCGCGCCGCAAGCTGCGCCGGCTGATGCTGACCGAGAATGCCGCCCGCCGGCTGGAGGAGGAGGGCATTCCGCCCCGCCTCGCCCCCGAGATCGTTCGCCCCGGTGAGATCGACCGGCTGCTCGATCCCGACGCGGTGCATCAGGGCATGCTCGCCGAATGCGATCCCCTGCCCTCCCTCAGCCTCGCCAAGGCGGCGGAATGCGACCTGCTGCTGGTACTCGACCAGATCACCGATCCGCACAATGTCGGCGCTATCGTCCGCTCCGCGGCGGCGCTCAAGGTCGGGGCCATCGTCACCACCGCGCGCCACAGCCCTGCGGCAACGGGCGTGCTCGCGAAGAGCGCAAGCGGCGGGCTGGAGCACGTGCCCTTCTGCTTCGTCGGCAATCTGGCGCGGGCGCTGGATGAACTGAAGCAGAACGGCGTGCAGGTCGTCGGCCTCGACAGCGAAGGCCCGGCCGATCTCGTCGACACCCCCCTCGCCGCGCCCGTGGCGCTGGTGCTGGGGGCCGAGGGCAAGGGTCTGCGCCAGCTGACGCGCCAGACCTGCGACACGCTCGCGCGCATCGACCTTCCCGGCGCCATCGTCAGCCTGAACGTGTCGAACGCCGCCGCGCTCGCGCTCTACATCGCCCGGCGCGCCATCGGCGCAACGGCCTGAAGGCGGGGCTCGCGCAGCAGCTCTTTACTTCGGCCTGACGGGTTTTTCTGCCGCAACGCAACATAAGCGGCAGTTTACGACCAATTGCCAATCGTCAAACCGCCTCGCTTTCGCCACTCTCCGCTGAGGCAAGCGACGGAATCGAAGAATTCCGCGCGCCAAGGACACCGGGGAAAGGCGCCGCGCCCGTCGTGGTGGGCCGCCTCCGGGAGGAGACAGCCCGAGCGTAAGGCGTTCCCCGCAGGGACTCCCAAAACTCGGCCATCACACCGGCGGCTCGTTCGAGCTGGTCTTATCGCACGTGCGATTGATCTCGCACGTCACTGCGTTGGCGCGACCTAACTTTGGGGAAGGGAAACACATGAGCGTAACCACTGCGGTGCCCGCCGGAAAGGCGGCTCCCATGACACGCGAGGAGAAGAAGGTCATCTTCGCCTCTTCGCTCGGCACCGTCTTCGAATGGTATGATTTCTATCTCTACGGCTCGCTCTCGGCGATCATCGCCGCCCAGTTCTTCTCGGGCGTCAACCCGACGGCCGCCTTCATCTTCGCCCTCATGGCCTTCGCCGCCGGCTTCGCGGTGCGCCCGTTCGGTGCCATCGTCTTCGGCCGGCTCGGCGACCTCGTCGGCCGCAAATACACCTTCCTCATCACCATTCTGCTGATGGGCGCCTCGACCTTCGTCGTCGGCATCCTGCCGAACTACGCGAGCTGGGGCATTGCCGCGCCGGTCATCCTGATCATTCTCCGCCTGTTCCAGGGCCTGGCGCTGGGTGGCGAGTATGGCGGCGCCGCCACCTATGTCGCGGAACATGCCCCCAATGGGCGGCGCGGCTTCTACACCTCCTGGATCCAGACCACGGCGACGCTCGGACTGTTCCTGTCGCTGCTGGTCATCCTTGGCACCCGCACCTATCTCGGCGAAGCCGCATTCGCCGACTGGGGCTGGCGTATCCCCTTCCTCGTGTCGATCCTGCTGCTCGCCGTGTCGGTCTGGATCCGTCTGACGCTGAACGAATCGCCCGTCTTCAAGAAGATGAAGGAAGAGGGCAAGACCTCGAAGGCGCCCCTCACCGAGGCTTTCGGCCGCTGGGAGAACGCCAAGGTCGGCCTCATCGCGCTGTTCGGTGGCACCGCCGGCCAGGCCGTCGTCTGGTACACCGGACAGTTCTACGCGCTGTTTTTCCTCACCCAGACGCTGAAGGTCGACGGCTGGACCGCCAACGTCCTGATCGCAATCTCGCTGCTGATCGGCACGCCGTTCTTCATCGTGTTCGGCTGGCTCTCCGACAAGATCGGCCGCAAGCCGATCATCCTCGGCGGCTGCCTCATTGCGGCGCTGACCTACTTCCCGATCTTCGCCGCCATCACCCACTTTGCCAACCCGGCGCTGGAGCGGGCTCAGGCCACGTCTCCGGTCACCGTCGTCGCCAATCCGGCCGAATGCTCGTTCCAGTTCAATCCGGTGGGCACGTCGAAGTTCGTCACCTCCTGCGACATCGCCAAGTCGTTCCTGGCGCGCAACTCGGTGAACTACTCGAACGAGGCGGCGCCGGCTGGAACGGTCGCCAGCATCAAGGTCGGCGACAAGGTGATCCCCTCGTTCAGCGGCGTCGCTCTGGACGCGGCGGCGATGAAGGCCCAGAGTGACGCTTTCATCGCCAGCATGACCGAGGCGATCCGCGCCGCCGGCTATCCCGCCAAGGCCGATCCCGCCGAGATCAACACACCCATGGTGGTGCTGCTGCTGACCATCCTGGTGCTGTTCGTCACCATGGTCTACGGCCCGATCGCGGCCTGGCTGGTCGAACTGTTCCCGACCCGTATCCGCTACACCGCCATGTCGCTGCCCTATCACATCGGCAATGGCTGGTTTGGCGGCTTCCTGCCCACCACGGCCTTCGCCATGGTGGCGGCCACCGGCGACATCTATTACGGCCTCTGGTACCCGATCATCGTCGCCCTCGCGACCTTCGTCATCGGCCTCGTTCTGGCGCCGGAGACCAATAAGCGCGACCTCGACAACTGGCACTGAGCCGCGTCCCGGCACCGTCCTTCGGACGGAAATCTAAAAAAGGAAAGGCCCCGTCCTGCGACGGGGCCTTTTTCTATTGGCGCCTTGCCACTCGGCGAGCGGCGGGCATCGTCGCCGGTCAGATCGCCGCCTTGACGACGATCTCGACCTTGTATTCCGGCGTCGCCAAAGCCGCTTCGACGGTCGCGCGGGCGGGCGTGTTGCCGGCGGACACCCACGTGTCCCACACCGCGTTCATCTCGGCGAAAGTGGCGATGTCGGCGAGATAGATGGTGGCAGTCAGCAGCTTGGTCTTGTCGGTGCCGGCCTGCGCCAGCAGCGCATCGATCTGGGCGAGCACGGCCTGCGTCTGCGCCGTCACGCTGTCGCCCTTGGCAACCTGTCCGGCAAGATACACGACCGACCCGTGGACCACGGCCTCGCTCATGCGTGGACCGACTTCGATTCTCGTGATGCTCATCTGCTGCAACTCTGGCTGTGAAGGGAAATGGGGCGGCCAAAAGCAAAGCCGGCCGGTGCGCGAGGCTCCGGCCGGCTTCCTATCACAGGAAAAAACGAGCGTCCCCCTCAGGGAGCGGCGGTCGGAACCGGATTGCCCATCGGGCCGACGGTGCCGATCGTGAAGATCTGCACCCGGCGGTTGATCGGGTCCTGCGGCTTGGAGGGCACCTGCAGTGCCTCCTGGCCGAGGCCGACGGCCTCCAGGCGGTCCGGCGAAATGCCGAACACCGTCACCAGCGCCTGCACAATGGCGTTGGCGCGCTCCTGGCTGAGCTTCAGGTTGAAGGCGCGCGTGCCGGTCGTGTCGGTGTTGCCGACCACGATGAACTTGTAGTTCGTCAGGATCGGGTGGTGCATCGCATCAGCGATGGAACCCAGCGTCGCGTAGGATTCGGGGCGGATGATGTCCGAGCCGAGCGCGAACTGGATCTGCACGGTGATCTGCGCCAGCTTGTCGAGGCGCTTGGCGATCTCGGACTTGTCCAGCGTCAGCGGCAGGTTCTTGTTGACGGCGTCCTGCGCCATCTGGCGCAGCACCTGGGCGGTGAGCGACGGGTCGAACATGGTGGCCTGCGACAGGCCCCGCATGATCTGCGCGTCGGAATCGGCGGTCTGCGCAGTCGCGGTGCCGGCAAGCGGCGCGGCGAGCACGGCGGCGAGGGCGAGCCCGCCGACGAAACGGGTGATACGGGTCATGATCTGTCTCTTTCCCTAGCGTTTCGCCGTTCCGTCACTGCCACCAGCCGGCATCGACCAGAATGTCCTTACACGCCGGCCGGATCATCTTGCTCGCGGACTGCAGGCAGGTCAGGATGTTGGCGTCGCCCGGCTGAACGCCGGCGCACGCCTGGCGGATGTTGGCGTTGCACACATTCCAAGCGTCGGCCTGCGCCGCAAGACGCTTGGCGATCGAAGCGCGCGCGGCCGCGTAATCGTCGAAGCACTGCTGCGGCACCTGATCCTGATGCTTCATCAGGCAGTTGCGGACCTCGCCGGTGCCGAGATTGTCCTTGGCGCAGAACTTGTCGATCGAAGGACCGCAGCTCTTGGCGATCAGCGCCCCGGCTTCGGCATAGCTCATCGTCTGGGCAGACGCGCTGCCGGCCATGCCGGCCAGCAGCAAAGCCGCCAGTCCGACCCAAAATCCCTTCATAGTCCAGCCTCCCAAATGGCGTGCCCGTGGTGATCCTCACAGCGGGGGGAATTGGCACGCACGTCGCGAACGACTTCCCACGGATTCGTCTCGCAGAAGGCCGCGTTCCGCGCAATGGCGTATTTTGCTTGGTTTCATGGCGAAGGTCGGTATTTCAAGGGTGGACCGGCTTTCGCGGCGTCAGATCGACCGGGCAGGACTATCGTACCGATGTCGCGACGCGACGGATGATGGCCGCACTCTGCCCATTAAGTACCGCCGAGGGTAACCGCCGACAGAGGCCGCGTGCCGCGAAAGCAGAACAATCGCTTATTCTGGCGCCTCTCCCTCTCTCCGGTGCCAGGTAACTAAAAACCGTCCTCGTCCGGACGGCGTATCGATCCACCCGCTTGACAGCCTTCGCGCCCCGCCGCAGGCAGAGGAAATCTCAGGGGGAGGAACGATTTGAAACAGCTGCTTTCAGCCGCAGCGGCGGTACTGGTTATGGCCGCACCCGCCTTCGCGCAGTATTATCCGCCGCCGCCTTACGCCCCGTCCTATCCACCGCCCTATCCGACGCCGGACCAGGCCGACGACGCCAAATGCCGGTCCTGGGGGCTGGCGCCGGGGACGCGCGCCTATTCCGACTGCCGCATCACCCTCGACCGGAACCGCCCGCCCCCGCCCTATCCGAACCCTCCCGGCCCCTGGCAGCCGGACCCGCGCCCGATTCCCGCAGAAATTTCGGATCGCGATGCCATCAATTACTGCGAAAAGGCCGCGCGGGCGGCGCCCGCCTACCCAATTGTCAAGCTCGCCGCCAAGGTCGTACTTCCCGGCCGCGAGAAGGTGGTGAAGCTGTCCTTCAACGTCATCAAGCCCGGTGCGAAGCCCGGCTTCTGGAATGCCGAATGCCGCTTCCGCGGAGGCAAGATGACGAGTTTCAGCGCTCCTCGGTAGGCCGCCAGCCGCCACGACCGCCGCGCGTCCGTCTTGACCGGACGGCGGCCATCGGCCAAGAGAACCTGTCGTCGCCGGCCGACCTGCCGGCACGACCGACAAGCACCGCCCACGTTCTCGCCCGTCAGGCGGAACCCGTCGGTGCGATCGGGCGGGGCCGGGTTAGCACAGCGGTAGTGCAGCGGTTTTGTAAACCGAAGGTCGGGGGTTCGATCCCCTCACCCGGCACCATCCCTCCCTGACCCTCTTGCCCGCGTGCGACCCGTCGACCGCCATTGCGCTCACTCCTCGTCGGAGTAACGCTCCTCCTTCCAGGG
>JAEYTJ010000044.1 GCA_023434095.1 Pseudomonadota bacterium | reverse complement strand
AGCGGCAGGCGCGCATCCGAGCCGGCGGCCACCACGATGCCGGCATAGGCGCTCAGCGTCAGCACGCTGGCGATGGACAGGTCGATATTGCCGCGCCCGGTGGTGACGACCAGCATCTGGCCGAGCGCGACGAGGGTGAGGAAGCTCGCCGAGACCGCCACACCGGACAGCGAATGCAGGCTGAACCGTCCCGTGGTGATGGACAGAACCGCCCAGAGCAGCAGCACGCCGAGGGCGGACCAGACCCAGCGATGGCGCTCAAGCGCTTCGATCACGGCGGTCATCGGCGCGCCTCCCGGCGATCGGCGACGGCGCGGAGCGCCAGCATGGACAGGAGCAGGCACCCCTGCACGGCGGCATTGTAGTCTGTGGAAACCCCGAGCGCGCCGAGCAGCGCGCCGACCAGCGCCAGCGTGAGCGCGCCCGCGACGACGCCCAGCGGCGAGATCAGCCCGCCGATGAGGGCACAGCCGCCCATCACCACGGCGGCGACGCTGATGAGGGTGAACGGCCCGCCGGCATTGATGTCGCTGGCGGTGTTGATGGCGGTGAGCGACAGGCCGGCCGCCAGCGCGAACAGGCTCGCCAGCATGTAGCGCAGGACCGCGTAGCGCAGCGGCGACCAGCCCCCGAGCGTCATCGCCGGCGCGTTGTTGCCGAAGCCGCGCAGCACCACGCCCAGCGGCGAACGATCGATGGCGAGCGCGACGAGGGCCGCCACGCCGATGAGCACCAGGCTCGCAGGCACGTCGAAGAGGGTCCAGGCGAAGGCGGCGGACAGCCATTCCGGCGACGCCCCGCCCGGCGTCGGCTGCAGCGTGTAGCCGATGCCGATCCAGATGAAGGACGCGCCGAGGGTGACGACGATGGCGGGAATCCGCCGCAGCTGGATCGTCGCCCCGATCAGCCCGTAGGCGAGCACGCTGGCCGCGAGCGCCAGAGCGCCGAGCCACGGCGTGTCCAGCAGCAGCGTGGCGCTGATGACGTTGACGAGGCCGGCAAAGGCGCCGACGCCGAGGTCGATCTCGCTGCCGCCGACCACGAACATCTGCGCCAGCGCCACCAGCACCAGCGCCAGCGCCGGCCCCAGCAGCAGTTCCAGACCGAACAGCGAGACGGTGAGCGGGTTCACCCACGCCATGAGGGCGAAGACGGCGGCGAGGCTGGCGAAGGGCGCGAGATCGACCAGCTGGTCGGCGAGCCCGCGTGCGCCGGCCGTCCCGTCGCGCTCCTGCGCAGAGGTGCCGGCGAAGGAGGCATCCACGATCGCCTGCTCGGTGATCTCCGCGCCGACGAGCTCGCGCACGATGCACCCTCCGGCGAACACCAGCACGCGGTCGCATTCGAGGAACTCGACATCCTCCGTCGAGTGCCAGATGACGAGGCGCCCCGCCCGCGCCACCTGACCGATGAGCGCGTAGAAATCCTCCTTGGCGCCGACATCGACGCCGCGCGTCGGGTCGTCGAACAGGATGGTGCCGGCCTGGCCGACCAGCGCCCGCGAGACGAGCGCCTTCTGCTGGTTGCCGCCGGAGAGGTCGAGGATGGGGGAATCGAAGCGCGCGGGATCGAGCTTCAGCTTCTCGGCCGCCGTGCGCGCGGCCTCGCGCTCCCGCGCCTCGTGCACCAGCCCCAGCGGGCCCCGGCCTTCCAGCCGGCCGAGCGCGATGTTGGAGAGCACGCTCCACAGCGGAAACACGCCCTCTTTCTGCCGGTCGCCGGAGACGAAGCTAGCCCCGCCCTCGCGCGCGATCCCGGCGCCCGGCCGGCCGTGCAGCCGGTGCAGCAGCTCGCGCTGGCCCGAGCCTTCCAGCCCGGCGAGGCCGACCACCTCGCCCGGCCGCAGCACGAGGTCGCGCCCCAGCGGGGCCACGAGCGGGCCGGACAGGCGCACCTGTTCGGGCGCCTCTGCCCCGATGGCCGGGCGGCCAGCGCGGCGGCCGCGCATCTCGCTCTCGCTCGCCCCGCCCATCGCGTGCATCAGCGCCTCGACGCTCGCCTCGACGGCCGGACCGGACCAGACGGAGCGGCCATTGCGCAGCACGAGGACGCGGTGGGCGATGTCCACCACCTCCTGCAGCTTGTGGCTGATGAAGATGAAGGCGAGGCCCCGGGCGGTGCGGGCCTTAATATAGGCGCGCAGCTGGCGGCTGCGCTCCAGCCCGAGGGAGGAGGTCGGCTCGTCCAGGATGACCAGCCGCACCTGCGGCGTGGCGACGGCGCGGGCGATCTCCACCATCTGGCGCTGGCCGATCTGGAGATGGCCGACGCGGGCGTCGACGGAAATGCCGTGGTCGGGAAACACCTCGTCGAGTGCGGCACGGGCGCGGGTGCGGTAGAGCCGGCGCCAGCCGGGCAGCGGGCGCGCCGCTTCCGGCGCTTCGAGAAAGAAGTTCTCCGCCACCGAGAGATTGTCGCACAGCGACAATTCCTGATGGACGATGCGGATCCCCCCGGCCTGCGCCAGCGTCGTGTCGTAGAGATCGGGGGCGATGTCGACGCCGCGCAGCACGATGCGCCCGTCATCGGCGCGGGTGACCCCGCACAGGATCCGCATCAGCGTCGACTTGCCGGCGCCATTGCCGCCGACAAGACCGAGCACTTCCCCGGCCCCGACGACGAGGTCGACCCCGTCATTGGCGCGCGTCGGGCCGAAAGCCTTGCAGATGCCCGACAGATGCACGACGGGCGCCGAGAGCGCGCTGCCGGGGGCACCGCCGGCGTCCGATCCGGCCGCGAACGGGGTGTGGCGGAGCGGCGCCGACGCACCGGCGGCCCGTGCCGGTGCGTCCTGCGCGGCAGAGAAGGCTGCCGTCATCATGCGTGTCCGTGGTCTGCTGCGGGACGGGCGGCCGGCGGATCAGTTGCCCGCCTTGGCCTTGATCAGATTGTCCTGAACCCATTGCTGGGAATAGGACGGGCTGACGATGACGCCCGCGGGCAGGCCAGCATAGTCCTTGAGATTGTCGTCGGTCACGGTGGCGACCGGCATGATCATGAGCTTCGACGGATTGGCCCCCTTCACCAGCTCATAGGCGAGCCAGAAGGCGGCGCCGCCGATGCCGGGCGTGGTGTTCATCGAGATGGTGGAGTAGCCGTTGGCGTCCTTCTGCCTGGCCCACCACTGGATGAAGTTGGACGAGCCGCCGCCCTCGATCACCGGCATCTTCTGGGTGTACGCGCCGCCATACTGGTCGAAGGCCTGGGCGATGCCGGTATCGTCCGACCCGCCCTGCGCCAGCACGGCGTCGACCTGCGGCAGGCTGGGCAGCGCGTTTGCGACCGCCGACTGCGCCACGGAAGCCGTGGCCTGGCCGTAGACGGTGGCGACCACCTTCACGTCCGGATAGTTCTTCAGCACCGCCTCCTGCGCGCCGTGCATGTCGGCATCCGGCGCCGAACCCTTGACGCCGCGCACGACGATGACGTTGCCCTTGCCGCCGATCTTCTTCAGCACCCACTCGGCCTGATCGCGCTTGTAGCCCTTGAAGTCGAAATTGAGCTGCCAGTTGCAGGGGGCGGAGGCGACGGAGTCGAACGACACCACCTTGATGCCGGCCTTGCAGGCCTTTTCGATGATGCCGTTCACCGCCGTCTCGGAGGCGGCGTCGACGGCGATGGCGTCCACCTTCTTGAGGATCAGCTCGGCGATCTGGCTGTTCTGCTGGGCGACGGTGCCGTCGCCGTTCAGGATGATGTAATCGGCGATCTTGCCTTCCGCCTTGGCCTTCTCGGCGGCTTCCTTGAAGGCGTCCACCATCTGGTGGCGCCAGCTATTGCCGAAATAGGCGTTGGCCAGCGCGATCACCGGCTTTTCCGGCGTGGCCAGCGCCGGCAAGGCGCCGGCGGCGATGAGGGCAAGGGTCGCGCACGCGGTCGCACACACGTTCACGCGGGCGCGCGAAAGGGTTTTCAGGCGCATCATTTCCTCCCATGCGGCCCCGTTATGGGGGCTCTTGACGGATTCCCAGGCATCGGCGATCGTCGACCGCTCGATGGTAGCAACATTATCTCATTATACCAGTTGCGCAAGCCCGTCGCTCGCGGCCGTCAGCCCGGCGGTGCATCCGCGGGGATGCCTGCCCGGAAGCGCAGGCCATCGACCAGCAGCGCCACCATGCGGCGCGCCTGCGCCACCTCGCCCTCGCTCGCCGGCGCCGCCAGCCGCATCGCCGCGAGCAGCATCTCCTGGGCGTCGACGCCGGCGGGAATGGCACTGGCCGCCGCCGCCGCCTCGAGCAATCCGCGCAACGCCGGGGTGAGCTGGCCGAGCACATAGGCCGGCAGCGCCTGATAGGCCGCGTCGCCCGAGTGGAGGGCCGGCCCCAGCCCGCGCTTGGTCGCGGCGAGGTCGACGAGACGCTGAACCCAGGCGGACAGCGCCTCCGCCGGCGGCAGGGTTTGCGCCAGCGTCGCCGCCGCCTCGACGCAGCCGGCGACCTCGTGCTCGATGATCGCCCGGATGAGATCCGAGCGCTGCGGGAAGTGCCGGTACAGCGTTCCGACGCCGACGCCGGCCTCCGCCGCGAGGGTGCGCATCGGCACATCCACGCCCAGCCTGTCGAACACCGCCCGCGCCGCCACGAGGAGCGCGTCCACATTGCGGCGCGCATCGGCCCGCAGAGGACGGCCGGACTCGCCGGGTCGGTCGTCATCCCTCGGCATCGACATCGCTCCTTGATAAACGGAACATTGTTCCATATAAAAGCGGACGAGAGTTCCGTTTCATATCTACGGCGCTTCGAGCCGCTTCACCAGACCTGAAAGGAAGACAGGCATGCAGTACCGCCCCCTCGGCCGAACCGGCATGAAGGTCAGTTCCTACTGCCTCGGCACCATGATGTTCGGGAAACTGGCCAATGCCGATCACGACGCCTGCGTCCGCATGGTCCACAAGGCGCTCGACTTCGGCATAAACGCCATCGACACCGCCGATGCCTACAGCCAGGGCGAATCCGAGATCATCGTCGGCAAGGCGCTGAAGGGGCGCCGCGACGACGTCGTGCTCGCCACCAAGGCGGCCCTGCCGATGGGCGAGGACCCGAACCGGCGCGGCATGTCGCGCCGCTGGATCACCCGCGCGGTGGAAGGCTCGCTGCAGCGCCTGCAGACCGACCATATCGACCTCTACCAGATCCACCGCATGTCGCCCGACACCGACGTGGAGGAGACGCTCTCGGTGCTCACCGACCTGATGCGGGCGGGCAAGATCCGGGCCTTCGGCGCCTCGACCGTTCCCGCCTCCGACATCGTCGAAGCGCAGTGGACCGCCGAGCGCCGGGGACTGGCGCGCTTCCGCACCGAACAGCCGCCCTATTCGATCCTCAACCGTTCGATCGAGCGCGAGGTACTGCCGGTCTGCCAGCGCTACGGAATGGGCGTCATGGCCTGGAGCCCGCTGGCGAAGGGCATGCTCACCGGCAAATACCGCAAGGGCGCGCCGCCGGCGGAATCGCTGCGGGTGAAGTTCTTTCCCACCGCCATGACCGACCCGGCCAGCCTCGACGCGGTCGAGGCGCTGATCGCGCTGGCGGACGGCGAAGGCCTCTCGCTGATGCACATGGCGCTCGCCTTCGTCCTCTCCCATCCCGCGCTCAGCGCGGCGATCATCGGGCCCCGCACCATGGAGCAGCTGGATGCCCTGCTCGCCGGTGCGGACATCGCGCTCAGCGACGACCTTCTCGACCGGATCGACGCGATCGTCCCGCCGGGACGCGACGTCGCCCCGCTCGAGGGAGCGGCCTATGTGCCGCCCTCGCTCGCCCACCCGGCATGCCGCCGCCGCCCGCTCGTCGAGCGCGCGGCCGCCTGACGCGGGCGACGGGCCGGGCGCGTCGATGAGGTCCGGCGCCGCTTCCGAGGGGGGCGCCGGATGAGAGACCTGCCGTCGGGACACGGACATGAAACGCCGCTAGGATCGCTCTCCGGAGACGGGGGAGGAACGTCCATGCGGTCGGGGATGCGGTGGCTTGCGGGTGCGGCGCTTGCGATGGTGGCGGCGCTCGGCGTTGTCCCGCCGGCAGCGGCCACGAATTATCTCTGCAACCAGTCCTTCGCGCTCTGCACCTCGGCGCCCTGCATTCCGCAGCCGGGCAATCCGGACGTGTCGATCTGTGTCTGCGACGTGGAGGAAGGGCCGAATCTGGCGACCGTGCCGTGCGACACCGTCCAGCCGAGCACCGATGCGAATGGTGTGCGCACCCTCTATTCGCAGTTCGCGCTGACCCAGTTCCAGCAGGGCATGAAGGGTCTGCGGTGCCCGTCCGGTACGCCGTGGTCGCAGTGCCTGAACAAGATCTGCACGGTGGATCCCGCCAATCCCGACAAGGCGATCTGCGCCTGCGACATCGTTCGCAGCGGCGACTGGCAGACCGCCGGCGGCGCCTGCGAGGCCGCCACCTGCGGCACCGCCTACTGGTCGGGCGCGCTTCTCGCCGATTCCCGCAGCAACGCCGCCTTCATGATGGAACAGCTGGGGATCGCGAGCTCCCCGGCAGAGGCCTGCCCCGTGGCCAAGCCCTAGCCGGACACACGCCCCCTGGCGGGCCATGAGAGGAGCGGGCATGCGCAAGATCGCGCTCGAGGAACACTTCACCACGCCGGAGCTGGCCGGGTCCTACGTCGCGCGGCCGACGCAGAGCGACGCGCTGTTCGCCGACGTCGAGCGCCGGCTCGCCGACTTCGACGGGCTGCGCCTCGAGATGATGGACCGCACCGGCATCGAGCGGATGGTGCTCTCCGTCACCACGCCCGGCGCGCAGGGCGTGCGCGACACGCGGGAGGCGGTCCGGCTCGCGCGCGGCGCCAATGATTTCCTCGCCCGCGAGGTGCACAGGCGGCCGGACCGCTATGCCGGCTTCGCCCATCTCGCGCTGCAGGATCCCGGGGAAGCGGCGGCCGAGCTGGAGCGGGCGGTGCGCGAGCTCGGCTTCCGCGGCGCGCTCATCAACGGCCAGACCAACGGGCACTATCTCGACGAGGACCGCTACCTGCCCTTCTGGGAACGGGTGGAGGCACTCGCTGTGCCGGTCTATCTGCATCCCGGCGCCATGGCCGACGCTCCCGCCATGTTCGCCCACCGCCCGGAACTCGGCGGCCCGATCTGGGCCTGGACGGCGGAGACGGCGGCGCATGCGCTGCGGCTGGTCTTCGGCGGCACGCTCACCCGCTTTCCCAAGGTGCGGATCATTCTCGGCCATATGGGCGAGACGCTACCCTTCCTGCTGTGGCGGCTCGACAGCCGGCGGCAGTTCGACCTCGGCGAGACGCTGCCGCCGGAGGCGCTGCCCTCGGCGATCATCCGGCGCAGCATCAAGGTCACCACGTCGGGCGTATGCGACCCCGGCGCGCTCGCGGCGACGATCCAGGCGCTGGGCGAGGACAATGTGATGTTCTCGGTCGATTATCCCTATGAGGACCCCGACATCGCCGCCGGCTTCATCGACACCGCGCCGCTCAGCGAGGAGGTCCGCGCGAAGGTCTGCCACGGCAATGCCGAGCGGCTGCTCGGCCTCTAGGCCCGTTCCGAGTTGATGGCATCGCAATCAGACCGGTAGAACGGCCTCTGTCGGTTTCCAACCGGCGCCGGCCCGTGCGGCGCCTTCAACGAAAGTCTGGCCCCTCCCCGGCCGATCCACTAGCCTTCGCCAAAACAAGGTGCGAAGCCCGTGGAAACGCCTGACCTGCCCGCCTTGCGGTCCTACCATTCCTGGATCGCCAACGAGACGCTTGAAGATTACTCGCTGCGCTACACCGCGCGCTCCTTCCGGCGCTGGTCGCCCTTCGTCATCGCCAACACGGCGCTGGGCGGCATTTCATTTCTGGCGCTGGAGACCATCGGCGCCTCGATCACGCTGAGCTACGGCTTCCTGACCGCCGGGCTGGCGATTGCGGTGGTGTCGCTGTTCATCTTCGTCACTAGCCTGCCCATCGCCTATTATTCCAGCAAATACGGCATCGATCTCGATCTTCTGACCCGCGGTGCCGGTTTCGGCTATATCGGCTCGACCATCACCTCGCTGATCTATGCGAGCTTCACCTTCATCTTCTTCGCGCTGGAAGGCGCGATCATGGCGCAGGCGTTGAAGATCTATGCCGACGTGCCCCTGGTGCTCGGCTATATCGTCTCCTCGCTGGTGATCATCCCGCTCACCCTCATGGGCATCACCATGATCTCGCGGCTGCAGATGGTGACGCAGCCGCTCTGGCTGGCGATGATGATTCTTCCCTTCGTGATGATCGCGGTGAAGGCACCGGAGGACATCGCCGAATGGGCCCGCTTCGCCGGGCTGGAAACCGGCTCGCGCGGCTTCGACGTGCTCGCCTTCGGCGCCGCGGTCAGCGTCATGTGTTCGCTCGTGGTGCAGATCGGCGAGCAGGCGGACTATCTGCGCTTCCTGCCCGAGCGGACGAGCGCGAACCGGCTCGGCTGGTGGAGCGCGGTGGTGCTCGCCGGGCCGGGCTGGATCCTCGTCGGCGGACTGAAGATTCTCGCCGGCGGGCTGCTCGCGGTGCTGGTGCTGGAGAGCGGCCTGCCGCGCCCGGCGGCGCTGGAGCCGATCCACATGTACATCGTGGCCTATGGCTACGTGTTCGAGAACCCCGCGCTGGTGCTGTTCTGCGCGACCTTCTTCGTGCTGATCTCGCAGATCAAGATCAACGTCACCAATGCCTATGCCGGCTCGCTCGCCTGGTCGAACTTCTTCTCGCGCGTGACGCACTACCATCCCGGCCGGGTGGTCTGGCTGGTGTTCAACATCCTCATCTCGCTGCTGCTGATGCTGCTCGGCATCTTCGACACGCTGGAGGTGGTGCTGGCGGTCTATTCCAACATCGCCATGGCCTGGGTCGGGGCCATCGTCGCCGATCTTCTGGTGCTGAAGCCGCTGAAGGTCAGCCCGAGCTTCATCGAGTTCAAGCGGGCGCATCTGCACGATTTCAACCCCGTCGGCTGCGGCGGCATGGCGCTGGGCTCGCTGGTCTCGCTCGCCGCCTTCACCGGCGTGCTGGGGCCGCTGATGCAGGCCTATGCCGCGCCCTTCTCCTTCCTCATCGCCTTCGCCAGCGCCACCGCGATCGGCTTCGCCACGCGCGGGCGCTATTATCTCGCCCGCCCCCCGGTGCATCCCGGCTTCGGTGCGGACAGCTCCACCGTCCTGCGCTGCGAAATCTGCGACCATGGCTATGAGCGGGACGACATGGCCTATTGCAGCTTCTATGAGCGGCCCATCTGCTCGCTCTGCTGCAGCCTCGACGCCCATTGCCACGACGCCTGCAAGAAGTCGCATCAGGACCTCGAAACGTCGCGCTCGCGCTATCTCGGCGACGGCTTCACCCGGCGCATCGCGCCGCACATGCCGCAGCGGCTGCTGAAGGTAGCGGGCGTGCTGGTGGCGCTGTCGGTGGTGACGGGGGCGCTGTTCCTGCTCACCTACCGGCTGATCGACCCCGGCGAGGACGTGCCGCATCTCGACAATGGCGCGCTGCTGCTGCGCATCTTCCTCGCCCTGCTGCCGCTGATGGCGGTGAGCGCCTGGTGGATCGTGCTGTCCAACGAGAGCCGGGAGCTGGCCGAGCGCAACCTCGTCGGCTCGCTGGAGAAGCTCTACAAGACACGCGAGGAACTCACCCGCAGCGAGCGCCTCGCCGCCCTCGGCCAGCTGACCGCCACGGTGAGCCATGAACTGCGCAACCCGCTCGGCACGCTCGCCACCTCGGTCGCCGTGTTGCAGCGCGCTGGCAACATCGCCGGCGAACGCGAGCGCGGCGAACTCGACCGTATCCAGCGCAATGTGCGGCGCTGCGTGCGCATCATCGACGACCTGCTGGAATTCTCCCGCCGGCCGAACGTCGCCCGCGTGCCGCTGGCGCTCGACCCGTGGATCGCCGAGCAGGCGGGCGATCTGCGCGCGCTAGGGCCGGTGCCGCTCGCGCTCGATCTCGGCTGCGGCGCGATGATCGAGGCCGATGGCGAGCGGCTGCGGCAGGTGCTGGTGAACCTCGTGCAGAACGCCATGCAGGCGGTGATGGAGCGCCCCGGCGGCGCCCCGCCCGGCCGGGTGACGCTATCCACC
>JAEYTJ010000364.1 GCA_023434095.1 Pseudomonadota bacterium | reverse complement strand
CAATGAGTGGGCGGGCAATTTCAAGCGCAAGCTGGTCGCGCACATGGTCGGCACGGGCATTGTGGCGCGGCCTCCCCGCGATGTCAGCAAGGCCGCCAAGAAGCGAAGCCGGGAGGCGTGGAACGCTTTCGTCGAGAATGCCGACCCCGCCGGCATGCTCGATTTCTACGGCATGCAGGCGCAACTGGCCGGCGAGGTGGTCGAGGGCGGCGCCGCGTTCATCCGCTGGTATCTACGGCCGAGCGACTGGGGCCTGAAGGTGCCGTTGCAATGCGAGGTGCTGCCGCATGAGCACCTCGACACGCGCCGTACCGAAATTCGCGGCGACAATGTCGTCATCAACGGGGTGGAGTTCGACCCGTGGGGCCGCCGCGTCGCTTACTGGCTGTTCCCGGTTCACCCGGGCGAATTCTCGGCCCTCTCGCGCTGGAAGCATGAATCGCAGCGTGTTCCCGCCAGCGAATGCGACCATGTGTTCCGTGTCGATCTCGCCGGGCAGGTGACGGGGGTCCCCTGGATGGCCTCGTCGGCGTTGCGGCTGCGCGACACCGGCGATTACGAGGAAGCGGAGATCATCCGCAAGAAGATCGCGGCCTGCATGACGGTGTTCGTGCGGCGGAACGCGATGAACCCGCAAACCCTCGCCCAGGCCAGCGGGCAGGTTGTCGAGCCCAAGAAAGGCCGGATCGAGAAGCTGGCGCCGGGGCTGATCACCTATCTGCAGGATGGCGAGGAGATCACCCCCGTCGATCCGGCCTCGTCGGGCGATTACGGGCAGGTGATGGACAGACAGATGCTCGCTGCCGCCGCTGGCGTCGGCCTGCCCTACGCCATCGCCACCGGCGACCTGACGAAGGCCAACTTCTCCGGCCAGCGCGAGGGCAAGGTCGACTTCTGGCAGGTGCTCGACCAGTGGCAATGGCTGATGCTGGTGCCGCAGGTGTGCCGTCCCGCCTGGCGGCGGGTGATGCGCGCGAGCATCGGCGCCGGCATGGCACTGCCGCGCAATCTCTCGGCCGAGTGGACCATGCCCAAGCGGCCCTGGGTCGATCCGCTCAAGGATGTGAAGGCCGAAGAGGCGGAACTGGCGCTTGGCCTCGACAGCTGGGCCGAGAAGGTCGCGGCCCGTGGCTTCGACCCCGAAGACCACCTCGCCGAGATCACCGACTGGCGCAAGAAGCTTGACGCAGCTGGCGTGCGCTTCGGCCAGGCGCCCGGCATGCCCACGCCCGCCCGCTCCAGCGAGGAGCCGAACAGCGACAAGGAAAATGACGATGCCCCAGCCGAATCCGACGGCACTTGAGGTGTTGCTCGCCCGCGCGAGCGACAATCCGAACCTGATCACCCGTGATGCGATCACGGGCGACGCGCCGCATGTGCAGCCCGAATCCATCGATGTCGCGAACCGCACCGTCGAAGTCGTGTTTTCCACCGGCGCCCGGGTGACTCGGTACGAGATCGACTGGGCCACCTACACGGTTCGCAAATATTACGAGGAACTCGATCTGCGCGGGGCGCGGCTCGAACGCCTCAATACGGTAGGTGCGCTCCTCGCCGAGCACTCGTCCCGCGACGGATGGGATGGCCGCGCCTTCGACGGCCTCATCGGGACGATTGACCGTGCCTGGATCGCCGATGGCGCTGGCCGCGCCATCATCCGCTTTGACGAGCGCGAACGTGCCTCCGAGGTCTTCGGCCTGGTGCAGCGCAAGATCATTAAGGCGATTTCGGTCGGCTATCAGGTTCACAAATGGGACCGCTCGCAAACCGATCCTGACGGAACTCCGATCCGCCGCGCGATCGACTGGGAGCCTTACGAGCTCTCTCCCGTCTCGGTTCCCGCTGACCCTGGCGCCCAAATCCGTTCTCTGGCCGCCGCCTTCACCCTTCCTGAAGAAACCCGGGCACAGCCCACCACCAGTGAGGTCCCCATGACCACGCCGACCCCGGCGGGCACCGCGCCCGCGCCTGTCGAGACCCGCTTCGCTCCGCCGGCCCCGCCGGCAGTCGTGCCGCCGTCCCCTCCCGCCGCCGAAGAGCATGCCTGGCGGGCAGCCGACATCACCAAGCTGCAGCAGCGTGCCGAGGCTTTCGGCCTGACGGCGGCCGACGCCATCAAGGTCATGGGCGAGCACCGCTCGCTGGAAGACGCGACCGATGCGCTGCAGAACCAGGCGGCGACGCGCAACGCGCCGCGCCAGGCGCCCCATGTGCAAATCACGACCGACGAGGGCGACACGCTGCGCGCCGCCGTCGAGAACGCCGTCGCTTCCCGGGCCAATCCCCAGGCGACCAAGCTGACCGATGCCGGCCGCCAGTATCGCGGCATGTCGCTGATGGAGCTTGGCCGCGTCTATGTCGAGGAATCGCAGGGCGTGCGCCTGCGCAGCCTCGGCAAGATGGAGATGGCCACGGCCCTGATGGGCCTCAACCGTGCTGCCGGCATGCACTCCACCTCCGACTTCCCGCAGCTGCTGGCGAATGTGGCCTCCAAGCGCCTGCGCGACACCTATGAGAGTGCGCCGCGGCTGTGGCGGCTGATCTCCCGCCAGTCCAACGTCTCGGACTTCAAGGAAAAGGCCGTCGTGCAGCTGGCCGGCATCCCCGAACTGCGGAAGGTTCGGGAGGGCGGCGAATACACCTATGCCACGCTGTCGGAGTCGGTGGAGAAATACTCCATCGCCACCTATGGCCGCGTGATCGCCATCACCCGCCAGGCGCTGATCAATGACGACCTCGGCGCCTTCGACCGGCTCCCCAGCCTGTTCGGCCGGGCGGCGGCCGAAGTCGAGAACGACATCGTGTGGGGGACGATCCTCAACAACCCGGTCATGGGCGACGGCAAGACGCTGTTTCACGCCGACCACGGCAACCTTGCCGCGGCTGGCGCGGCGCCTTCGGAGACGACCTTCGAGGCGGCGGAGACGGCGCTGGGCGACCAGAAGGACGCCGCCGCCAAGCCGCTGAACCTGTCGTTCAGCTACTTCCTCGGCGCCCAGAAGTACAATGTGGCGGTGAAGAAGCTGCTCACCTCGGTGTCGGCGACGAAGACCGGCGATGTGAACGTTTACCAGAACGCCGTCGAGCCCATCATCGAGAACCGGCTGAAGTCGGAGAGCGGCGCGGCGCCGTGGTTCCTCGTGGTCGACCCGGGCCGTTGGGACACGATCGAGTACGCCTATCTCGAAGGCGAGGAGGGCCTCTACACCGAGGAGCGCGTCGGCTTCGAGGTGGACGGCATCGAGGTGAAGGGCCGGCTCGACTTCGGCGCCAAGCCCATCGACTGGCGCGGCCTCTACAAGAACCCCGGCATCTGACGCTCCGCAATCCGCAGCCCCCGGCCGGATGCGCCGGGGGCGCCACGCGCGGCCGATGCCGCCTCAATCCCCATGGAGACAGCCATGCAGAATTTCCAGATGAAGGGCGACACCGTCTCGCTCACGGCGCCCTACAATGTCGCCTCGGGTGGCGGTGCGCAGGTCGGCCAGCTGTTCGGCGTCGCCGTTGCCGCCGTCGCCTACAATGAAGAGGGCGAGTTCAAGACGACCGGCGTTTTCGATCTCACCAAGATCGGCTCGCAAGCCTGGACGGTGGGTGCCCTCGTCTATTGGGACAACACCAATAAGCGCTGCACCACGGTCGCCTCCGGCAACCTGCTGATCGGCGCGGCCCTGGCCGCCGTCTCCAACGCCGCCGGCAACACGGTGGGGCGGGTCCGCCTCAACGGTATCGCCGTCGCGGCGGCGGCCTGACGCCCACCATGGACGCCTTTGCCCGCGCCACCGACCGACTGTTCGCGCATCGCGACC
>JAEYTJ010000350.1 GCA_023434095.1 Pseudomonadota bacterium | reverse complement strand
CCCATGCGCCTGTACTGGGAGGCCTCGGACGCCCGGTTGTTCGGGCGCTAGGCATGGCGTCGGATGGGCGCTAGTCTGCGCGGCCGGAGGCGACGGCGTCCCGCGCGTCTTCGGGTGCGGACCTTGGATGATCGTAGATGTGGGACCGGCATCCGATCCGTCTGTCTCTGCTTCATATGCTGCCGCAGGTCGCGCAGGCGCACGGTCTTGCGCTGACCCCGCTGCTGGATCGGGCCGGCATAGAGGGGCCGCTGGACGACGACGCCATCGTCGCGCGCGGGCAGATATCGACCCTGCTGCACGAGGCCGCCCGCCGGGCGGGAGAGCCGACCCTTGGTCTCGCACTTGCCGCCCGTGCGGATCCGGCGCGGCTCGGTCCTTCCGGGCAGGCGCTGTTCGCCGGCCGGACCCTGCGCGAATGCCTCGCCGCCCACGCGCGGCACATGCCGACGCTGCAGGGCGGGGTGCATCTCCAGCTCGACGAAAGCGAAGGCTGCGCCTGGTGGCGCCACACGTTTCAGGACAGCGACCCGGGACATAGCGCCGTGCTCAATGAAGGCGTGACGGGCTTCATGGTCGGGGCGCTGCGGGCCATTGCGGGGCCGCAGACCGGCGCGGTCAGGATGAGTCTGCCGCACCAGGCGAGGGCGTCCGCCCGCGCCTATGAGGATGGGCTGGCGGCGGATGTGCGCTGCGGCAACGGTGGCCGGGGGCTGGTCATCGGCTTCGGCGCGGCGTGGCTCGACCGCCCCAATCCTCTGTTCGGCGGCGATTGGATCCGGGCCGACGCAGACCGCTCGCCTGTCGTGCTGTCCGGGCGTTGCGATGACGACGCGCTCATAGCTGCACTGGAACGGATCATTGGGGCGGCCGCGCTTGCCGGCACCCTGTCGCTCGTCGATGCCGCGCGCAGCCTCGGCCTGTCGCCGCGGACGCTGCAGAGGCGCCTTGCGCGCCTCGACACGCGCTTCGAGGCTCTGGTCGATCACTGGCGGCATGGACAGGCGCGCGAGCATCTCGCGACGGGCCGGCTCCCGGCCGCCTCCATCGCCCGGCTGCTGGGCTACAGGGATCCCGCTCATTTTATCCGCGCCTTCCGCCGCTGGGAAGGCGCGGCGCCCCTCGTCTGGCGACGGGCCCGCTGGCGCGAAATGGCAATTGAGGGCGGCGATGGTGCGATGTTAGGGTTCTGACCCGCGACCTTTCCGGGCCGCGACGCGTGGCCGGGCTAGCACCCTTCGACTCCGGCGCGATGGCAGCGGAGCCGCGATGCAGGTGACAGTTCTGGCCGAGGGGGACGTCGATCCCAAGGCGCCGGGAACGGCCGGCATGGTGTGGATCCCCGCCGGCACCTTTACCATGGGGGCGGATCATCATTATCCCGAGGAGGCGCCCGCCCACCGTGTGGGTGTGGACGGCTTCTTTATCGACCGCACGCCGGTCACCAACCGCGCCTTCGCCGCCTTCGTGGCCGCGAGGGGCTACCTGACGCTTGCGGAACGGCCCCCCTGCCCCGCGGACTATCCCGAGGCCGATCCGCGTCTCCTCGTGCCCGGTTCCCTCGTCTTCACCGCTCCCGAAGGGAAGGCAGGGCGGGAGGACTGGACGCGCTGGTGGCGTTTCGCGCCGGGCGCCGATTGGCGGCATCCGCAGGGACCCGGCAGCAACCTGGATGGTCGTGCGGATCATCCCGTCGTTCACGTCGCCCATGACGACGCCCTCGCCTATGCCCGCTGGAGCGGCAAGCAGTTGCCGACCGAGGCGGAGTGGGAGTTTGCCGCACGCGGCGGTCTCGACGGTGCGGAATTCGCCTGGGGCGATGAACTTGTCCCCGGGGGCATTCACCGCGCCAATACCTGGCAGGGTGCGTTCCCGCACGAGGACCGGGCCGATGACGGCTATGCCGGCACGTCGCCGGTCGGCGCCTACCCCGCCAATGGCTACGGCCTTCTCGACATGATCGGCAATGTCTGGGAATGGACCGACGACTGGTACGCGCCCAGCCACGCCGAAACGAATCCGCCGGCGAAAGCCTGCTGCGTGTCGCGCAACCCGCGCGGCGGACGGCGTGAGGACAGCCTCGATCCGCTGATCCCAGGCGGGTCCGCGCCCCGCAAGGTACTCAAGGGCGGCTCGCACCTGTGCGCCCCCAGTTATTGCCGCCGCTACCGCCCCGCCGCCCGCCAGCCGCAGACCCTCGACACCGCGTCGGTGCATATCGGTTTCCGGTGCATCCGCCGTGTCGGCCCCTCGCCATTTCCCTCTGCCGGAGAATTGCCGTGACCGAAACGCCGATCCCCGTCGCGCCGGCCGATGACGTCATGCCCAGCCGCCGCGACATGCTCGCCGGCGGTGCCGCCTTCCTCGCCGCCATCGCCAGCCTGTCGGCCGTCGCAACGCAAGCAAGGGCACAGGGCGTCAAGCTTGAAGGCGTGGCGGCATCGCGCCCGCACATTCTCGACATCATGGCCGACGATCTCGGTTCCGCCGATGTCGGCTTCCGGAACTCGGACATCAGGACGCCGAACCTCGACGCGCTGGCCGCCGAGGGGGCCACCCTCGGCTATTTCTACACCCAACCCATGTGCACGCCGACCCGTGCGGCGCTGATGACCGGGCGCTATCCGCTGCGCTACGGGCTGCAGACCGCCGTGATACCCTCGGGCGCCGATTTCGGTCTGGCCACCGACGAATTCCTGCTGCCGCAGGCGTTGAAGGAAGCGGGGTACCGCACCGCTCTCGTCGGGAAATGGCATCTCGGCCATGCCGACCGGAAATACTGGCCCCGCCAGCGTGGCTTCGACAGCTTCTACGGGCCGCTGGTCGGCGAGATCGATCATTTCAAGCACGAGGCGCATGGTGTCCCCGACTGGTACCGCGACAACGAACTGGTGGTCGAGGAAGGGTACGACACCGACCTGTTCGGCGCAGAGGCGGTGCGTCTGATCGGCGGGCACGATCCGGCGACGCCGCTGTTCCTCTATCTCGCCTTCACCGCCCCGCACACGCCGTATCAGGCGCCTCAGGCCTATATCGACCGCTATGCCGGCATTGCGGATCCGCAGCGGCGGGCCTATGCGGCCATGATCACGGCCATGGACGAGCAGATCGGCAAGGTGGTCGCCGCGCTCGGCGCGCGCGGGCTGCGCGAGAACACGCTGATCGTGTTCCACAGCGACAATGGCGGCACCCGCGACAGGATGTTCGTCGGCGAAGGCGCGGTAAGCGGCGAACTGCCGCCGGACAACGCGCCGCTGCGAGCGGGCAAGGGCACGCTGTACGAGGGCGGCACCCGCGTCGTCGCGCTCGCCAACTGGCCCGGCCGCATCGCCCCGGGAACGGTGCAGGGCGTGATGCATGTCGTCGACATGCTGCCCACCCTCGCCGGGCTCGCCGGGGCCAGCCTCGGTCCCGGCAAGCGGCTGGACGGCGTCGACATGTGGCCGACCCTCGCGGCCGGCCAGCCGGGGCGCGGCGAGATGGTCTACAATGTCGAGCCGAGCCAGGGAGCAGTGCGCGACGGCGACTGGAAGCTGGTCTGGAAGGTTGAATTGCCGCCGAAGGTCGAACTGTTCGATCTCTCCAAGGATCCCGGTGAGACGGCCGATCTTGCCGGCGCCCATCCCGACAAGGTGGCCGCACTGCAGGCGCGGGTGATCCATCTCGCCCGCGAAATGGCCGACCCGCTCTACCAGCCCGCTTCCCAGAAGCTCACGCTGGGCGCGCCGCTGTCGACCCCCGGTGCCGCGGCGCATGTCCAGGCAGCGGAGTGCAAATGATGTGCGATCGACCGTGGCACGCAGCCGCTTGTGTGTTGGGCGGCCTTCTGCTGTCCGGCACTCCGGCCGGTGCCGCCGATCTCGAGCCGACGCCGCCGACCATCAGCCCGCCGGCACAAGTCGTGGACATGGATGCGCCGACCTTCTCCGCCACGATGTATCTCTGGGCCAGCGCGCTGCACGGCACCAGCTCCACCCTTCCGCCTTTGCCCGCCGCCAATATCGACCTCAGCTTCCGCGACGTGCTGCAGGACCTCAACGGCGCGCTGATGGGCTCGGGCGAAATGCGGGTCGGGCGCTGGGGCTTTCTGGCGGACCTGATGTTCACGCAGGTAACGCCTTCGGGCAGCCTGCCCGGCCCCTACGCCGCCGGCTTCGAGGTGCGCTCGCGCAGCCTGACACTGCAGGGCGACGTGCTGTACCGGCTGTATGAATCGGACACGCTGGACGTCGATGCCGGCGCCGGCCTGCGCTTCTGGCACCTCAACAACCGGCTCACCGTCGATGCCGGTCTCCTTCCATTCGGCCTCGACTACAGCCAGGCCGAGAGCTGGGTCGATCCGGTCATCGCCGGCCGTGTCCTTGCGCAGATCGGCGGGCCGTGGAGCCTGACGCTGGTCGGCGATATCGGCGGCTTCGATGTCGGCTCCAGGTTCACCTGGCAGGCCATCGCCACGGTGAACTACCAGTGGAACGAGAACCTCGCCCTGCGCGCCGGCTATCGCGCCCTGTCGGTGGATTACCAGAACGGCGCGTTTCTCTACGACGTGCTGATGCAGGGCCCGATTCTGGGCGCCACCTATCGCTTCTAGCATCCGCTTCTACGCAGGCGCGTCGGCCTCGGTGATGAGGCGGGCGAACTGCTCACGGCGGGCGAACGAGGCGGGCTTGATCTTGTCGATCTTGCTCTTGTCGACGACGAGATAGGCCACCGCCGCCCGCGCCAGCGCCGCCTGCTTCACCGGCACCTCATGGAAGTTGGAGCAGGTGACGCCATGCTGGGCGTGGACGCCGCCGGCGGAGATGAAGGCCTTGCTGATGCCCAGCCGCTCCAGGCTGCGCAGCGCCTCGTCCCCGGAAAAGCTCTGCGAAGAGGCATGGAACAGGCCGCCCAGCAGGATGAGGCTGGTGTTCGGCCGGCCGGCGAGCCGGCTGGCGATGTTCATCGCATAGGTAATGACGGTGAGCCGGCCATGGACCGGCAGATGCTCGATCATGCGCGGCGTGGTCGTGCCGCAGTCGATGAAGATGGTGTCGTCCGGCTCCACAAGCGCCGCCGCCGCACGGCCGGCGGCCTCCTTGGCCTCGGCGTGGGCGTCGAACTCGGCATCGAGCCGGTAGGTCGAGGCGCGCTCGCTCCCCGCCGGCAGGATGTAGCCGCCGAGATAGCTGAACAGCTCCGGTGAGGCCGCGAGGTCCCGGCGCACGGTCATTTCCGAGACGTCGAGATGCAGCGCGGCCTCGCGCAGATGCAGCACGCCCACGGCGCGCAGCCGCTCGTCCAGTCGCCGGATTCTCTCGGGTTTCTTCACGTCGCTCCCCATTGCCACCTTCATTGGCGGTCCGCCTTGACTCGTCAAGAGCGTCGTGAAATGTTCGCAACAAATATTGTGATAATCATAACAAAAATGACCGGGTGAAGACGTCACATGGCAGAGAATGCACGCGCGGTGCGGGATTCCCGCGCCTTGGCCGGGTTCATCGACCACACCATCCTCAAGGCTGAAGCCGGGCGTGCCGAAGTGGCGCGCTATTGCGCGGAAGCGCGGGAACATGGCTTCGCCTCGGTATGCGTGAACGCGGTGCATGCCGGCTTCGTCGCTGACGAACTCGCCGGCAGTCCCGTGAAGGCCTGCGTGGTGGTCGGCTTCCCACTTGGCGCCGGCGGGGCCGAGGCCAAGGCGGCCGAGGCCCGGCTGGCCATCGCCGCCGGCGCGCAGGAAATCGACATGGTCATCGACATTGGCGCGCTCATCGAGGGCGACCTTGCACGCTGCCGGGCGGATCTCCTCGCGGTGCGCGAAGCCACGCGCGGCACGCTGCTCAAGGTGATCCTGGAGACCTGCTTGCTCACCGACGCACAGAAGGAAACCGCCTGCCGCCTTGCACAGGAAGCCGGCGCCGACTTCGTCAAGACCTCGACCGGCTTCTCGACCGGCGGCGCCACGGTGGACGACGTCGCGCTGATGCGCCGGGTGGCCGGGCCCGACATCGGCGTGAAGGCTTCCGGCGGGGTGCGGGACGCGGCGACTGCGTGGGCGATGATCGACGCGGGCGCCACCCGCATCGGCGCCAGTGCGAGCATCGCCATCGTCGGCGGCACCGCCCCGGCCAACGCCGGCTACTGACGACCGGACGGCCAGCCGTCCTGCCTGTCCCATCATAATCAACGAATGTCTGGGAGGACATCCATGAGAAAGACCCTGCTCACCCTCGCAGCCAGCTTGTCGCTGCTGGCGGCCCCCGCCTTCGCCGATGGGGTGGTCGACACCAGCCAGGTGCCAAAGGACATCACCGCCGCCGCCACCGGCAAGAAGTTCTCCATCGCCACCGTGGTGAAGGTCGACGGCATCGCCTGGTTCGACCGCATGCGCGACGGGGTCAAGCAGTTCGGCACCGACACCGGCATGGATGTCTGGCAGGTCGGCCCGAGCCAGGCCGACGCCGCCGCGCAGGTGCAACTCGTCGAGAACCTGATCGCACAGGGCGTCGACGCCATCTGCATCGTCCCCTTCTCGGTCGAGGCGGTCGAGCCGGTGCTGAAGAAGGCGCGCGATCGCGGCATCGTGGTCATCGCCCATGAGGCCTCGAACCTGAAGAATGCCGACTACATCCTCGAAGCCTTCGACAACAAGGCCTATGGCGCCCAGTTGATGGAAGTGCTCGGCAAGTACACGGGCGGCAAGGGAAAGTACCTTGCTACCGTCGGCAGCCTCACCTCGCAGTCCCAGAATGAGTGGATCGACGGCGCCATCGAATACCAGAAGAAGCACTTCCCGGACATGGCGCTCGCCACCCAGCGGCTCGAGACCTATGACGATGCCAACACCGACTATAACCGGCTGTCGGAAGCCCTCACGACCTATCCGGACGTGAACGGCATCATCGGCGGTCCGATGCCGACCTCGGCCGGCGCCGGCCGCCTGATCGCCGAGCGCGGGCTCAAGGGCAAGGTGTTCTTCTCCGGCACCGGCCTGCCCTCCGTCGCCGGCAAGTACCTCGCGGACGGCGACATCCAGTACATCCAGTTCTGGGACCCGGCGGTCGCCGGCTATGCCATGAACGAACTGGCCGTGATGGCGCTCTCGGGCAAGAGGGACCAGATCAAGGCCGGCCTCAATCTCGGCCTCAAGGGCTATGAGAACCTCACCACCCCGGCCGGCGCCGCGCCGAACCTGCTCTACGGCCAGGGCTGGGTCGGCGTGACCAAGGAAAACATGGACCAGTACAAGTTCTGACGGCGGCGGCGCGGGGCCCTCGGACCCTCGCGCCTGTCTCGCAGAGCAAGCGGTGGCGGGCCTCGCGCCCGTCACACGCTTGCGAAGGTCCCTTCATTTCGCGGAAAAAGACTGGTCGGGCGGCGCATGCCCCGGCTCTCTTTCCCCACGGGTGCATCCCATGGCCGAACCCCTGATCGAACTGCGCGGCGTCACCAAGCACTTTCCCGGCATGAAGGCGCTGGACGGCGTCGATTTCGCCATCGCCCCGGCGGAAATCCTCTGCCTGGCAGGCGAGAACGGTTCGGGCAAGTCGACGCTGATCAAGATCGTCTCCGGCGTCTATGACTTTGATGAAGGCGCGCTGC
Source organism: Pseudomonadota bacterium (assembly GCA_023434095.1). GTDB lineage: Bacteria > Pseudomonadota > Alphaproteobacteria > Rhizobiales > Xanthobacteraceae > Ancylobacter. The sequence goes on along the minus strand of JAEYTJ010000350.1, from coordinate 1,323 downwards.
TGATCGACGGCGCGCCGGTATCCGGCTTCTCACCACGCGCGGCCATCGCCGCCGGCATCCAGGTGATCTACCAGGACTTCTCGCTGTTCCCGAGCCTCACCGTGGCGGAGAATCTCGCCATGGGCCGGCTGCTCAGCGAGGGGCGCCGGCTCGTCAGCCCCGCCGAGTGCCGCCGCCTCGGCGCGTAGGCGCTTGCCCGGCTCGATGTTGCCATCGACCTCGACGCGAGGGTCGGCGATCTCTCGACCGCCGACCGGCAGATCGTCGCCATCGCCCGCGCGCTGATGAGCGAGACCCGCCTGCTCATCATGGACGAGCCGACCACGGCGCTCACCGGGCGCGAGGTGGAGAGGCTGTTCACACTGGTCCGGGAAATCCGCGGCAAGGGCATCGCCGTGCTGTTCGTCAGCCACAAGATGCGTGAGATGCTGGAGATCTCCGACCGCATCTGCGTGTTCCGCAATGGCCGCAAGGTCGAGGAAGGCTCGACGGCCGATTTCACCGAGGCCCGCATCACCCGCGCCATGACCGGGCAGGATCTCGGCCATGAGCGCTATGGCTGGACGGGCGACACGGCGGCCGAACCGCGCCTGCGGGTGCGCGACCTCAGCGTCGGCGAGGCGGTGCGCGAGGTGTCGTTCGATCTGCGCGCGGGAGAGATTGTCGGTCTTTCCGGCCTGCTCGGCTCCGGCCGCACCGAGCTCGCCCTCGCTCTGTTCGGCATGGAGCCGGAGCATCGCGGCACGGTGCTGCTCGACGGCACGCCGCTCCGCCTCGCCAGTGTGCCGGATGCGGTCGAGGCCGGCATCGCCTATGTGCCGGAGGACCGCCTGTCGGAAGGGCTGTTCATGAGCCAGTCCATCGCCCGCAACGTCGTGGCCAGCGCCATCGAGCGCGCGACGCGCGGGCCGTTCCTCTCCGAGGACGCGATGACCGTGCTTGCCGAGCGGACCGTCGCCGACATGCGCATCGCCACCACCGATGTGGAGAAGGAAGTCGGCAAGCTCTCCGGCGGCAACCAGCAGCGCGTCATCATCGGGCGCTGGCTGCTCACTGGGCCGCGCGTGCTGATCCTCAATGGCCCCACCGTCGGCGTCGATGTCGGTTCCAAGGCGGAAATCCACCGGCGCATCCGCGAACTCGCGGTCAAGGACGGGCTGGCGGTGCTGATGATCTCCGACGACGTGCCGGAGCTGCTGCACAACTGCAACCGCATCCTCCTCATGCACCGCGGCGCGATCCTCGACGATCTCGACCCGCGCGGCCTTGAAGAAGACGACATCCATTCCCGCTTGAAGACGCTGCGCTGATGATGACCCTCGC
>JAEYTJ010000293.1 GCA_023434095.1 Pseudomonadota bacterium | reverse complement strand
GCCTCTACCGGCGCGCTGGCCGGTTCGGCCTCGCGACGGCGCGCCGGGCGGGCGCCACGGCTCTCGCCGCCGTCCTCCCGCTCGCGGCCGCGTCCGCCGCGACCCTTCTCGCGTGAGGGCTTCTCGCGTCCCGGACGGGCGCGGGTCTCGACCGTCGGCACGGTGTCGAGCCCGGCGCCGTCCTTCCAGTCGATCGGACGGCCGATCAGCTTCTCGATGGCGGCCAGCGACTTGACCTCGCCTGCGGTGACGATGGTGAAGGCGGCACCCGCACGTCCGGCGCGGCCGGTACGGCCGATGCGGTGCACATAGTCTTCCGCGTGGTGCGGCGTGTCGTAGTTGAAGACGTGGCTCACGGCGGGAATGTCGAGGCCGCGCGCGGCGACATCGGAGGCGACCAGCAGCGTCGCCTCGCCGGTGCGGAACTGGTCGAGCGCCTGCATGCGCGAGCGCTGGTCCATGTCGCCGTGCAGGCACACCGCCTTGTAGCCGTGGCGCAGCAGCGACTTGTGAACGACCGCGACTTCGCTCTTGCGGTTGCAGAAGATGATGCCGTTCTGCAGGTTCTCAGCGCTGTCGATCAGCCCGCGCAGCACCTCGCGCTTGGCGAAGTCCTCCTTGGGGGAGGCGACCAGCAACTGGGTGATGGTCGAGGCGGTGGAGGAGGGGCGCGACGCCTCGATCTGCACCGGGTTCGACAGGAATTGCGCGACGAGGCGCTGGATTTCCGGCGGCATGGTGGCCGAGAAGAACAGCGTCTGGCGGGTGAACGGCACCAGCTTGCACACGCGCTCGATGTCCGGGATGAAGCCCATGTCGAGCATGCGGTCGGCTTCGTCGATGACGAGGATCTCGATGCCCGAGAGCAGCAGTCGGCCGCGCTCCACATGGTCGAGCAGCCGGCCCGGCGTGGCGATGAGGATGTCGACGCCGCGCAGCAGCTTGGCATCCTGGTCGCCGAAGGAGACGCCGCCGATCAGCAGGGCGACGTTCAGCTTGTGGTTCTTGCCGTAGCGCGTGAAGTTCTCCTCCACCTGCGCGGCGAGTTCGCGCGTCGGCTCAAGGATCAGCGTGCGCGGCATGCGGGCCCGGGCGCGGCCCTGCTCCAGCAGGGTCAGCATCGGCAGGGTGAAGGCGGCGGTCTTGCCGGTTCCCGTCTGGGCGAGGCCCAGTACGTCGCGGCGCGCCAGCACATGCGGAATGGCCTGCGCCTGGATCGGCGTCGGCTCGGTGTAGCCGGTCTCGGCAACGGCCGCGAGCACCTTGTCGCTCAGGCCCAGTTCGTTAAAAGGCATCTGGATCAATTCTGCGGCTGCGCACCGCACACCGGACCCCCGAGCCGTAACCGGGGATGGTTGCATCGTCGTCGCGCGGAGCGCCTCAGTCGGATATGGTATGACGACGCGTTGCACCATAGGCATAATGCCCGGAAAGTCAACGTATTCGGCCGCTGTCAAGGGCTTTTCGGCATGTTCCGGCCCGGACGGCGTCTGCGAGGGAAGGCAGGTCGTGCGATGAGCCGCGCATTCGTCAAAGAAGACAGCGGCGCCGATACGCTGCCCGAACGCCCCGTGAGCCCGAATCGCAACCTCGTCACCCGCCGCGGACTGGCGCAGATCGACGCCGAAATGGCCCGGCAGCGCGAGGCGCTTTCCGCCGCCGGCGCGCGGGGCGAGCGCGACGCCGTCGCGGCCGCCTCGCGCGAGCTTCGCTACTGGTCGGCCCGCCGCGCCAATGCCGAGCCCGTGGACCCGCCGCAGGAGGGCGAGGTCGTCACCTTCGGCATGGCGGTGACGCTGGAAGACGACAAGGGCGGCCGCCGCACCTTCCGCATCGTCGGCGAGGACGAGGCCGATCCCGCGCAGGGACGCATCGGCTGGGTGTCCCCGGTCGCCCGCGCACTCACCGGCAAGTGGATCAGCGATGAGGTCACACTGCCCGGCGGCACCATGGAAATCGTCGCGGTCGATCCGCGCCCCGAGCCGGCGTGAGTGCCATGCCCATCCCGTTCGAGACGCTGGTCGTCTTCGTTCCGGCGGCGCTCGCGCTCAACCTGACGCCCGGCAACGACATGCTGTTCTGCCTCGGGCAGGGGATGAAGTCCGGCCCGCGCGCCGGCATTGCGGCCAGTCTCGGCATCGCCGCCGGGGTTTTCCTGCACAGCTGCGCGGCGGCGATCGGGCTGGCGGCGCTGCTGGCCGCGCACCCGGCGGCGTTCGAGGCGCTGCGCTGGGCGGGCGTCGCCTATCTCGTCTATCTCGCGGTGCAGGCCCTGCGCGGCTCGGGCGAGCTGATGGCCGCGGGCGCCGCGCCGGCACGTGCGTCGGCCGGCAAGGCGTGGCGCGCGGCGGTGCTGGTCAGCCTACTCAACCCGAAAGTGGCGGTGTTCGTGCTAGCCTTCCTGCCGCAATTCGTCGATCCCTCGCGCGGCAACGCCTTCGTCCAGTTCATGGTGCTGGGCCTGATCCTCAACACCGGCGGCACCGTGATCAATGCGCTGGTGGGCGCCTTCGCCGGCCGGATCGGGAGCTGGCTGAGGGGGCGCGAGCGCGTCGCCCGCGCCTTCACCCGCCTCACCGGCCTCATCTTCCTTGGCCTCGCCGCGCGCATCGCCTTCGAGCGCCGGTAGGACCGCCCGCCGTCAGATGTCCAGCAGCTCCTCGCTGGCGAAGGCGGCGCGCTCGGAGATGAAGGTGAAGCGGCTCTCCGGCTTGTTGCCCATCAGCCGCTCGACGATGTCGGCGGTGGCGGCGCGCTCGGCTTCCTCGACGGTGACGCGCAGCAGGGTGCGGGTCTTGCGGCTCATCGTGGTTTCCTTGAGCTGGGCCGGCATCATTTCACCAAGGCCCTTGAAGCGCCCGATCTCGACCTTGCCGCGCCCGGAGAATTCCGTGCGCAGCAATTCGTCGCGATGCGGCTCGTCGCGCGCATAGAGCGTCTTGGCGCCCTGGCTGATGCGGTAGAGCGGCGGTACGGCGAGGAACAGATGGCCGTTCTCGATCAGCTTCGGCATCTGCCGGTAGAAGAAGGTGACAAGCAGCGAAGCGATGTGGGCGCCGTCGACATCTGCGTCGGTCATGATGATGACCCGCTCATAGCGCAGGTCCTCGTCGCGATACTGCGCGCTGGTGCCGGCACCCAGCGCCTGCACGAGATCGCCGAGTTGCTGATTGGCGGCCAGCTTGTCGCGGCCGGCGCTGGCGACGTTGAGGATTTTGCCGCGCAGCGGCAGCACCGCCTGGGTCTGGCGCTCGCGCGCCTGCTTGGCCGAGCCGCCGGCCGAGTCGCCCTCGACGATGAAGAGTTCGGAACCCGCCGCCGAATTGTTGGAGCAGTCCGCCAGCTTGCCCGGCAGGCGCAGCTTGCGCACCGCGGTCTTGCGGGAGATTTCCTTCTCCTGCCGGCGGCGCAGCCGTTCCTCGGCGCGCTCCACCACCCAGTCGAGCAGCCGGTTGGCCTGCGCCGGGTTGCCGCCGAGCCAGTGGTCGAACGGGTCGCGCAGAGCCGCCTCGACGATGCGGGTCGCCTCCGCCGTGGCCAGCTTTTCCTTCGTCTGGCCCTGGAATTCAGGCTCGCGCACGAAGACGGAGAGCATGGCCGCGCAGCCGGCCATGATGTCGTCGGCGGTCACGATGGCGGCGCGCTTGGCAGAGCCGGCGCGCTCGGCATGGTCGCGCAGACCTTTCAGCAGCACCGCGCGCAGCCCGGTCTCATGCGTGCCGCCCTCGGCGGTGGGAATGGTGTTGCAATAGGAGGAGATGGCGCCGTCGGCATCGCCCAGCCACGCCACCGCCCATTCCGCCGAGCCGTGCCCGCCGGGGCGCTGCGTCTTGCCCGAGAAGATGTCGGGATGGACCAGCGTGTGGCCCTCGATATCGGCGGCGAGATAGTCGCGCAGGCCGCCGGGGAAGCGGAACACCGCCTTCTCCGGGATGTCGGTGCCGGCGACGAGGGAAGCGTCGCAGCTCCAGCGTATTTCCACCCCGCCGAACAGATAGGCCTTGGAGCGGGCCATCTTGAACACGCGGGCCGGCTTGAACCGCGCGTTCTCGCCGAAGATCTGCGCGTCGGGATGGAAGCTCACCCGCGTGCCGCGCCGGTTGAGGATGCGCCCCACTTCCTGGATCGGCCCCTGCGGCTGCCCGCGCGAATAGGTCTGGCGGTAGAGCGTCTGCCCGCGCGCGACTTCCACCACCAGCAGGTCGGAGAGCGCGTTGACCACCGAGACGCCGACGCCGTGCAGGCCGCCGGAGGTCTCGTAGACCTTCGAGTCGAACTTGCCGCCGGCGTGCAGCGTGGTCAGGATGACCTCCAGCGCCGACTTGCCGGGATATTTCGGGTGTTCCTCGATCGGGATACCGCGGCCATTGTCGGTCACGGTGAGAAAGCCGTCCTCGGTCAGCTCCACCTCGATGAAGCTGGCATGGCCGGCCACCGCCTCGTCCATGGAATTGTCGACGACCTCGGCGAAGAGGTGGTGCAGCGCCTTCTCGTCGGTACCGCCGATATACATGCCGGGCCGGCGCCGCACCGGCTCCAGCCCTTCCAGCACCTCGATGTCGGCGGCGG
>JAEYTJ010000291.1 GCA_023434095.1 Pseudomonadota bacterium | reverse complement strand
GCCTGGCTGGCGCCGCCCTGGCGCTGGCCTTCGCCAGCGGCGCCGCGCTCGCCCAGACCGCGCCGGCCAAGCCCGCCGCCAAGCAGCCCGCAGCTCCCGCCGGTCAGCAGGCGCCCGCCAACGGCCAGCAGGCCGCCGCCCCGCAGCAGATTCCCGCGATCCCGATTCCGTGGATGAAGCGCTGCCGGCAGGAGCCTTCGATCAACAAGGAGGTCTGCGAGCTGGAGCAGACCATCATCACCGATACCGGGCAGTTCCTCGTGCGCTTCGGCGTCTTCGAGGTGCAGGACGACCCGAAGAAGGCCTTCACCGTCGCCTTCCCGACCGGGCTTCTGCTGCGTAACGGCTTCCGAGTCGCGCTGGCGAACGAGCAGCCGATCCTCGGCACCTTCGTGATGTGCGACGAGCGCTTCTGCCGTGGCGACATCCAGGTCGATCAGGGCTTCGTCGACCGCATGAAGAAGGCGCCGGGCCTGACGCTGCAGGTCGCCAACGCGGCCGGCCGCCTGATCTCCTACCCGATCGGGCTCGGCGACTTCGCCAAGGTCTATGACGGCCCGCAGACCGACCAGAAGGCATTCGAGGCGCAGATCGCCAAGATCCAGGAGCAGGTGAAGACCCGCCAGGATCAACTCAAGGCCGAGGCCGAGCAGCGCGAACAGCAGACCAAGGCCGGCCTTGAAAAGCTCGGCGCCGAAAAGCTGAAGAACGCGCCGGCCCAGTAAGCTCCGGCTTCTTCCGCAAAACACGAACGCCCGGCGACAAGCCGGGCGTGTTGGTTTGTTCGGGCCATTTCGTTTGTTGATGCGGGGGAGCGAGGCGAGCGCTATTGCAGCCGGTCGCGGCGCACGCGCCAGCCTCCGTCGCCGTCCGCCGCCAGCATTTCCGCCAGCTGCGGGTGGCGAAGCGGCTCGCCGGTCGTGTCGAGTTCCAGGTTCTGCTCCGAGACATAGGCGACGTATTCCGTCTCCGCGTTCTCGGCCAGCAGGTGATAGAAGGGTTGATCCTTGGTGGGGCGGATATGTTCCGGGATCGATTCCCACCACTCGTCGGTGTTGGAGAATTCCGGATCGACGTCGAACACCACGCCCCGGAACGGGTAGTGCCGATGCCGGACGACCTCTCCGATCCGATATTTGGCGTTCCGCTCTTTCATTCTCAACCCGTCCGCCATCCTGGACTCGTCCGCCATGCGGGCAGGCGACCCCGTAGCGGGCGGCGCGGGAGCCTGTCAACCGCGCCCCATGCAACCGCCATGCCCCGCCGGCGCGCCCCGCGCGCCCGTGCCGGCGCGAAGATGGCGATTGACCCGACCCGGACGAGCCGTTAGCGAGCCGTCATGGACGAGGTCCTCGCGCTTGCGCTTCCCTTCTTCGGCGTCATCTTCCTGGGGCTGGGATGCGGCCGGCTGGCGCGCATTCCCGAAAGCGGCCTCGCCTGGCTCAGCTTCTTCATCATCTATGTCGCGCTGCCGGCGCTGTTCTACTCGCTTGTGGCGCGCACGCCTTTCCACGAACTCACCAATGGCCGCTTCATCCTGGCCACCACGGCGACAACGGCGGTGTGCTTCACCCTGTCGCTGCTGGTGGGGCTGTGGCTACGGCGCGGTAACCTGCCCGAAGCCGCCATCGCCGCCATTGTCGGCTCCTATTCCAATGTCGGCTATATGGGCCCGGGGCTGACGCTCGGCGCGCTAGGGGCAGGCGCCTCGGTTCCGACCGCGCTGATCTTCGTCTTCGACAGCCTGTTCTTCTTCACCGTCGTCCCGGTGCTGATGGCGGTCGGCGGGCGCGACCGGCGCAGGCTCGGCCACACGCTGCTCCTGGTGGTGCGCCGCGTGGTCACCCACCCGTTCAATGTCGCGACCTTCCTCGGCGTGCTCTCCGCCTATGCCGAGTTCCATCCTCCGGCGGCGATGGAAAAGACGATGGAATTCCTGCGCAATGCCGCCGCGCCCTGCGCGTTGTTCACGCTCGGCGTCTCGGTGGCGCTGCGGCCGATGGGCAAGATGCAGAGCGAGGTGCCGTGGCTCCTCGCGATCAAGCTCGTCATCCACCCCGCGCTGGTGTGGCTGGTGCTGAGCTTCGTCGGCGGGTTCGATCCCGTTTGGATCGCCACCGCCGTGCTGATGGCCAGCCTGCCGCCGGCGCTGAACGCCTTCATCATGGCCAAGCAGTACGACACCTATGTCGCCGGCGCCTCCGGGGGCGTTCTGGTCGGCACCGTGGTCTCCGTCGCCACCGTCACCGCCATGCTCTACGCCATCCAGAACGACATGCTGCCCCAGGGCCTGCTGCACTAGATCAGAGCGGGGCGCCCGACAGCAGGCGCGGCACGTCGCTTGTCGGCCCCACGCCCGCGCGCATCACCATGCGCCGGAGTCCCGGCGACTGGCCGAGCATCCACAAACCGAGGCCGCGCAGGCCCGCAACGGGGATCAGGTCGGTCAGCAGCGAGCGGTTGAACAGGTCGATGGCAAAACCACGCGAGGCGACGTCGCGGCGGCGACGGCGCTCATAGGCCTCCATCACCTCGGCGCTCCCGATATCACGCCCGGCCCGCAGGGCGTCGCTGGCGATCTCGGCGAGGGTGGCAGCGTCACGCACGCCGAGATTGAGCCCCTGCGCACCGATGGGCGGGATGATGTGCGCGGCCTCGCCGACCAGCGCGATGCGGCCGCCGGTGAAGCGCGTGGAGGTGCGCCGGCTGAGCGGGAAGCTGCCGCGCGGCGAGTCCAGCCGCATCGTGCCGAGCAGCGAATGCGCCCGGCGCTCCATCTCCCGCGCAAAGGCCACGTCGTCGAGCGCGGCCAGCGCCTCCGCCTCCGCCGCCGAGACGACACACACCACGCTGGCCCGGTCGCCGGGCAGCGGCACCAGCGTGAACGGGCCGGTGCGGGTGTGAAATTCCGTCGAGACATCGCGATGCGGGCGGCTATGGGCGAGGGTGGCAGTGACGGCGACCTGCGGATAGGCGTGCGTGGTCACCTCGATGCCCGCGGCGCGGCGGCAGGGCGAGTTGCGCCCGTCCGCCGCCGCGACCAGCGCCACCGTGACGCGGCTGCCATCATCGAGTTCCAGCGTGGCTTCGCTCGGGACACCGGAGAGGCCGGTGACACTCGCCGCGCGGCGGGTGATGGCGGGCACCGCCGCGACCGCGGCGTCGAGGGCGGCGAGCAGCGCCTCGTTCTCGACGTTCCAGGCGAAGCCTTCCAGGCCGAGTTCGCCGGCGCGAAATTCAACCTCGGGGGCCCGGACGAGGCGGCCGGTATCGTCGACCAGCCGCATCACCCGCAGCGGCGAGGCGTGAGGGCGCAGCAAGGGCCACACGCCCAGCGCGTCGAGCGCCTTCACCGACCCGTCCATCAGCGCCGTCGTGCGCGCGTCGTGCGCGCGGGGGGGCGCGATCAGCGTGACGGGTATCCCGCCCGCCGCCAGCGCCAGCGCGGCGATGAGGCCGCTCGCACCGCCGCCGACCACCGAAGCTGTCTGTTCTGTGTGCAGTTCGGATGACATGTGAACCTCCATGTGCATCACCGGGACTATAAGCCGGACCTGGAGTGTGGGATAAGCAGCCCGGCGTGGTCTGGCAATGCGGATCGCGGCGGGCGCATGTTATATGTCAGAAGTCGAAGAAGCAGACGGCGATCCTGCGGGACGCTCGGTCGGGGGAGGAAAGCCGGTGGCGATGACAACCAAGTCGCTCAGTGCGGGGCCGGCCGGACGTCGCACGCTTGCCTTCGCCGTCCACATCTTCACCGCTTCCGGCGCCGTGTGCGGGCTGATGGCGCTGATGGCCGCGGTGGAAGGCCATTGGGCCATCATGTTCGCCTGGCTCGGCATCGCGCTCTTCGTCGACGGCATCGACGGCACCATGGCGCGGCGGGCGAAGGTGGGCGAGGTGCTGCCGCGCTGGTCGGGCGACACGCTGGACCTCGTGGTCGATTATCTCACCTATTGCCTCGTGCCGGCTTTCGCGGTCGCCTCGGGCGGGCTGATGCCGTTCTGGCTTGCCGTGGCGGCGAGCGCCACCATCCTCCTCACCAGCGCGCTGTACTTCGCCGATACCTCGATGAAGACCGACGACCTGTATTTCCAGGGCTTTCCGGCGGTGTGGAACGTCGTCGTGTTCTACTTCTTCCTTGTGCCGCTCAACCCCTGGGTGATCGCCGGCATCATCGCGTTGCTCGCGGTGCTCACCTTCCTGCCGATCAAGTTCGTCCATCCCTTCCGCGTGGTGCGGCTGCGTCTCCTCACCCTGGCGCTGCTGGCGCTGTGGGCGGTGCTTGCCGTCGTCGCCGTGGTGGAGGACATGCGCCCCGGTCTGTGGGTGACGATCGGCCTGTGCGCCTGCGCGATCTATTTCGCGCTGTTCGGGGCGATACCGGCGCGCAAGCGCGCGGCCGGCCCGCACGCCTGAACGGGGGCCGCCCTTTCTTTCCCTTCTGCGCTGGAGAGCACGATGGCTGTGGCGATTCGCGTCCATGAAGTCGGGGGGCCGGAGGTCCTGCGCCTGGAAGAAGTGACGCTCGGTGCGCCGGGCCCCGGCGAGGTGCGGCTGCGCCATACGGCGGTGGGACTCAATTTCATCGACACCTATTTCCGCAGCGGGCTCTACCCCGCGCCGAATGGCGTCCCCTTCACGCCCGGCAACGAGGCCGCCGGCATCGTGCTGCAGGTCGGCGAGGGGGTGAGCGGGTTCAAGCCGGGCGACCGCGTCGCCTATGGATCCTCGCTCGGCGCCTATTGCAGCGAGCGGGTGATGCCCGCCGCGCCGCTGGTCAAACTGCCCGATTCCATCGCCGACGAGACCGCCGCCGCCATGATGCTGAAGGGCATGACGGCGCGCTATTTGCTGCGCCAGACGCACAAGGTGAAGGCGGGCGACACGCTGCTGGTGCATGCGGCGGCCGGCGGCGTCGGGCAGATCCTGTGCCAGTGGGCGACGCATCTCGGCGCCACTGTCATCGCCACCGTGGGCTCGGCGGCGAAGGCGGAGATCGCAAAGGCCTGCGGCGCCGCCTATGTCATCAATTACAGCGAAGAGAATTTCGTCGAACGCGTGAAGGACATCACCGAGGGCGCGCTCTGCGATGTGGTCTATGACGGCGTGGGGCAGGCGACCTACCCGGCCTCGCTCGACTGCATCAAGCCGCGCGGCCTGTTCGCCAGCTTCGGCAATGCCTCCGGTCCGATCACCAATTTCAGCCTGCTCGCTTTGTCGCAGAAAGGCTCGCTCTACGCGACCCGCCCGACGCTGTTCACCCACATCTCGAACCGCGCCGACCTGCTGGCCAATGCCGCCGACCTGTTCGAGGTCGTCGCTTCCGGCGTGGTGAAGATCCCGGTGAACCAGCGCTACCCGCTGGCGGACGCGGCCGACGCCCATCGCGACCTGGAGGCCCGGCGCACCACCGGATCGACCGTGCTGCTGCCGTGACGGTATCCTGCCCCTTCCGACTGACGCAAAACGCGCCAATTTTCGAAGTTCCCGGACCAGAGTTTAGGCTTGCCCCGCGTGCCCGCCATGCCATGCTGCCGGCTTCCCGCCTCCACAGCGTGCTGCGCATGACCCGTCGACGCCCCGCCACCGCCCCGACCTCACGCCCGCGCGGTGCCCGGCACCGTCGGTCCGGCCGCTAAGCGGGCGCGGAAATGGGGGAGGTGCCGCACCGGCCGGAATCGCTGCTCGAAGCGGTGGAACTCACCAAGCGCTTCGGCGCGCTGGTCGCCAACGACCATGTGAGCCTCGCCATCCGCGCGGGCGAGACCCATGCCCTGCTGGGCGAGAACGGCGCCGGCAAATCCACGCTGGTGAAGATGATGTGCGGCCTGCTGCAGGCCGATTCGGGCGAACTGCTCTATGAGGGCATGCCCATCGTCTTTCCCGACCCGGCCAGTTCCCGCGCCAAGGGCATCGGCGTCGTCTTCCAGCACTTTGCGCTGTTCGACGCGATGACCGTGGTGGAGAACGTGGCGCTCGGGCTGCCCGGGCACCAACCGCTTTCCGTGCTCGCCGCCCGCATCGACGATTGCGTGCGCCGCTACGGCCTTTCCGTCGAACCCTATCGCCGCGTCGGCGAGCTTTCCGTGGGCGAGCGCCAGCGGGTGGAGATCGTGCGCTGCCTGCTCGGCGACCCGCGCGTGCTGATCCTCGACGAGCCCACTTCCGTGCTTACCCCCGACGAATCGGAAAACCTGTTTCGCACCGTCGACGTGCTGACCGGCGAGGGGCGGGCGGTGCTGTTCATCAGCCACAAGCTGGACGAGGTGCGCCGGCTCTGCCACCGCGCCACCGTGCTGCGCGGCGGCAAGTTCATCGCCGAAGTCGATCCCAAGCGCGAATCCTCCGCCAGCCTCGCCCGGCTGATGGTGGGCGCGGAAGTGCCGCGCACGCCGCGCGCCGCCACCCATGAGCTGGGCGAGCCGCGCCTGCTGGTGCGGCACCTCAACCTGGCCGGCGACGGCTCGCGCGGTTCGGCCCTCCACGACATCAATATCGAAGTCCGCGCCGGCGAGATCGTCGGCATCGCTGGCGTGGCGGGCAATGGCCAGACGGCGCTGTTCAACGTGCTCTCGGGCGAGACGCCGGTGGAGGACCAGGAGAGCATTGTCATCGACAAGGTGGTCGCTGGCGGCCTCGGCCCGACCCAGCGGCGGGCGCTCGGCGCCGGCTTCGTCCCGGAGGAGCGGCTCGGCCACGCCGCCGCGCCGGACATGCGGCTTTCCGACAACGTGCTGCTGACCACCCATGGCGACGGTGAGATCGTCACCGCGGACGTCATTCGCCGCACCACCCTGTTCGGCCGCTTCCAGAAGATCGTGAAGGGCTTCGACGTGCGCTTCGGCGGCAAGGACCCGAAGGCGCGGCGGCTGTCCGGCGGCAACCTGCAGAAATTCGTCATCGGGCGCGAGGTGCTGCGCAACCCGGTCCTCATCGTCGTCGACCAGCCGACCTGGGGCGTGGACGCGGCGGCGGCGGCCTTCATCCGCACCACGCTGCGCGAGCGCGCGGCGCAGGGCTGCGCGGTGCTGGTGGTGAGCCAGGACCTCGACGAATTGCTTGAGTTCACCGACCGCATCGCCGTGATGAGCGAGGGGCGGCTGACCACCCCGGTGCCGGTGGAGGAAACCTCGCGCGAGGCGATCGGCCTCGCCATGGGCGGCGCCCACGGGGCGCACGATACCCATCCGGCCGGCGGGGAGGACCACCATGCCGCTTAGGCTCGAACGGCAGGAGAATGTCTCCCCCCTGCGGCACGCGCTGGCGCCGCTGGTGGCGCTGGTCGTCACGCTGGCAGTCGGGGCGGTGATGTTCGTGGCGCTCGGCCACGACCCCGTCCGCGCCTTCTCCATCTATTTCATCGAGCCGCTGGGCGACCCCTATACGCTGCAGGAACTGGTGGTGAAGGCCTCGCCCCTGCTGCTGATCGGCGTCGGCCTCGCCTTCTGCTACCGAGCCAACCGCTGGAACATCGGCGCCGAGGGCCAGTATGTCGCCGGTGCCGTGCTTGGCTCCTGGCTGGCGCTGGCGACGCAGGGCACCGAGGCGGGGCCGTGGGTTCTCCCCGCCATGCTGGTGCTCGGCGCCATCGGCGGCGCGCTGTGGGGGCTGATCCCGGCTTTCCTGCGGGTGCGCTTCGGCTCCAGCGAAATCCTCACCAGCCTGATGCTGGTCTATGTCGCGCAGCTCGGGCTCGACTATCTTGTGCGCGGCCCCTGGCGCGACCCGCAGGGCTTCAACTTCCCGCAAAGCGTCACCTTCGACGATGCGGCGCTGATGCCGCTCTTGATGGGCGAGGGGCGGCTGCATGCGGGCATCGTCATCGCGCTGCTGGCGGTGATCGCCGCCACCTTCGTGCTGGGGCGCACGCTGGTGGGCTTCTCCATCGAGCTGGCCGGCTCGGCACCCCGTGCCGCGGCCTTCGCCGGCTTCGACGAGAAGCGCGTGACCTATGGCGTGTTCGCGGTGTCGGGCGCGCTGGCGGGGCTCGCCGGCATCATCGAGGTCGCCGGCCCCATCGGCCAGCTGCAGCCGACCATCTCGCCCGGCTACGGCTTCACCGCCATCATCGCCGCCATGCTCGGCCGGCTGCACCCAGTGGGCATCCTCATCGCCAGCCTCGTGCTCGCCCTCACCTATATCGGCGGCGAGGCGGCGCAGATCAGCATGCGGATGCCTTTCGACGTGACGCGGGTGTTCCAGGGCACGCTGCTGATCGCCATTCTCGCGGCCGATGTGCTGGTGCGCTACCGCATCCGCCGGGTGGAGGGAGCGACCCATGCTTGATGTGGCGATCCTCGGCGCGGTGCTCGCCAGCATCGTGGCGGCGGCGACGACGCTGCTGCTGGCCTCGCTCGGCGAACTGGTGGCGGAGCGGGCCGGCACGCTCAATCTCGGCGTCGAGGGCATGATGATCGTCGGCGCCGCCGTCGGCTACGCCACCGCCTATGGATCCGGCAGCCTGCTGCTCGGCACGCTGGCGGCGGTTCTGGCGGGTGTGACGCTCTCGCTCGTCTTCGCCGGCCTCGCCATCTGGCTAGCGACCAATCAGGTCGCTTCCGGCCTCGCCACCACCATTCTCGGCCTCGGCGTCGCCGGCCTCATCGGCTCTAATTTCGTCGGCACGCGGCTCGACGGCGCGCCGGAACTGGTCATTCCGGGCCTCACCGACCTGCCGGTCATCGGCGAGGCGGTATTCGGACAGAATGCCTATGTCTACGCCTCGCTGCTGCTGCTGGCGGCCGTGACCTACACGCTGACGCGGACGCGCATCGGCCTCGTGCTTCGAGCGGTGGGCGAAAACCATGCGGCGGCGCATGCGCTCGGCCACCCCGTGCGCGGTATCCGCACGCTGGCGGTGATGTTCGGCGGGGCCTGCGCGGGGTTGGCCGGGGCGCATCTCTCGCTTGCCTACACGCCGTTCTGGGCCAGCGACATGACCGCCGGGCGCGGCTGGATCGCGCTGGCGCTGGTGGTCTTCTCCGCCTGGCGCCCGCTCTGGCTGCTGGCCGGCGCCTATCTCTTCGGCGCGGTCTCGATCTTGCAGCTGCATGCGCAAGGGTTCGGGCTGGGCATTCCCTCCCAGCTGCTGTCGTCGCTGCCTTATCTCGCGACCATCGGGGCGCTGGTGGTGATTTCGGCGCTGAAGCACGGGCAGGGGGCGCCGGCCTCGCTGGGCGTGCCTTTCGTGCCGGATCGCTGAACGAGACCACAGACCCGGCCGCGCCCTGCGGCCTCCCGGTGCGCGAGGCGGTCGCGTGCGCCGGTGACATCTCCGGCCGCGACTGATGGAGCGGAGACGTTCATGCGCAAGATTCTCTCCATGGCGGTGGCCATCGCCTCGGGCCTAGCCCTCGCCGGGGCGGGCACGCCGGCCAAGGCGGCGGAGAAGCTGAAGGCAGCCTGGGTCTATGTCGGTCCGGTCGGCGATTTCGGCTGGTCCTACCAGCACGACCAGGGCCGGCTGGCGGTCGAGAAGAAGTTCGGCGACAAGGTGGAGACCACCTTCGTCGAGAACGTCTCCGAGGGACCGGACGCCGAGCGCGTGATCGAGCAGCTCGCCCGCGCCGGCAACAAGATCATCTTCACGACCTCCTTCGGCTTCATGGAGCCGACGCTGAAGGTCGCCAAGCGCCACCCGAACGTCTATTTCGAGCACGCCACCGGCTTCAAGCGGGCGAAGAACGTCGCGACCTATGCCGCCAAGTTCCATGAGGGCCGCTACGTCCTCGGCCAGATCGCGGCCAAGATGTCGAAGACCGGCACGGTGGGCTACATCGCCTCGTTCCCGATCCCGGAAGTGATCTCCGGCATCAATTCGCTGATGCTCGGCGCGCAGTCGGTCAATCCCGACATGAAGATCAAGATCGTCTGGGTGAACTCCTGGTTCGATCCGGCGAAGGAAGCCGACGCCGCCAAGGCGCTGATCGACCAGGGCGCCGACATCATCTCGCAGCACACCGACAGTCCCGCCGCCATGCAGGCCGCCGAGTCGCGTGATGTCTTCGCCTTCGGACAGGCGTCGGACATGATCAAGTTCGGCCCGGACTCGCAGCTGACCGCCATCGACGACGACTGGGCACCCTATTACATCGAGCGCGTGCAGGCGGCCCTCGACGGCACCTGGACCTCCACCGACACCTGGGGCGGCATGAAGGATGGCGAGGTGGTGATGGCCCCCTACACCAACATGCCCGACGATGTGAAGAAGATGGCGGAAGAGACCCAGGCGGCGATCACCTCCGGGGCGCGGCTCCCGTTCAAGGGCCCGATCCTCAACCAGAAGGGCGAGGTCGTGGTGAAGGAGGGCGAGGTGCTGCCCGACAAGGACATCCTTTCCATGAACTGGTACGTCAAGGGCATCGACGACCAGGTGCCTGGCAAATAGCGCCGCCATCCTGTTTCGGCGGCGCGGCCCCGGTCGCGCCGCCGCAATTGCCAAAGCCGGCGCCATGTGCGATTGCGCAGGCGGGACAGGAGTTCCCGTCTGGCCGGAGGCGCAGTGTCGACACCATGACGATCCCCGTGGATATCGCCGTCCTCGGCTCCCGCGCCGCGGCGATGATCGAGGAGCCCGGCCGGACCGCCTCGACGCCGGTCGATCTCACCAACTCCTTCCTGACACCCGCGCACCGGCGCGCTGCTCGCCGGTCTGACGAGGCCGTTTCCTTTGGCCCCCCGGCGATGGCGAAGCCGCGCCCGGTCGTTATGCTGTGGCTCCGGCGCTCCCTCCTCGAGCGGTTTCAACGGCCCCACCCGATGGCGGTCCAGGCGGAGCACTGATGTGAGCACTTCCGGCGACGACGACAGGCTGGCCCGCGAGGTCGACTTCCTCAAGGCATTGGTGCGCGTTCCCAGCGACAACCCGCCGGGTGACTGCGCGCCGCATGCCGAGGTCGCAGCCAGGCTGCTGGAAGAACTCGGCTTCACCGTCGAACGCCATGCCGTGCCGGAGCCCTTCGTGCGCGCGCACGGGATGAAATCGGTGGTAAACCTCATCGTCCGCGAGCGCTTCGGCAGTGGCAGCGGACCGGTCATCGCGCTCAACGCCCATGGCGACGTGGTGCCGCCCGGCGAGGGATGGACCTACGATCCCTACGGCGCCGTGGAGAAGGGCGGGGCGATCTATGGCCGCGGCGCGGCGGTGTCGAAATCCGACTTCGCCACCTATGCCTTCGCTTTGCTGGGGCTGAAGGACCGGCCGGAGGGCCTCGACGGGACGGTCGAGCTGCATCTCACCTATGACGAGGAGGCCGGCGGCTTCGTCGGGCCACAATGGCTGCTGGAGCACGGCATCAGCACGCCGGATCTCGCCATTTCCGCGGGGTTCTCCTACGCGGTGGTGGTCGCGCACAATGGCTGTCTCCACATGGAAATCGTGGTGCGCGGCAAGCAGGCGCACGCAGCGATGCCGGAGACAGGAGCGGACGCGCTCGAAGCAGCCACCGGCATTCTCGACGCCATCTACGCCGAGCGCCGGAGGCTCGCCACCCTCACCAGCGCGACGCCGGGCATCGGCTCGCCGAAGATCACCGTCGGCCTCATCTCCGGCGGCATCAACACCAACGTGGTTCCCGACCGCATCGTGCTCCGCGTCGACCGCCGGCTGACGCCGGAGGAGAACGGCGAGGCCGTCGAGGCGGAGCTGCATGCGCTGGCGGAACGCGCAGTGGCGGGGAGGGAGGGCATCGAGATCGAATGCCGCCGCCTCATCCTCGCGGAGCCGCTGCGCACCCTGCCGGGCACGGACCGGCTGGTGGAGACGATCCAGCGCCATGCGGCGCAGGTGCTGGGCGAAACCCCGCCGGCCACCGCCGTGCCGCTTTATACCGACGCCCGCCACTATACGGCGGCCGGGGTGCCGACCGTGCTCTATGGCGCCGGCCCGCGCTCCATACTGGAAGCCAATGCCCACGCGGCGGACGAGCATGTGCGCATCAGCGACCTCAAGGCCGCGACGCAGGTGATCGGGGCCACGCTGCGCGACCTCCTGAGGGCCTGAGACAGAGGGCGCCGCGTGACCTGGAGCCGGCTTTTCGTCAGCGAATACTTCACGGTTTTCGTGGTCTTCGTCGCCACCATCCCGCTCTTGGCGGGTGGGGCGTGCTACTGGCTGGCGATGCGTCCACGCCTTGTCGCGGTGTTCGTGCCCCGCGATCTCCAGACCTCGTATCTGAGCGCGCTGACGCTGCCCTTCGCGCTGTTCCTCGCCTTCATGGTCAGCGATATATGGAACCGCGAGACGCAATACGCCCGCACCGCCCTGCAGGAAGTGCAGAAGCTCGACGCCATGCTCGACATCGCCCGCGTCTGCGGACCGGAATGCCGGGCGGTGGACGACGCGGTGGGTGTCTATGCGCGGGCGCTTTCCCGTTACGAGTGGGACGAGGGCTGGGTGCAGCCCCATGCCGAGGTGTCCGCGAGCTTCGAGGCGCTGGTCGACGTCATCGCCCGCGCCGAGGCGAATGCCGCCGTGCCCTCCCATCTGCGCAACCTGCTGCTGTCGGGCCAGCTGGAGCTACGCCGCCTGCGCACCGACCGCTACTTCATCCTGCACGCCGATCTGGCGCCGCATCGCTGGATCGTCGTCATGGTGCTCGGCGTGCTGTCGCTGGTCGGTCTGGCGGCACTGCATGTCGGCAAGCGTTACCAGCTGATGATCGGCCTCTCGACCTTCGCGATCGCCTTTTCGATGACCCTCGCCTACACCGTCGTCCTGGCCTGGCCGACCGTCGACGAGAGCATCATCCCGTCCGATCAGCTGAGGCGCATTCTCGAATAGGGGCGGCATTTCCAAGGGGTTTCAGTACCCCACCGCCGTGCCGTGCAGGTCATAAGCGTCGGCGCGCTCGATCTTGACGGTGACGATCTCGCCGACCCGCAGCGGACGGCGTGCCGCCACATGCACCACGCCATCGATTTCCGGCGCGTCGGCCTTGGAACGGCCCACGGCCACGGTGGGACCGACGCTGTCGATGATGACCTGCTGGCGGGTGCCGACCTTGCGCTTGAGGCGGCGGGCGCTGACGCGCTGCTGCACCTCCATGAAGCGCTTCCAGCGCTCGTCCTTCACCTCGTCGGGCACCATCTCGGCGCCGAGAGCATTGGCGGGCG
>JAEYTJ010000083.1 GCA_023434095.1 Pseudomonadota bacterium | reverse complement strand
TCGCCGCCTGGATGGACCCGGCGGCGCTGGCCGCGTGGTACGGCCCGGCCGGCCTGCGCATCGAAACCCACGCGGCCGATATTCGCGTGGGCGGGGTCTGGCGCTTCGACATGGTCGGTGTGTTCGAAGGGCGGGAGCAGCGCTTCCCCAACCTCATGCGTTTCCTCGAAATCGTGCCGAACGAGCGCATCGTCGCGGATTACGGCACGCCCGACCCCGGCGATCCCGACCGGTTCCGCATGACGGTGACCTTCGACGCGCAGGACGACGGCAAGACCGTGATCACCCTGCGCCAGCTGCATCCGAGCCGCGCGCGGCGGCAGGCGGTGATCGGGTTCGGCGCGGTGGGCTACGGGATCGAGACGCTGGACGGCCTCGCCGCCTGGCTGGCGCGCTGATCCCGCCCCCTTGCCCCGAAGCGGCGCCGGGGGCATCGTGCGGCCCGAAACGGAGCCCGCAATGCCCGCCACTGATCCCCATCACGAGACCGTCGAGACCGGCGACCATGTCGTCCTCATCGATGGCTCGGCTTATATTTTCCGCGCCTATCACGCTCTGCCGCCGCTCACCCGCTCGTCCGACAAGCTGCCCGTGGGCGCGGTGGCGGGGTTCTGCAATATGCTGTGGAAGCTGGTGCGCGCGGGCCAGAATGGTGGCGGCTTCGCGCCCCGGCCGACCCATCTCGCCGTGGTGTTCGACAAGTCCGAGCAGACCTTCCGCAAGGACATCTACCCGCTCTACAAGGCGCAGCGCCCGGAGCTGCCGGACGATCTGCGCCCGCAATTCCCGCTGATCCGCGAGGCGACCCGCGCCTTCGATCTCGCCTGCGTCGAGCAGGCCGGCTTTGAGGCCGACGACCTCATCGCCACCTATGCCGAAGAGGCCAAGGCCAAGGGCGCCCGCGTCACCGTCATTTCCTCCGACAAGGACCTGATGCAGCTCGTCGACGGGCTGGTGCGCATGTACGACCCGATGAAGGACAAGGCGATCGGCGTCGAGGAAGTGTTCGAGAAGTTCGGCGTCGCCCCCGACAAGGTGGTGGACGTGCAGTCGCTCGCCGGCGATTCCGTCGACAACGTGCCCGGCGTGCCCGGCATCGGCATCAAGACCGCCGCCCAGCTGCTCGCCGAATATGGCGACCTCGACACGCTGCTGGCCCGCGCCGAGGAGATCAAGCAGACCAAGCGCCGCGAGAACCTGATCGAGTTCGCCGACCAGGCCCGCCTGTCGCGCCAGCTGGTGACGCTGAAGCGCGACGTGGCGCTCGACGTGCCGCTCGACGACATCGCCGTGGTGGAGCCGGAGGGCCGCAAGCTGATCGCCTTCCTCAAGGCGATGGAATTCACCACGCTGACCCGCCGCGTCGGCGAGGCCTATGAGATCGACGTCGCCGCCATCGAGCCCGACCCCGGCCTGAAGGCGGGCGGCGGTGAAAGCGCGCTGCTGGCCGCCGGGCTCGACCCGGACACGCGCGAGACCGCGGTGCCGGTGGAGGACGCGCCGAGCGCGGCGGACGGCTTCACCCCGCAGGCGCTCGCCGCCCAGCGGCAGGCGGAGGCCACCGCCACCCCGGTCGACCGCTCACGCTACGAGACGGTGCGCACGCTGGCGCGGCTGGAGGAATGGGTCACCCGCGCCGCCCAGATCGGCGTCGTCGCGGTCGACACCGAGACCACCGGCCTCGACCCGATGCAGGCGGAGCTGGTCGGCTTCTCGCTCGCCACCGCGCCGAACGAGGCCTGCTACGTCCCCCTTACCCATAAGGGTGGCGATGAGGGCCTGTTCAGCGAAGGCCTGCTGCCGGACCAGATTCCGACCCGGGACGCGCTCGCCGTGCTGAAGCCGCTCATGGAGGACCCCGCCGTCCTCAAGATCGGCCAGAACCTGAAATATGACTGGCTGGTGCTGAAGCGCGTCGGCATCGAGGTCGCCCCTTACGACGACACGATGCTGATCTCCTATGTGCTGGACGCCGGCGCCTCGCCGCACGGCATGGACCCCTTGTCCATGCGCTGGCTCGGCCACACGCCGATCAAGTATGAGGAGGTGTGCGGCAAGGGGAAGGGGCAGATCTGCTTCGACCGCGCCCCGCTCGACAAGGCCAGCGAATACGCCGCCGAGGATGCCGACGTGACGCTGCGGCTGTGGCGGGTGCTGAAACCCCGCCTCGCCAGCGAGGGCAAGGCCACGGTCTACGAGACGCTGGAGCGCCCGCTGGTCGCCGTGCTCGCCCGCATGGAGGCGCGCGGCATCATGATCGACCGGCAGATGCTCTCGCGCCTGTCCGGCGAGTTCGCGCAGGGCATGGGCCGGCTGGAAGCGGATATTTCCGAGATGGCGGGGGAGAGCTTCAACCCCGGCTCGCCCAAGCAGCTCGGCGACATATTGTTCGGCAAGATGGCCATTCCCGGCGGGCGCAAGACGCCGACGGGCGCGTGGTCCACGGGGGCCGACGTGCTGGAGGAGCTGGCAGAGCAGGGACACGAACTGCCGCGCCGCATCCTCGACTGGCGCCAGCTGCAGAAGCTGAAATCGACCTATGCCGACGCCCTGCCCTCCTATGTCCACCCCGAAACCGGCCGGGTGCATTCCTCCTTCGCGCTGGCGGCCACCACGACGGGGCGGCTTTCCTCCTCCGAGCCGAATCTGCAGAACATCCCGGTGCGCTCGGAAGAAGGGCGCAAGATCCGCAAGGCCTTCATTGCCGCGCCGGGCCACAAGCTGATCTCGGCCGATTACTCGCAGATCGAGCTGCGGCTCTTGGCTGAGATCGCCGACACGCCCTCGCTGCGCCAGGCCTTCCAGGACGGGCTCGACATTCACGCCATGACGGCGTCGGAAATGTTCGGCGTGCCGATCGAGGGCATGCCGGGCGAGGTACGCCGGCGGGCGAAAGCCATCAATTTCGGCATCATCTACGGCATCTCGGCGTTTGGCCTCGCCAACCAGCTCTCCATCCCCCGCGAGGAGGCGGGCGCCTATATCAAGCGCTATTTCGAGCGCTTCCCCGGCATCCGCGCCTATATGGACGAGACCCGCGCCTTCGCCCGCGAGCATGGCTATGTCGAAACGCTGTTCGGCCGGCGCTGCTACTACCCGGACATCAACGCCAAGAACCCCTCGATCCGCGCCTTCAACGAGCGCGCGGCGATCAATGCCCGCCTCCAGGGTTCGGCCGCCGACATCATCCGCCGCGCCATGGTGCGGATGGACGGGGCGCTGGCCAAGGCCCGCCTTTCCGCCCGCATGCTGCTGCAGGTGCACGACGAGCTGATCTTCGAGGTGCCCGACGACGAGGTCGCCGCCACCATCCCCGTGGTGCGCGAGGTGATGGAGCTGGCCCCCTTCCCGGCCGTGGCGCTGAACGTGCCGCTGAAGGTCGACGCCCGCGCGGCGTTGAACTGGGACGAGGCGCATTGAGGGGGCGCCCGCGCCCTCATCCCCGGGCTTGCCCCGGGGATCCCGCCACGCGCTCCACGCTGGCCCCAAAGACTGGGTGGCCGGGTCAAGCCCGGTCCTGAGGGGTAGGGTGGTGGCGGATACGGCCGGCCCTTATCGTCATCCCGGACGAGCCGCAGCGCGGCGCGCCGATCGGGGGACTGGGGGCATCCCAGATGCGACGTCATCCTGTGTGCCCGGCCTATGGCCGGGCCTCGAAGGATGTCGCCAACGAGCGCCCGAAAGGCCATCCTTCGAGGCGCGCTCCGCGCGCTCCTCAGGATGACATCGCTCTGTAACCCCGCCTCCTCAGAACTCCACGTCCAGCTCTTCCATCTCCTCCGGCTCCGCACGCGCCGCGTCCATCCAGTCCTGCATCGCCGGCAGGGCGAGCATGGTCTTGCAATAGGCGCGGCTCGCCGGGTCCAGCGGCACGTCATAGGTGGTGAAGCGCGAGCAGACGGGGGCGTACATCGCGTCCGCCATGGTCGGCGTCGCCCCGAACAGATAGGGCCCGCCATGGGCCGCGAGGCACTCGGTCCAGAGGGTGACGATGCGCAGGATGTCGCCCTGCGCGCCGGCCCACACCTTGAAGCCGGGATGGTGCGCCTTGATGTTCATCGGCAGCGCCGAGCGCAGATTGGCGAAGCCGGAATGCATTTCCCCGCTGATGGAGCGGCACTGCGCCCGCGCTGCGCGGTTACTGGGCAGAAGCCCGGCCTCTGGCATCAATTCGTGCAGATATTCGGCGATGGACAGCGTGTCCCAGATGCGCAGCCCCTCATGGTCGAGGCCCGGCACGAGGAAGGAGGAGGATTGCAGCAGCAGCTCCGCCCGGATCGAAGGGTCGTCCGCCGAGACCCGCGCCTCGGTGAAGGGAAGCCCGGCCAGCCGGCACAGGAGATAGCCGCGCAGCGACCACGACGAGTAGTTCTTGCTGCTGATGGTAAGCACCGCCGCCGGCGCCTCCGCTTGCGCTTCCCGTCGGGCGTCCGGCGCCGAAGCCTTGGGGGACCGCTTGGCGGACCGCTCGGCCGGCTCCTTGCTGCGGGCAGCGGCAGGCGCGGGGCGGGTCGCGGGCGGCTTTGCAGTCGGCTTGGCGGGCGGCATTGGCGGGCGTCCTGTTTCGGCGGGCGTCAGTGTGCAGCGGGAAAACCGCAATCACAGTTCGTGCCATTCCCGACCGGGCGATGACGGCGCGCCCGGAGCGAGGGGCGGCGCGGCCGCCGCGCGCGCCCTCCTTGGCAGCTTCATTGCATCCGCTCTAGGATGGCTCCGGCAGGCCCGCCGATCCTTGTCGCACCGTGCATCCGCACCCTGCGCCGAGCGACCGGCGGCCGGAGCATCTGGCCTCCCGCCGCCCCGTCGCCGTTCGCGCTTTGCCGGAAGATTTCCCGCCGATGATCTATGCCGCCTATCAGGCCCAGTCCGATCTGTTCGATCCGTTCCGCCTGGCCGCGCGGCTGTCGCGACAGATGCTCGGCACGATGGGCGAGGCGATGGGCGGCCTCAACGACACCCCGCTGCTGCGCAACCTCGCCGCCGGCTTCGAGATGATCGAGCGGGCCGGCCTCAGCCATGAGCGCCCGCCCTTCGCCATCGGCACCGTCACCGTCGGCAATCGCGAGGTCGAGCTGCGCGAGGAGGTGGCGCTGTCGCTGCCTTTCGGCTCGCTGCTGCATTTCGCCAAGGATGTCGACCAGCCCCAGCCCCGCCTTCTCGTCGTCGCGCCGCTGTCCGGCCATTTCGCCACGCTGCTGCTCGACACGGTGAAGACGCTGCTGCCGGAACACGACGTCTACATCACCGACTGGCACAATGCCCGCGACGTGCCGCTGAGCGAGGGCGGCTTCGGCTTCGACGATTATGTCGGCCACGTCGTCCGCTTTCTCGAGGAAATCGGCCCCGGCGCCCACGTGCTCGCGGTGTGCCAGCCCTGCGTGCAGGTGCTCGCCGCCGGTGCGGTCATGGCGCAGGCGGACAACCCGGCCCAGCCCCTGTCGATGACGCTGATGGCCGGGCCCGTGGACACCCGCGTCAACCCGACCAAGGTGAACGAGCTCGCCACCTCCAAGCCCATCGAGTGGTTCGCGCAGAACCTCATCGCCACCGTGCCGCCGGGCTTTCCGGGGGCGGGGCGGCGGGTCTATCCCGGCTTCGTGCAGGTCGGCGCCTTCATGGCGATGAATCTGGAGCGCCATGTGAAGGCGCATCTCGGGCTCTACGAGAACCTCGCCATGGGCGAGCGAGACAAGGCCGCCACGACCAAGACCTTCTATGACGAATATTTCGCCGTGCTCGACCTCGCGGCCGAGTTCTATCTGGAAACCATCGCCAAGGTGTTCCAGCAGCACGAACTGCCGCGCGGCGTGCTCACCTATCGCGGCGCGCGCATCGACTTCCGGGCCATCCGCCGCACCGCCCTGCTCACCGTGGAAGGCGAGCGCGACGACATCTGCGCGGTCGGCCAGACGGTGGCGGCGCAGGACATCTGCACCTCCCTGCGCCCGCATCTGCGCCGCCACCACATGCAGGCCGGCGTCGGCCATTACGGCGTGTTCTCCGGCCGCCGCTGGAAGGGCCAGGTCTACCCGCTGGTCCGCAACCACATCCTCGCCGCCGATGCGTGAGGTGCGGGGCGGGCGACCGCTCGCAGCGCCGGACGCCGAAATCGATTGCCGCGCCTGGTGCTGATGACGTTCAGAGCCAAGCAGCCCTCGAACGCCATCGCGCGGGAGAGCACCGTCATGCCCGGCCTTGGGCCGGGCATCCACGACCTCCCCGCCGGCGGCTCTAACGCACGATCTCGTCGTAAAGGTCGCGCCAGTCCGGATTGGCGGCATGGATCAGCCGCACCTTCCAGGCGCGAGGCCAGTGCTTCATGGTCTGCTCGCGCTGAATGGCGGTGGCGATTTCGTCGTAGTGCTCAAAATAGACAAGTGATTTCAATCGATAGCGCCGGGTGAATCCCTCGACCACTCCCTCGCGATGCTCCCAGACCCGTCGAACCAGGTCCGACGTCACGCCGACATACAGCGTCCCGTTCGGCCGGTTGGTGAGAAGATAGACGAAGCCGCCCTTCATGACGGCAAGCTGTCAGGCTCCCGGTACCTCCGCAAGACCGGGTGATGCCTCGGTTTCCCCCGCGCCGACTACGACCTTGCCGCCGCTGCCGCCAACAAGCATCAATGGCTGGGCCAAGCCCGGTCTGACGCCCGACGGGGCATCGCGCCAACGAGAGCCCCGTCATGCCCGGCCTCGGGCCGGGCATCCATGACTTTGCCGGCGCCACCAGCCCCAGGCATGGATGGCCGGGCCAAGCCCGGCCATGACGACGTTCAGAACCGATCAACCTTCGAACGCCCCCCGTCACGTGCGCGTCACCATTGACGCGGCAGGCTGCGGCGTCCCATGGTGCGGCCGCTTTCAACCTTCGGAACCAAAGGAGTGTCCCCGAGAATGTCAGTCTGGCCGGTCTACGGAAAAATCGACGGTCCCCTCGTGATGATAGGCTTCGGCTCGATCGGTCGCGGTACCCTGCCCCTCCTCGAGCGGCATTTCGATTTCGACAAGGAACGGCTGACCGTCATCGACCCGGTGGACGACAACCGCGCGCTTCTCGACGAGCGCGGCATCCGCTTCCTGCAGCTGGCGATCACCCAGGAAAACTACGTCGACGTGCTGAAGCCCCTGCTGACCACCGGCGGGCGCGGCTTCCTCATCAACCTCTCGGTCGACACCGGCTCCGTCGACATCATGACGCTCGCCCGCGACTGCGGCGCGCTCTACATCGACACGGTGGTCGAGCCCTGGCTTGGCTTCTATTTCGACAAGGACGCCACCCCCGCCAGCCGCTCCAACTACGCGCTGCGCGAATCCATGCTGAAGGCCAAGCGCGCCAATCCGGGCGGCCCCACGGCGGTTTCCTGCTGCGGCGCCAATCCCGGCATGGTGTCGTGGTTCGTCAAGCAGGCGCTGGTCGACGTCGCCACCGATACCGGGCTCGACTTCGAGGAACCGACCAGCCGCGAGGGTTGGGCGGAGCTGATGAGCCGCGCCGGCGTCAAGGGCATCCACATCGCCGAGCGCGACACCCAGCGCGCCCGCGACCCGCGCCCCTTCGGCAAGTTCGTCAACACCTGGTCGGTGGAAGGCTTTGTCTCCGAGGGGCTCCAGCCCTCCGAACTCGGCTGGGGCACCCATGAGAAATGGATGCCGGCCAACGCCCACACCCATAATTTCGGCTCCGGCGCGGCGATCTATCTGATGCAGGCCGGCGCCGCCACCAAGGTGCGCACCTGGTGCCCGAGCCTCGGGGCGCAGCACGGCTTCCTCGTCACCCACAACGAGTCGATCTCGATCGCCGACTACTTCACCGTGCGCAACGGCGCCCAGGTCGCCTATCGCCCGACCTGCCACTATGCCTACCATCCCTGCAACGACGCGGTGCTGTCCTGGCACGAGATGTTCGGCAATGAGGGGCACTTCTCGGGCGACT
>JAEYTJ010000035.1 GCA_023434095.1 Pseudomonadota bacterium | reverse complement strand
AACCAGGCGATCATGAACTCGTCGAAGGAGACGGCGGCGGTAAGGAACACCGCCGCGAGGATCGCCGGCAGGCAGAACGGCACGATGACGCCGAACAAGGTCGACCAGGGCGAGGCGCCGAGATTCCACGCCGCGCGCTCAATGTCGGGGTCGAGATCGGCGAGGCGCATCCGCACCAGCGCCATGGCGAAGGGGGTCGCCAGCACGACATGGCCGACGATGATGCCCTGAAGCGTCCCCGACAGGCCGACCCGGCCCTCGAAGGTGAGCAGCGCCACGCCGAGAATGACCACCGGCACGGTCGGCGGCAGGGCGGCGAGGGCGAGGTAGACCGATTTGCCGAGGAAGCGGTAGCGATAGTCGACATAGGCGGCGGAGAAGCCGAGGAAGGTCGCGATGACGCAGGTGACGCCGGCGACGATGAGGCTGTTCATCAGCCCGCGCTGGATCGTCGCGTCGGCGAAGATCGCCTCGTACCATTGCAGGCTGAAACCGCCCCAGGGCAGGCTGGGGAAACGGTCGGCGTTGAACGAGAACACGATGGTCGAGACGATGGGCGCGAAGATGAAGGCGAACACCAGCGCCGTGTAGACGACCAGCAGGAGGCGGCGGAGCGCGGCCATGCTCATGCCCTGCCTTTCCGCCGGCCATAGGCAAGGCCGATCATCACCAGCATCACCACCATCAGCGTCACGATCATCATCACCGCGACCACGGAGGCGCGCGGCCAGTTGTTGCCGGACTTCACCTGGTCGGCGATGAGGATGCTGAGCGTGGGCGGCTTGGAGCCGCCAAGATAGGTCGGCGCCACATAGTCGCCGAAGGCCAGCACGAAGGCGAAGGTGCCGGCGACGATGAGGCCGATGCGGGCCGAGGGAATGATCACCGACGCGATGGTGCGCAGCCGGCCGCAACCGAGATTATGCGCCGCCTCGATGAGGGTGCGCGGCACATTGGCCAGGGCGAAGGTCTGCAGCAGCACGACAAGCGGCAAGGTGAGCACGAGATAGCCCACCACCGTGCCGGTCGGGGTGTTCAGCACCTGCAGCGGCCCGAGCCCGAGCGGCATCAGCACGCTGTTGATGATGCCCTGCGGGCTGAAGAAGATCTGGGTGGAATAGATGCGCACGGGGTAGCTGGTGAAGAACGGCACCACCAGCATGAAGATCATGAAGCGCCGTGTCGCCGGGCTGACCTTGTAGGCGAGCGTATAGGCGGCCGGGAAGGCCGCGACGCTGGCGATGACGGCGGTCAGCACCGACAGCCAGAGAGTGTAGACATAGGCGTTGCGGAAGAAGCCGGCGTTGAGGATGAACATCCAGTTGGCCAGCGTCGAATCCGGCGTCAGCCGGAAGTTCTTCACCGACCAGAAGGTCATGGCGACGAGGAAGCCGAGCGGCACCAGGAAGAACGCGGCCTGCCAAAGTGCCGGCGGCGCGCCCCAGAACACGGCAAAGCGCGCGCCGGTGGCGCGGCGCGACGTCACTGTGGGTGCGGGTTCCCGTGCAGGAAGAGTATCGCTCATGAAGCCTTCGGGGCTGTCTTAGGGCAAGCAGGAACCGGCGAGCGGCGCGGGGCCGCCCGCCGGGGCACGGGTCACATCGCCTTGAATTCCGACCAGACATCGTTCCATTGCTCGATGCTCTGCTGCACCGGAGTCTTGCGGATGAAGATCTTGCCGTCCTTGTACTCGTCCATGACGTTGCGGGCGTCGAAGGTGTGGCGCAGCGCCTTGGCCTCGGCGAGGTGCTGCTTGTTGAGCAGCTCCCAGCCCTTCTTGTTGGGGATCGAGGCCCAATAGGCCGGCATGATCGAGGAGCGCACCTGGCCTTCCGGCGAGGACATGTACTGGATGAAGGCCTTGGCGAGGTCCTTCTTGGTGGAGGAGGAGACGATGGACATCGACTCCGTCCACTGGATGCCGCCTTCGTCCGGCACGGTGGCCGAGACCGGAACGCCGTTCTTCTGCAGCAGCAGCACCACCCAGTCGCCGACGCCGGGGATGGCGGCGGCGGTGCCGTTGGTCAGCATGGAGAACTGGTCGGCCATGGAATAGAAGCCGGCGGTCTGGGGCTTGAGGGAGAACAGCGTCTCCTTCAGCTTGCCGAAGGCGGTGTCGGAAATGTCGAAGGGCGGCTTGTTGCCGTCATAGAGGCTGAGGCAGCCCATGGTCGGCAGGTACCAGTCGAAGAAGCCGAGCTTGCCCTTGATCTTCGGGTCCCACAGCGCCTTGTAGGACTTCACGTCGGCTTCCGAGAGCACGTCGGTGCGGTAGGCGATGCCGAGATAGCCGAAGCGGATCAGCACCGAATAGAGATCGTCGCCGACCCAGTGCGGCTCGAACTTCTGGAATTCCGGCCAGTAGTCGGCGAGCGGGTAGTCGGCCGGGTTCATCTTGTCGATGAAGCCGCCCTCCTTCAGCATGTGGATGTACTCGGCATCCGCCAGCACGACGTCGAAGGAACCGGGAGGCGACTGGTTCATCAGCGCCAGCATCGGTTCGCCGCCGACATATTCCTTGGCGACGACCTTCACGCCGTATTTGTCCTCGAAGGGCTTGACCACGGCCGGGTCGGCATGGCCGGGCCAGGAAAGCAGGTTCAGCACCTTGTCCTGCGCATAGGCGGGCTCCGGCGCGGTGGCGGTGACGCCGAGCGCGGCGGCGCCGGCGAGAGCGCCCGCGCCCTGCAGCAGGCGGCGGCGGTTCATCGGGTGCAGCAGCGCCCGGAAATCGGTGATCGGACCGTCGAACTCGTTCATGTCGTCGTCTCCATCGGGAAGGTCGTTCTTGATTGGGCCGGCACTCACTGGAAGGGGCTGAAACCGGGCGAGGCCGCCCATTCGTCGAGGACCTCGCGGGCCTCGATGGGGAGCAGGCGTTCGGCGGGAAGGGTGCGTTCGTGCAGGTCGCTGCGGACCATGTTTGTCAGCGGTTCGAGCTTGAAGCCGATATCGGCGCAGTCCTTCAGCGTATTGGCGTAATAGAGCCGGCTGATCCGCGCCCAGAACATCGAGGCGACGCACATCTCGCAGGGCTCGCACGTGGTGTAGAGATCGCAGCCGGAGAGGTCCCAGGTCTTGAGATTCCGGCCGGCATCGCGGATCGCTTCGACCTCGCCATGCGAGGTGGCGTCGTGATTGTTGACGACGTTGTTCACGCCCTCGCCGACGATCACCCCGTCCTTGACGATGACGCAGCCGAACGGCGCCGCGCCGTCCGCCCGCATCTTCTCGCGGCTGATCTCGATGGCGCGGCGCATGAAGGTTTCGTGGCTGCTCATGGTGGGGCCTCGCTGGGCGGAAAGGGGTGGCGGAAGGCGGGAGGAACGAGGTCGATGGGTGCACGCACGCGCTCGATGCCGGCCGCGACGCGTACGACATCCGCCTCGCCGAGCGCCCGGCCGACGACCTGCACCCCGATCGGCATGCCGTCGCTCGCCAGCCCGGCGCACACCGCGGCGGCCGGCTGGCCGGTGAGGTTGAACGGGTAGGTGTAGAACACCCAGCTCACGAGGTTGCGGTCGCCGAGATGGGCCGGCATGTCCGTGCCGGCCGCGAGCGCGGTCACCGGCAGGACCGGCGAGAGGAGGGCATCGTAGCGCTCGAAGAAGAGCCGCATCTCCTCGCGCAGCGCATAACGCGCGAAAACCGTGTCGTAATAGGCGCGCATCTCCTGCGCCATCGCCGCGTCCAGCACGGTGGCGACGGCTGGATCGAGCAGGTCGCGCTGCGTTTCCAGCACCTCACGCAGCCGCGTGCCGACGCCGGCATAGAATTCGGCGGTCCAGAGATCGGCAGGGTCAGTGGTGAACACCGTGTCGACCTGTTCGACCACGGCGCCGCGTTCTTCGAGCCGGCGCACCGCCGGCGCGATGACGCGCAGCACCTCGGGATCCGGCCGGGCGTAGCCGAGCGTCGGGCTCCAGGCGATGCGCAGGCCGGTGAGATCGGCGTCGGCAGCGGCGGCGAGCACGTCCGGCACCGGCCCGGCGACGCTGGCAGGGTCGCGCGGATCATGACCGGCGATGGCGGAGAACAGCAGCGCGGCGTCGGCGATCGTTCGGGCGATCGGGCCGACATGGGCGAGCGTCGGGGTGGCGGAGGTCGGCCACACCGGCACCCGGCCGAACTGGCCCTTGAGGCCGGCGAGGCCGGTGAAAGCGCAGGGAATGCGGATCGACCCGCCGCCATCGGTGCCGAGCGCGAAGGGGGTGATGCCGGCGGCGACCGAGGCCGCCGCGCCGGCGCTGGAGCCGCCCGGGGTCTTGTCGAGGTTCCACGGGTTGCGAGTGATGCCGGTGAGCGGGCTGTCGCCGACCGGCTTGCAGCCGAACTCGCTGGTGGTGGTCTTGCCGATGAGAATGGCGCCTGCCGCCCGCGCCCGCTCCACCGCAGGCGCATCGACCGAGGCGACATTGTCGGCCATGGCGCGCGAGCCGGAGGCATAGGGCTGGCCCTTCACCGCCATCAGGTCCTTGGCGGAGAAGGGCAGGCCGTGGAGCGGACCGAGCGGCGCTCCCCGCATGACGGCGTCCTCCGCCGCCCGCGCGTCCGCCATCGCCTGTTCCTCCAGAATCAGGAAGAAGGCGTTGAGCGTGCCCTGCGTCGCCTTCGCCGCGTCGAGTGCATGGCGCGTCAGCTCGACGGGCGAGACCTGGCGGCTCGCGACGAGGCTGCGCAACTCATGGGCGCTCGACAGGTTGAGGGCGGGCACGGGGCCTCCGCGGGACGGCGTTGCGGGGTCAGTCGAGGATGGCGAAGGCGCGCACCGGCGAGCCGGAACCGCCCTTGAACTTCAGCGGCACGCCGAAAAACTGGAACTCGCCCTTGCCGATGAGTTCCTCGAGGTTCACCAGCCATTCCCAGTGGCTGACGCCGAGGTCGCGGCACAGGCGGTGCTGGGCGAAGAGGTTGTCGGAGGGCTTGTCGGTCGAGGGGCCCTCGACGCCGTGCATCTTCGAGCCGCGCTCGAAGAGCCAGCGCGTCGCCTCCACCGTCAGCAGCGGGTTCTTCCAGACGGAATCGAGGCCGGGATAGTTGCGCTGGTGAAAGCCGGTGCACAGCAGCACGATGTGCCCGTTCACCTTCACGCCGGCCTGCGCCTCGGCCGCCTCCATATCGGCAACGCTGATGTCGCCGAGATCGGGGATGTGGCGCAGATCGAAGCACACGGCCTTGCCCATGAACATGTCCAGCGGCATCTCGTCGACCGGAATGCCCTCGGGATTCACGTGCCGGAAGGCGTCCACATGGGTGCCGACATGGTCGAGCATGGCGATGAAATTGGTCTGGAACGTCATCGCGTCGCCGGGAACGCCGAGGCCGAGCGCCTTCGTGCCCTCATGGCTCATATGGGTGGTGATCACCGGCCGCTGGAACAGCTTGTGGGCCGGCATATTGTCCTCGATGAGCAGGCTCAGATCGATGACGCGGGACATGGTCGCTCCTTGCACGCAGGGGAGGTTCCGAAAGCACGCGCCGAGTGCCGCCGCCCGGTGCGGGCTGCGCAGGCATTCATGCTGAAGGCGTGTCGTCTCTCCCGGCGCCACGAGTTGCGGGGGGAGCTTCCCGTGGCTCAACGAGGCAGAGGCTAGAGACAAGCCGAGACAATCGACAAAGACGATTTTCCAATCAGAAGTATAGGCTGAGCCTATCATATTCATTTATAGGCATTTTCAATCGCTGTTGATGCAATATAACTCTATGGTTCTATTGAGTTATTGGAAATTTAATGCCTATAGATTATGCAAATGATGATTTGTTAGTCAGTTTGACATTTGAGCGACAGCCCGCAAAGTCGAGACCTGAGGCAGGGTGGTCCATGGATCTTCGGCAGCTGAAATACTTCGTGCAGATCACGGAAAGCGGCAATTTCTCGCGCGCCGCCGAAATGCTGCGCATCGCCCAGCCCTCGCTGAGCCAGCAGGTGAAGAATCTGGAGGAGGAGCTGGGCGTCGAGCTGCTGCTGCGCCATGCCCGCGGCGTGACGCCGACCGAGATGGGCCAGCAGCTCTACGACCATGCCCGCCGCATCCTTGAAGAAGTCGAGCGGGTGAAGGACGTGGTCCGCTCGCAGTCGGTCAACCCCTCCGGCCGCGTCGCCGTCGGGCTGCCGACCTCGGCATGCCGCGGCCTTTCCATCCCGCTTCTCACCGCCATGGCCGAGCGCCAGCCCAACATCACCCTGCGCGTGGTGGAGGCGATGACCGGTTATCTCGACGAGTTCCTGCAGATGGGCCGTCTCGACGTCGCGCTGCTCTACGACCGCCGGGCCTTCGAGACCGTCGCCTGGACGGAGATGATGGTCGAGGAGCTGATGCTCTTCGTGCCGCCGGGCCATGCGCTGGCGTCCAGCGCGGGGGTGAGCCTGCGGGACATGTTCGAGCATCCCATCGTGCTGCCGGGCGCCCCCAATGTGCTGCGCACCGTGATCGAGCAGTTCGCCGCCCGGCACGACATCAAGCCGGTGGCGATGGATTGCGACAGCCTGCCGGCCATCGCCCAGCTGGTGCAGCAGGGTCGGGCGCTGGCGGTGATGCCGCATTTCGCCTTTGTCGACGAGATGCGGCGCGGCGAGATGGTCGCCGTTCCCATACTCGA
>JAEYTJ010000028.1 GCA_023434095.1 Pseudomonadota bacterium | reverse complement strand
TCGCCGCGACGCCTTCCGGGGTGACGCTGGCGCCGGAGGGCGGGGCGCACCAATCCATCGCCACGCCGCTGATCGGCATGGCGCAGGACGGGCTGGCGAGCTTCGAGCCGGCCTTTGTCGACGAACTGGCGGTGATCCTGCGCTTCGCCTTCTCCCATGCACAGGCGGAGGATGGCGGCTCGACCTATCTGCGCCTCTCCACCCGAACCATAGAACAGCCGCGCCGGACCATGGATGCGGCGCTGGCGGAAGACATCGTGGCCGGCGGCTACTGGCTGCGCCAGCCGGGGCCGAACGCGCAGGTGGTGATCGCCTATACGGGCGCGCTGGCGCCGGAAGCCATTGCGGCGGTGGGGCTGATCGCCGAGGACCGGCGCGATGTCGGCCTGCTCGCGGTGACCTCTGCGGACCGGCTGCATGGCGGCTGGACGGCGGCACAGCGCGCCCGTGAGGCCGGCGAGGCGGGCGCCCGCGCCCATGTCGAGACGCTGCTCGACGCCGTGCCGCCCGGCTGCGCGATCATCTCCGCGGTCGACGGCCATCCGGCGACGCTGGGCTGGCTCGGCTCGGTGCATGGCCACCGCGCCCGGGCGCTGGGGGTCGAGCATTTCGGCCAGACCGGCACCATCGCCGACCTCTACCGCCATTTCGGCATCGACGCGCAAGGCATGGTCCGCGCCGCGCAGGCCATGGCCCCAGGCCGGCCGATCCGCCATCTGCGCGCGGTGGGGTGACGCCGGCGCCGCCGTCGGGGCGCCGCTTCCTTCCCCCGCCACTGCGTCGTACAAGGCGTGGGGCGGGGCGGCGGGAGAACAGCGTGGCGCGGCGTGTCTTCATCACCGGCACCGCCGGCTTCATCGGCTTCCACCTCGCGCGCCTGCTGCTGGCGCAGGGCTGGCGCGTCCACGGCTATGACGGCATGACGGACTATTACGATGTCCGCCTCAAGCAGCGCCGCCACGCCATGCTGGCGCAGAGCGAGGGCTTCGCCGCCACCGAGGCGATGCTGGAAGACTTCGAGACGCTGCGGCGCACCGTCGAGGACTTCCGGCCCGACATCATCGTCCACCTCGCCGCGCAGGCGGGCGTGCGCTACAGCCTGGAAAACCCGCGCGCCTATATCGACGCCAACCTCATTGGCACCTTCAACGTGATGGAATGCGCGCGGGCGGTGCCGGTGCAGCACCTGCTCATGGCCTCGACCTCCTCGGTCTACGGCGCCAATGAGGAGATGCCGTTCCGCGAGACCGACAAGGCCGACACCCCGCTCACCATCTATGCCGCCACCAAGAAGGCGACGGAGGCGATGGGGCATTCCTACGCCCATATCTACGCCCTGCCGACCACCCTGTTCCGCTTCTTCACCGTCTATGGCCCCTGGGGCCGGCCGGACATGGCGCTGTTCAAGTTCACCCGCGGTATCCTCGAGGGTACGCCGATCGACATCTACAACCATGGCGAGATGTGGCGGGACTTCACCTATGTCGACGACCTCGTGCGCGGCATCGAACTGCTGATCGACGCGGTGCCGCCCTTGCCCGGCGCGCGCGGGGAGCCGATGCCCGGCGACAGCCTCAGCCCGGCCGCGCCGTTCCGCGTGGTGAATATCGGCAATTCCGACAAGGTGCGGCTGCTCGACTTCATCGAGGCCATCGAGCAGGAGATCGGCCGCCCCGCGCGCCGCAACTATCTGCCGATGCAGGCCGGCGACGTGCCCGCCACCTTCGCCGATGCCAGCCTGATCCAGGCGCTGACCGGCTTCCGCCCGAACACACCCTTCCGCGAGGGCGTGGCGCGATTCGTGGCGTGGTACCGGGAGTATTACGGGGTGTGAGCCGAAACCGGGTGGCTCAGGCGGGGCGCGCCCGCCGGCGCCGCGCGGAAGCGACGGGCCGACGGGATGCCGCCGGCCCGCAGGAACGAGCGCCGGTCGCGTTCATGACGTCAGGTCGTTGCGGCGGATGCCGTCCCATCCGTTCGAGAGCGGCGCGGTGCCGAGAATGAGGCTGACTACGCGTTCGGAGGTGTTGGTGACGGCGTAATCCTCCGGCAGAGCGGTCGCGAGCCCTTTTTCCGTGCGGGCCGCAAACAGGCGGGTGGCAACCTCCACCCCGCGCAGGATCGCGGCGCGGGAGAGCCCGGTGACCATGATCGAGCCGGTGTCCAGCGCCTCCGGCCGCTCGATGGCGTCGCGCGGGGTGATGGCGGGAAAGTCGAGCAGCGAGGCTTCCTCGGCGATGGTGCCGCTGTCGGAAATGGCGCAGAAGGCGTTCATCTGCAGGTGGTTGTAGTCATGGAAGCCGAATGGCTTCATGAAGCTCACCCGTTCATCCGGCACCAGCCCGGCCGCTTCGAGCCGCTTGCGGGTGCGCGGATGGGTGGAGACGATGACCGGCCGGTCATAGCGCACCGCCAGCTCCGACAATGCGCCGATGAGCTCGCCGAGCCGGGCGCGGCTGTCGACATTCTCCTCGCGGTGCAGCGAGACGATGAAATAGCCGCGCGGGGCGAGACCCAGCCGCCGCAGCACGTCGGAGGCCTCGATGCGGGGCCGGTAATGGTCCAGCACCTCGCGCATGGGCGAGCCGGTGAGGTAGATGCGCCGGTGCGGCAGGCCCTCCGAGATCAGATGCCGCCGCGCATGCTCGGTATAGACGAGGTTGAAATCGGCGATGTGGTCGACCAGCCGGCGGTTGGTTTCCTCCGGCACATTGCCGTCGAAGGAGCGGTTGCCGGCTTCCATGTGATAGACGGGGATCTTCATCCGCCGGGCCATGAGGGCGGCGATCGCGGAATTGGTGTCGCCGAGGATCAGCACCGCGTCGGGGCGCTCGGCGGCCAGCACCTTCTCGCTCTCGATCAGGATCTTGCCCAGCGTCTCGCCCAGCGAACCGCCGCCGGTGCCGAGGAAATGGTCGGGCCGCCGCACGCCGAGATCCTCGAAGAACACCTCGTTCAGCTCGTAGTCGTAGTTCTGGCCGGTATGGACGAGGCGATGGTCGCACAGGCCATCCAGCCGCGCGATCACGCGCGAGAGGCGGATGATCTCGGGCCGCGTGCCCAGTATGGTCATGACCTTGAGCATCGTCTTACCCCAGAACCGGATCGGCATAAGTGTCGGGCGCCGCGGGATCGAACACCGCCTGCGTCCAGAACAGCGTCAGCAACGGCCGGGCGCCGACATTCTCGATGCTGTGCGTGTGGAGCGTGGGCATGTCGACGGCGGCGGGCTGGCGCCCGTCGACCCGATATTCCCATACCGGGCCGGCCGGCACGCGGCGGATGCGGATGACCGCCTCGCCCTCCAGCACGAGAAAGCGTTCGACCTTGTCGAGATGGAAGTGATTGCCGCGGGTGACGCCCGGCTCGGTCCAGCTGAGAAAACTCTGCCCGCCGCCACCGCCCTTGACCGCCTCGAACAGAACCCCGCGCGCATCCGCGTTCAGCTTCAGCGGGCGCGGGAAGCCGTCCGGATACAGCGCGGCGCGGTAGCTGTTGAACAGAGCGAGGTCGAACGGGTCCGACAGGTCCGGGAACAGGTTGGCGGCATAGGCGGCATGCATGCCCTGAAGGCGCGCCAGCAATTCGCCGACCCCCATCGGGCGCGGCGCGGGCCGCTGCTCGCCGGTCGCGCCCTCGGCGAACGCCGCGATCGCCGCTTCCACCGCCGCGCCGGCGTGCAGGAGCTGCACCCGTCCCTCCGGATTGACGCTGGGCACCTCGCCCCGGATCACCTGATCGATGAAGGTGGCGGTGACATTGTTGTAGAAGGGCCGTGCACCCTCGCCGAAAATATGCGGCAGGATCAGGTCGGTGAAGCGCGGCGCGGCCGCCGCGAGAATCTCGCCCGCCCGGCGCTTCGAACGGCCATAGGGCGTGTCGGACGCCGCATGGGTGGAATTGGCGTAGACGATATGGGCCGTGCTGCCGCTCGCCCGGCAGGCCTCGGCGAGGCGGGTCGCGATGTCGACATTGCCCGCCTCGACCTCGGCCTCGGTGCCGCGATTGACGCCGGCGAAATGCAACACCGCCGCCGCGCCGTCGACCGCCGCGGCAAGGCGGCCGGCATCGTTGAACGCCGCGCGGTCGAGCGCCACCAGATCGTAAGGCAGCGGCGCGCCGCGGAACCGGGCCGCGCAGTTGCGGGCATGCAGACGGACAAGGCAGTGCCGGCCGAGCAGGCCCGCCGCGCCGGTGACGACGACGCGCCGTGTCTCCCCGGGTGTCCGCTCAGCCGCGCTGTGCATAGACATCCCGCAACTCCCGCACCAGCGTTTCCCAGTCCGGCGGCGTGTAGCCGACTGCCGCGCGAAAACGGTCCGACCGCAAGGAACGATCGATCACCGGCTCCTCCTTCGGGACGATCTCGATCGACTTGCCATAGACCTCGGCGACGATGCGCAACAGTGCATCTTTGCTGATGGGCGCCGCCGACAGGTGATAGACGCCGCGCAGCTGGGCATTGGGCAGCACGTGACGGGCGAGGACGCGGGCGAACTCCACCGTCGTCAGCCCCGAGAAGATCGCCCGCCTGTAGCCGAACACCCTGCCCTGCTGCGTCAGGAACCAGTCGAACAGGCCGTGATGGCTGCCGAGCTCGTGGCCGACGATGGAAGTGCGCAAGGTGACGGCATGAGGGTAGTCCACTTCGCCCAGCAGCTTGCTGCGACCATAGAGGTCGGTGGCGTCGGGGCGGTCCTCTTCGGTGTAGCTGCCGCGGGTGCCGTCGAAGACGCAGTCCGTGCTGACCTGGACGAGGCGCGCGCCGACCTCCGCGCACAGGCGGGCGAGTTGGTGCGGCAGCAGCGCGTTGATCGGCAGGGCCACGAGCGGATCGTCCGCATCGGCCAGCTGCTTCACCACGCCCACGGCGTTGATGACCGCATCCGGCCGCAGGCGGGCCAGGATCGCGCGCAACGCGTCGAGATCATGCACATCGCCGATCCGCAGATAATGATCGGGGTCGAGACGAGGGAAGCTCTCGACGGAGAACGGGCGGCGGGCGACGCCATAGACGTCCAGGCCCTCGGTCGGGAGCACGCGCGCCATGGCATTGCCGAGCATGCCGCTCGCACCAACAACAACAACCTTCATCCGCACCTCATCTCCGCGCCGGCGCGCCGCTCACGCTCGCCACCCCTCGAGCTCGGCGCCCACTTCCGGCAGCGTCAGCAGCAACGCCTTCACGCCGGCGACGTCGAGCCGCTCGGTATTGTGCGAATGATAGTCCTGCTGGTCGACCGTCTCCGTGTCGCCCTCGACGAAATAGTGGCGGTAATTGAGGTCACGGCCGTCCATGCTGACGCGGAAATAGTCGCCCATGTCCTCGCTCTTGGTCAGCTCCTGCGCGCTGACCAGGGTCTCGAACAGCTTTTCGCCGTGCCGCCAGCCGATGACCTCGACCGGGTGGTTGGGCCGGCCGAAGAGTTCCGCCAGCGCGGTGACCAGATCGGCGATGGTCGACGCCGGCGCCTTGCGCACGAACAGGTCGCCCTGGCGGGCATGCTCGAAGGCGTGGTGGACCAGCGCCACCGAATCGCGCAGCGGCATCAGGAAGCGCGTCATGCTCGGCTCGGTGACGGTGATCGGCAGGCCGGCCTTGATCTGCCGGATGAACAGCGGGATGACCGAGCCGCGCGAATACATCACATTGCCGTACCGCACCAGCGAGATGGTGGTTGCGGCGTCGGGACCGATGGAGCGCGCGAGCGCCTGCGCCAGCTTCTCCATCATCGCCTTGGATATGCCCATGGCATTGACGGGGAACACCGCCTTGTCGGTCGACAGGCAGACCACCGAGCGGACCCCGGCCGCCGCCGCCGCGCGCACCACGTTCTCCGAACCCAGAATGTTGGTGCGGACCGCTTCCAGCGGAAAGAACTCGCAGGAGGGCACCTGCTTCAGCGCCGCCGCATGGAAGACACGCGTGGCACCCGCCATGGCACGGTCGACGCTGTCGCGGTCGCGCACGTCGCCGATATAGAAGCGCACATTGCCGCTGCGCAGCGTGCCGCGCAGCATGTCCTGCTTTTCCTCGTCGCGGCTGAACACGCGGACTTCCGGGCAGCCGCGACGCAGCAGATCCTGCAGCATGGTCCGCCCGAAGGAGCCGGTGCCGCCGGTGATCAGGATACGTTCGTTCTGCATGCCCCCGCCTTTCATCGGGCCTCTTTACTTCACCGTCCGGCAGGACGCCACCGCTTCCTCTTGCCCGAGGGCGGCGCGAAACAGCTGCCGGTTGGCCAGCACGTCGGCCTGCCGGCGCGCGCTCTGCCCGGCATAGGCGACGGCC
>JAEYTJ010000354.1 GCA_023434095.1 Pseudomonadota bacterium | reverse complement strand
CACCCGCGCCGAGCAGGCCGACGAATATCTGCTGATGGGCCTGCGCCTCGCGGAAGGCATCGACCGCGCCCGCTTCACCCGGCTGGCCGGACGCGGCTTCGATCCGGCGCGGGTGGCGGCGCTGCTGGAGGAGGGGATGATCGAGGAACTGCCGGGCGACCGCCTGCGCGCCACCGCCCTCGGCCTGCCGGTGCTCGACGCCATCGTCGCCGATCTCGCAGCGTGAAGAGGCGCGCCTAGCTCAGATGGCCGTCCTCCTTCGAGGCTCGCTTCGCTCGCGCCTCAGGATGACGCCGCTTCTGTCGTGACGACGACGCGTCTAGGTCGCCTGCGCGAAGCTGCGCGGGGCGGGGCTGACGATCTGGGTGGTGCCGCCGGAAATCTGCATCACCGCCAGCCCGCGCTGGTTGGTGCCGTCGGCGCGGAAGCGGAAGATGCCGTCGACGCCGGAGAATCCCGACGGGTTCTGGATCGCCGCGTCGGTGATGCCGTTCTCGCCATAGGAGTTCACCAGCGCCGCCATCAGCGACACCGCGTCATGGGAGAGGGTGGTGGTGCGTACCGGCTCGCTGCCGAAGCGCGCCCGGTAACGCGCGGCGAAGGCGCGGAAGCCGGCCGTGTCGGGCGCGGCGAAGATGCCGCCGTTCAGCGCCGGGTCGCCGAACAGCTTGGCGTTGTCCCACAGGCCGGTGCCGATGAGCTGCTTGCCGGCAAGGCTCGCCCCCGAGCCGGACAGCGCCTGCACGATCTGCGGCACGGTATCGGCGGCGTCGGGGAGGAACACCGCGTCCGCCTGCGCCACCGAGCCGGCGAGGCGACGTGCGGCGTCCGCCGCCTGACCGGGGCTGTAGCGTTCCAGGCCGACCACCCGCCCGCCGACAACAGGCACGGTTTCGCGGAAGGCGGCCTCGACCACCGAGCCATAGGCATTGTCCGGCACCAGCCCGACATAGGAACGCCGGCCCTGGGAGGCGGCGTAGCGGATCGCCCGCTCGACGTCGGTCTGCGGCAGGAAGCTGAGGAGATAGACGCCCTGCGTCGCCACAT
Source organism: Pseudomonadota bacterium (assembly GCA_023434095.1). GTDB lineage: Bacteria > Pseudomonadota > Alphaproteobacteria > Rhizobiales > Xanthobacteraceae > Ancylobacter. The sequence continues at coordinate 4,931 of JAEYTJ010000354.1, read as the reverse complement.
TGGTGTCGGTGGAGAAGCCGACCAGCGGCACGCCGCGCTGGCGCGCCACTTGGCCGGCGGCCGCGACGGAATGGGCGAAGAGCGGGCCGATGAGGGCGCGGGCGCCTTCGTCCAGCGCCTGGCTCGCGGCGGCCTGCGCGCCCGGGCCGGTGCCGCCATCATCCTTGACGATCAGCCGGATGCGGGCGCCGGCGAATTCCGACAGCGCCATCTCGGCGGCGTTGCGCAGCGAGAGTGCCACCGCACCGGCATTGCCGCTGGCGCCGAGCGGCAGGATGAGGCCGATGGGCGTGCCGGTGCCGAGTCTGGCATTCGGGTCGGGCGGCGCCTCCGGCAGCGGCAGCGCCGCCTGCGGGGGACCGATATCCGGGCCGGAGGAGCAGGCGGCCAGTCCCACCGTCCCCGCCATGAGGAGAAAGCTGCGCCGGCTGGTCCGGGCGAGGCCTGCGCGGATCGCGGCCGTTTCCTTCGCGTTCATGCGGTGCGTTCGGCTCGGCTGTGCGCCCGCCACCCTGGCCGACGTCGCCCACCTTTTTAGGACGGGCGGACTCGCCCTGTCACCCTCTCGTGGGTCGACAGCGCTTGAAGGCGTTAAATATCCACGCGTTCGCCCCCCTTGAGGACGCGATCCGCCGTGCCGGCCCGGTAATGAGAGGCATGACGGCGGGGCCGGGGCTCTCTACAATGAACCCATGACGCTTTCCCCCGCTACCGCTTCGCCCCGCAGCTTCCGCATCGGCGCGCACAGCCTTGCCGCCGCACGCCCGCAGCCCGGCCTCTACATCGTCGCGACGCCCATCGGCAATCTCGGCGACGTGACGCTGCGCGCGCTGGAGACGTTGGCCGGCGCCGACCTCATTGCCTGCGAGGACACGCGCATCACCCGGCGGCTTCTGGAGCGTTACGGTATCGAAACGAAACTGGTGGCGTATCACGACCACAATGCCGAGCAGGCTCGCCCTCGCCTGCTCGCGCGCCTCGCCGAAGGCGGCGTGGTGGCGCAGGTGTCGGATGCCGGCACGCCGCTGGTCTCCGATCCCGGTTACAAGCTGGTGGCGGAGGCGATCGAGGCCGGGCATCGCGTCGTGCCCCTTCCCGGCGCCTCGGCGAGCCTTGCCGCGCTGGTGGCAGCGGGTCTGCCGACCGACCGCTTCTTCTTCGAGGGGTTCCTGCCGGCGAAGAGCGGCGCCCGCCGCACCCGCATCAGCGAATTGAAGACGCTGCCGGCGACGCTGATCCTCTATGAGAGCGGCCCGCGCCTGCCCGACAGTCTCGCCGATCTCGCGGACGGGCTCGGCCCGCGCCCGGCGGCGGTGTGCCGCGAACTGACCAAGGCCTTCGAGGAGGCGCGGCGCGGCACGCTGGAGGCGCTCGCCGCCCATTATGCGGAGGCCGGCCCGCCCATGGGGGAGATCGGGCTGGTGAGCGGCCCGCCGGGGGCGGAAGAATCGTGCGAGGCCGATCTCGACGCCGCGCTGAAGGCGGCGCTGGCCAGCCTCTCGGTAAAGGACGCGGCGGCGGCGGTGGCCACTGCCACCGGGCTTCCCCGCCGCGCCGTCTATGCCCGCGCGCTCGCCTTGCAGGGTGGCGATGGCTGAGGGTGACGCGCCGGAGGAGGCGGGGCGCTTGCGGGCGCTCCAGCGCCGCCGGGCGGCCTTCACCCGGGGGCTGGCGGCGGAGGCCGCCGCCGCCGCCCTGTTCGAGGCCGATGGCTTCATCATTCTGGAGCGGCGCGCCCGCACCCCGCGCGGCGAGATCGACCTCGTCGCCCGGCGCGGCAACCTCGTCGTCTTCATCGAGGTGAAGGCCCGTGCCTCGCTGCGTTTCGCGGCCGAATCGATCCTGCTGCGCCAGCGGCGGCGCATTGTCGGCGCGGCGGAAATCTATCTTGCGCGCCATGCCGAGCTTGCCGGGCTCGACGTGCGGCTCGACGTCGTGCTGGTGGCGCCCGATGGCCCGCCGCTGCATCTGCCGGGGGCCTTCGAGGCGGAATGAGCATGGGGCACGAGGCCGTGGCGCCGCGCCGCGCGAGCGACTAAACAGGAGCATGAAATCGCCGCCGGGCGACCCTGCTTCCGGCCGGCTTCCTCCTGTCGCAGACGGAACACCCATGAGCCTCAACGTCGCCGTCCAGATGGACCCGATCGATCGCATCAACATTGCGGGCGATTCCGCCTTCGCCCTGATGCTGGAAGCGCAGGCGCGCGGGCACGCGCTCTCCTATTACACCCCCGACCGGATGGCGATGCGCGACGGCGAGGTGTTCGCCACCGTGCAGAAGCTGGAGGTGCGCGACGTCAAGGGCGACCATGTCACGCTTGGGGAGGCGCAGCGGGTGCGACTGGACACGTTCGACGTGATCCTGATGCGGCAGGACCCGCCCTTCGACATGAGCTACATCACCGCCACGCACATGCTGGAGCGCATCCATCCGCGCACTCTCGTGGTGAACGACCCCGCCCATGTGCGCAACGCGCCGGAGAAGATTTTCGTCACCGAATTCCCCGACCTGATGCCGCCGACGCTGATCACCCGCGACCTCGACGAGATCAAGGCGTTTCGCGACGAGTTCGGCGACATCGTGATGAAGCCGCTCTATGGGCATGGCGGGGCCTCGGTGTTCCGGCTCACCCGCGACGACCTGAATTTCGGCTCGCTCTATGATCTGTTCGCCACCACTTTCCGCGAGCCCTGGGTGGTGCAGCGCTTCCTCCCCGAGGTGAAAAAGGGCGACAAGCGCATCATCCTTGTGGACGGGGTGTTTGCCGGCGCGGTGAACCGCGTGCCGAGCGAGGGCGACCTGCGCTCCAACATGGTGCGCGGCGGCGCGGCGGCGGAAACCGACCTGACGCCGCGCGAGCGCGAGATCTGCGAGCGGCTGGGCCCGGCGCTGCGGGCGCGCGGGCTGCTGCTCACCGGCATCGACGTGATCGACGGCAACCTCACCGAGATCAACGTCACCGCCCCGACCGGCATCCGCGCCATCAAGCGGATCGGCGGGCCGGACATCGCGGTGACGGTGTGGGACATGATCGAGGCCAAGCGGCGCTGAGGCGACAGCGGGCCGGCACATGCCGGAAGCCCAAACGAGAACGGCACCGCCCGGTGAGAGCGGTGCCGTTGCCGTTTCAAGCGGTGCGCGCCGCGCGTCAGTGCACGCTCAGCGTCACCAGCTCGTTCTGCATCGCATTGGCGATGGCCGCCTCGCGGCTGTCGGTCAGCATGATCGGCGTGCCGTCGGCGGCGTGCAGGGTGAACAGCACGAGGCCGGGCGACAGATGGGCCTGCGGGAACATCTCCGCCGCCTCTTCCGAACGGATGGTGCGCAGATAGGCGATGTGCCCGCCGCCGAGATTGGCGAAATCCTCCGCCGTCAGGTCGCCCGCCAGCGCCGAACCGGCGGAGGCTGGGTCGATGTGAAATTCATTGGTCATGATCGGCTACTCCTCTGCGTACAGTCGAGACCGCCTGGGGGACGTCGTCACTCATCCGTCGCAATGGTGATACGCCGGACGACGCGTTCCGGTTCCGGACGTACCAGCTCGACGCAGAGCAGGCCGTTCTTCAACTCGGCGCCGACCACCCTCATGCCTTCGGCCAGCACGAAGACGCGCTGGAACTGGCGGGCGGCGATGCCGCGGTGGAGAAAGACCCGCCCGGGCTCTTCGCTCTGGCGGCCGCGGATGACGAGTTCCTTCTCCTCCACGGTCACGTCAAGCTGTTCGCGGGTGAAACCCGCGACGGCCAGGGTGATGCGGAGCTTTTCCGGCTGATCCGCCGCGGCGACCCGCTCGATATTGTAGGGCGGGTACCCGTCGGAACCTTTCATGACCCGGTCGAGCGCCCGCTCGACCTCGTCAAAGCCGAGCAGGAAGGGGCTCGACAGAGAGGGGATACGCGACATGCTCCCAAAGTCCTCGTCTGAAGCGACTTTGTGTGATGGGACCCCAATGAGGCATCCCGTTGGGTAGCGATATGGGAGGGCGCGGGCCGGCGCGCAAGACATCGCGCACGACATGTGGCCGCGGTATGGCGGCGGCAGGAGGCCGCGCCCGCGGAGAGCGACGGGGGATGGACGCCGGGGCGGGAAGCGCGTCGCGCTCAGGCGGCGTGGCGCTCGCCATTGACGCCGAAATGGTCGAGATAGCGCGGGCTGATCTTCTCCACCGGCAGCACGATCAGCACGTCGGTGGTGCCGAACTGGCGGTCGATGACGGCGCCGCGCCCGATCTGCGCGCCGAGGCGCAGATAGCCCTTGATCAGCGGCGGCAGCGCGGCGAGGGCCGCCTTGGCGTCCAGCGCCTCGACCGCGACGAGGTCCATCGGCGCGGCATGGCGGGCCAGCGCCTGGGCGGTCCATTCGGGATCGGTGGGCGCGAAATGATGCAGGAAGGCGAGGGGCCGGGCGAGCGCGTGCGGATCGCAGCCTTCGAGGCTGGCGCAGCCGAACATCACGTCGATGCCGTGCCGGCGCACATAGGCCCAGATACCGTGCCAGAGCAGCTCGACGGTGCGCTTGTTGCGGTAGGAGGCGAGCACGCAGGAGCGGCCGAGCTCCAGGAAGCGCCGATGCGGATGGCGCGCCAGCAGCGGGGCGATGTCGAACTCGCTCGCCGTGTAGAAGCCGTCATGGCGCGCGGCGATCTCCTGGCGGAGCAGGCGATAGGTGCCGACGACGCGGGGCACCTGCCGGCCGCGCACCATGCGGCAGGACTCATGGTCCAACACCAGCAGATGGTCGCAGATGCCGTCAAAGGCGTCGACGTCGCGCCGCGCGAGCCGCATGGCGGCGGCGGGGGTCGCCGACATTTCCTCGTAGAACACCTCGTAGCGCAGGCGCTGGGCGCGGCGCACATCTGCGGCGGTGACCGCGAGCCGCACTTCCAGCGCGCCGATGCGCCCCAGCGTCGCCGGGCCCGGCTCGCCCCGGC
>JAEYTJ010000266.1 GCA_023434095.1 Pseudomonadota bacterium | reverse complement strand
CTTGGATGCTGCGCGAGCCGGGCTTTACCGGCGGAAGGGCCGCGAGTTCCGGCGGCAGCGCGTCGGCGGGATAGGCGGGAATGTCGAGCCGGGCGAGCGCCACCAGTGGGACGCCGAGATCGGCCTTGCCGTTGGAGCGGTCGATCAGGCAGGCGGCGCCGACGACATTGGAGGTGTGCTCGGCGATTGAGGCCAGGCATTCGCGCGACGACAGGCCTGTCGTGACGATGTCTTCTACCATCAGCACTTTCGCCTCCGGCGGGATGGTGAAGCCGCGGCGCAGCTGAAAGGTGCCGCCCTCGCGCTCGACGAACACGGCCATGGCGCCGAGCTGGCGGGCGGTTTCATAGCCGGGAACGATGCCGCCCACCGCAGGCGAGACCACGTAGTCGATCTTGCCGAAAGCAGCCTCCGCCTTTTCCGCCAGCGCCTTGCACAGGCGTGCGGTGCGCACCGGGTCCTGGAAGATGAACATCTTCTGCAGGAAGACCGGGCTGCGCAGCCCGGAGGAAAGGATGAAATGCCCCTCCAGCAGCGCACCCGCCGCACGGAATTCGGCCACCACCTCGTCTTGTGTCATCGCGCATGCCCGGAGCAGGTTACGGAACGGGTGGCGTGATAGCCCATCAGCGCTCCGGCGTCACCCTTCCCCCTTCGCTCAGGCGCGGGCGGTCGGGGCCTCGCGCAGGGCGCGGCTGCGGGCCCGGGCGCAGGCGAGCGCGGCCTCGCCGGCAAGCTGCTCGACGCGGGCACTGGCAACTCGGTGGGCATCGCCCGCCAGCCGACCCCAGAACGCCTTCGCGGCACCCGACACGATACGGACATTGGCCTGAATCTGTTCGGTCATCGGTGTCTCCTGCAGTGGCATCATGGGACTGCCGAGGAAACGCCGATCAGGGTTAACGGTTCCTTATCAACCGTTCACTCGTTCGACACTCGACACCACCGGGCGGGCGCGAAGGTCGCTAAGGATGCCGTTGAGATGGCGCAGGTCATAGACTCCGATGTCGATCACCATTCGGGTGAAATCGGCCGAGCGCGAGGACATGCGCAGGTTCTCGATGTTCCCATCACGCTCGCCGATCACTTGGGCGATCTGCGCGAGCGAACCCGGCTCGTTGGTGGCTACCACGACGATCTGCACCGGGAAGCGCTGCGGATCGTCCTCCTCGACATCCCAGCGCACATCAAGCCAGCGCTCGGGCTCTTCCTCGAAATCCTGAAGCGCCGGCGACTGGATGGGGTAGACGGTGATCCCCTCGCCCGGCGAGAGGATGCCGACGATGCGGTCGCCCGGCACCGCGCCGCCATTGGGAGCGAAGCGCACCGGCAATTCGCGGTTGATGCCGCGAATGGGGATGGCGGTGAGCGGATCGGGGTCGCTCTCGATGCCGGGGATCTTGAATTTGAGGCTCTGACCCTTCTCCAGCTCGAACCACCCCTCGCCCTTCAGCGCCGCGCGCTCTTCAGGGCGCGGGCCGGTCCATTCCGGGTGCACCGCCTTCACCACGTCGTCGGAGCGCATCTCCCCCCGCCCGACCGCCGCGTAGACGTCTTCCAGCGAGGCGCGGGCGAGGCGGCCAACCGACGCCGCCAGCTTCTCCTCCGAGAAGACCTTGCCGGCACGGACGATAGCTCGCTCGACGATCTTCTTGCCGAGCCCGGCATATTGGGCGCGGACGGCCGCGCGGGTGGCGCGGCGGATGGCGGCGCGCGCCTTGCCGGTGACGACGATGGATTCCCACGCCGCCGGGGGCGTTTGGCCGGCGGCGGTGATGATCTCCACCTCGTCGCCATTCTGCAGTTCGGAGACCAGCGGCGAGATCTTGCCGTTGATCTTCGCCCCCACCGCCCGATCGCCGACGCCCGTATGCACGGCATAGGCGAAGTCGATCGGGGTGGCACGGCGCGGCAGGGTGATCAGCCGGCCCTTGGGGGTGAAGCAGAACACCTGGTCGTGGAACAGTTCGAGCTTGGTGTGCTCGAGGAATTCCTCGGGGCTTGAGCCCTCCGCCAGCAGCTCGATGGTGCGGCGCAGCCAGGCATAGGCGTTGGAATCGCGGGTCAGCGGATCGGAGCCGCCGGTGTCCTTGTAGAGCGCGTGGGCGGCGATGCCGTATTCGGCGATCTCGTGCATCTGCCGGGTGCGTATCTGCAGTTCGACGCGCTGGCGGCCGGGGCCGACAACGGTTGTGTGGATGGAGCGGTAGTCGTTCTGCTTGGGCGTCGAGACGTAGTCCTTGAAGCGTCCCGGCACCAGCGGCCACTTGGTGTGAACCACGCCGAGCGCGGCGTAGCAGTCCTCCACCGTCTCGACGATGATGCGGAAGCCATAGATGTCGGAAAGCTGCTCGAAGGCGACCGACTTGCGCTCCATCTTCCGCCAGATGGAGTGGGGACGCTTCTGCCGGCCGCTGACGACGGCGCCGACGCCCTTCTGTGCGATGGCGTCGGACAGTTCGCGTTCAATGGCGGCGACCAGTTCGCCGTTGCTCTCCTTCAGCGCCTGGAGGCGCCCGAGAATTGAATCATAGGCTTCCGGGGAAAGCTGGCGGAAGGAAAGATCCTCCAGCTCCTCGCGCATGTCGTGCATGCCCATGCGCCCTGCAAGAGGCGCATAGATGTCCAGCGTTTCCTGCGCGACGCGGGAGCGCTTTTCCTCCGGCACCCATTTCAGCGTGCGCATGTTGTGCAGGCGGTCGGCCAGCTTGACCAGCAGCACGCGCACATCGTCGGCGATGGCGAGGAGCAGCTTGCGTAGGTTCTCCGCCTGCTTGGCCTGCTTGGAGACGAGATCGAGCTTCTTGATCTTGGTCAGACCCTCGACCAGTGCGCCGATCTGGTGGCCGAAGATCTTGTCGATCTCGTCGCGGGTGGCGTCGGTGTCCTCGATCGTGTCGTGCAGCAGCGCCGCGACGATGGTGGCGTCGTCGAGCTTGAGGTCCGTCAGGATGGCGGCGACTTCGAGCGGATGCGAGAAATACGGATCGCCGGAAGCACGTTTCTGCGTGCCGTGGGCACGCATCGCATAGACGTAAGCGCGGTCAAGCAGCGCTTCGTCGGTATTGGGATTGTACCGGCGCACGCGCTCGACGAGCTCGTACTGCCGCATCATGACAGGGACTCGCGAGAAGGATCGGCCGAGGCGGCCGCTTCGTTAGATATCGTCCGCAAGGCCGGTCAACGCAAGCCGCATGTCGTGGAAAAGGCAGGCAAAACGGAAACGGCCCGGCTGGACGCCGGGCCGTTCGAAAGGTCGGGCGTGGGCGATTGCCCGAAGCCGTATCAGCCTTCGTCGTCGTCGCTCGGCTCGGGCGGCACCAGGCCCTGCAGGCCGGCGAGCAGCTCTTCCTCGGTCATACGGTCGAGCATGACATCGGAATCGTCGCCGCCCGACGACTGGGACGAGGCGATCATGGGAACGGTCTCGGGCTCCGGCTCGTCCACCTCGGTGAACTTCTGGAGCGAGTGGATCAGTTCCTCGCGCAGATCTTCCGGCGAGACGGTCTCGTCGGCGATCTCGCGCAGGGCGACGACCGGGTTCTTGTCATTGTCACGGTCAACCGTGATCGGCGCGCCGGACGCGATGGCGCGCGCCCGATGGCCGGCAAGAAGGACCAGCTCGAAGCGATTGTCGACCTTGTCGATGCAGTCCTCGACGGTGACGCGAGCCATGCTTCGGCACTCCTGACGGGAAAGGGAAGCGGGGTCCTTAAACCAATCCGGTCGCCGGAGCAAGCTTTCCCGGTCGGGGCGCGGCGGCCCTCCCCTCGCCTCCGGCCTATCAAAAAGCGCGGACAACCCGTCCCGTCGTCTCGCCGCCGCCATAAATCGGTTATGTCTATGGACTGGACGGTTCTCGGCATCTCGGAGGTGCGCGGGCGACCGGTCCACATTTGTCAGTCCGGGTATTACCTCATTATGGTCAACGGCATGGAAAAGATCGCCCTCTTCATTGACGGGGCAAATCTGTACTCCGCCACCAAGTCTCTCGGTTTCGATATCGACTACAAGCGGCTTTTGAAGGAGTTCCAGGGACGCGGCTATGTTCTGCGCGCCTTCTATTACACCACGCTTGTCGAAGACACGGAATATTCCTCGATCCGCCCGTTGCTCGACTGGCTCGACTATAATGGCTACTCGGTCGTCACCAAGCCGGCGCGGGAGTTCACCGACAGCCAGGGCCGGCGCCGGGTGCGCGGCAACATGGATATCGAGCTTGCCGTCAACGCCATGGAACTCGCCGGGCATGTGGACCACATCGTCATCTTTTCCGGCGACGGCGATTTCCGCTCGCTGGTGGAGGCGGTGCAGCGCAAGGGGGTGCGGGTGACGGTGGTTTCCAGCATCCACACCCAGCCGCCGATGATCGCCGACGAACTGCGCCGCCAGGCGGACGTGTTCCTCGACCTCGTGGATCTGCAGGCGAAGGTCGGCCGCGACCCGGCGGACCGTTCCGGGCGCATGCAGGAGACGCCGCGCTTTCTCGAGCGGCGGGCGCCGGCTCCCGCCGCGGACGACGACACGGCGGATTCCTGAACCCGATGGCGGCCGTCCACGACGCTTCGCCGGCGGTGACGGCGTCTGAGCCGCCGCGCAACTGCCCGCTCTGCCCGCGCCTCGTCGCCTTTCGCGACCATTGGCGCGCGCAGGAGCCCGGCTGGCACAACGCACCGGTGCCCTCCTTTGGTCCGCAGGATGGACGGCTGCTCATTGTCGGCCTGGCCCCGGGGCTGCGTGGGGCCAACCGCACCGGGCGGCCCTTCACCGGCGATTATGCCGGGGAACTGCTCTATTCGACGCTCATCAAGTTCGGCTTCGCCACCGGCACCTTCGAGGCGCGGCCGGACGATTCGCTGAGATTGGTGGATGCGCGCCTCACCAATGCCGTGCGCTGCGTGCCGCCGGAGAACAAGCCGACCACGGAGGAGATACGGACTTGCCGGCCGTTCTTCTCTGCCACCATCGGTCTGCTGCCGAGCCTCAGCGCCATCGTCGCGCTGGGCAAGATCGCCCATGACCAGGTGCTGGCGGCGCATGGCGAGCGGCTCTCGCACCACAAATTCGCCCATGGCGCCGTGCACCGGCTGGGCGATCTCGTGCTCTTCGACAGCTATCACTGCTCGCGCTACAACACGAACACGGGCGTGCTGACGACCGAGATGTTCCACGCCGTGTTCGCCAAGGTGCGCGCCCATATCGACACGCTGGGCTGAACGGTCAGGGCGCCACCGGCGCCCACAGCACATCCTCGATTCTTCGCGCCCCGGCGGCCAGCATCGCCAGCCGGTCGAAGCCTAGCGCGATGCCGGACGCTTCCGGCATGTGGGCCAGTGCGGCAAGAAACTCCTCGTCGAGCGGGTAGCGCTCGCCGTAGACGCGCTCCTTCTCGTCCATCCATTGAATGAAACGGCGCCGCTGCTCGGCCGGGTCCGTCAGTTCGCCGAAGGCATTGGCGAGTTCGACCGCAGAGACATAAAGCTCGAAGCGCTCCGCGACGCGCGGGTCGGCCGGCTTCGGCCGCGCCAGCGCGGCTTCCGAAATCGGGTACTCGCACAATATGGTCGGCCGGCCGACGCCGAGATGCGGCTCGATCTTCTCGACCATGACGCGGGTGAAGACATCCGCCCATGTGTCATCTGCCGCGACGCGGATGCCCGAGTCCCGCACCGCATGCCACAGCGCGTCGCGGTCATTCGCATCCACGCCCACCGTCGCCATGAGGTCGATGCCGGCGAAGCGGTCGAACGCCTCCGCCACGGTCAGCCGTTCCGGCTCGTGGGTAACGTCGCAGGCTTTGCCGCCGTAATGGAAAGCGTCGATCCCGGCGGTCTCCGCCGCCCGAGCCAGCAGCGCGGCGCAATCGGCCATAAGCGCCTCATAGGTCTCCCGGGCGCGGTACCATTCCAGCATGGTGAATTCGGGATGGTGAAGCGCCGTGCGCTCGCCGTTGCGGAAGACGCGGGCGAAAGTGAACAGGCGCGCCTCCCCCGCCGCCAGCAGCTTCTTGGCGGTGAACTCCGGCGAGGTGTGCAGGTAGCGCGGCATGCGCACCCCGTCCGGCCGCTCCAGCTCGGTCGCAAACGCCTTCAAATGCGTCTCGTTGCCCGGCGACACCTGCAGGATCGGGGTCTCCACCTCGACGAAGTCGCGATCCGCGAAAAAGCCGCGCAGTGCCGCCTGAAGGCGCTGACGGGCGAGCAGGAAGGGGCGCCGGTCGGCATGGCGCGCGGGCGACCACCAGGGCGAGGCAGCAACGGACATGGCAAATCTCCGGCGCGCAGTTGCGCCTGCGGGCGGGGTTGGCGGAAGACGGGCGCGCTTGTATAGGAGGCCCCGACGGAATCCCAGCGGTGCCCCGCGCGAGGCGGCGCACCCAACAGCCAGAGGACCGAAATGGTCAAGGTCATCGCCAGCACGCTGCGCAAGGGCAACGTGGTCGACATCGACGGCAAGCTCTACGTCGTGCTCACCGCCGACAACATCCACCCCGGCAAGGGCACCCCGGTGACCCAGCTCGACATGCGCCGCATTTCCGACGGCACCAAGGTCTCCGAGCGCTATCGCACCACCGAGCAGGTCGAGCGCGCCCTCGTCGAGGACCGGCCCTACACCTTCCTCTATTCGGACGGTGAAGGCTTCCACTTCATGAACCCGGAAAACTACGACCAGATCGCAGTCTCCCCGGATGTGATCGGCGAGCAGGCCGCCTATCTCAGCGACGGCATGCAGGTGCACCTCTCGGTGCATGAAGGCGTCGCCATCGCCATCGAGCTGCCCCAGCGCATGGTGCTGGAAGTGGTGGAGACGGAGCCCGCGATGAAGGGCCAAACCGCTTCCTCTTCCTACAAGCCGGCTATCCTCTCCAACGGCGTGCGCTCGGCCGTGCCGCCGCACATCGCTGTGGGCACCCGCATCGTGGTGATGACCGCCGACGGCTCCTATGTCGAGCGCGCCAAGGACTGAGCGACCTGACAGGTGGAATCAAAAAGCCCGGCCAAGTGCCGGGCTTTTCTTTTGTCTTTGAGCTGGCGCGGGCGTCAGCCCCGGTCGCGCAGCAGGCGCTGCTTGTCGCGGGCCCAGTCCTTTTCCTTCAGCGCCTCGCGCTTGTCGTGGGCCTTGCGGCCGCGGGCGATGGCGATCTCGACCTTCGCCCGCCCCTGCTCGTTGAAATAGATGCGCAGCGGCACCACGGTCATGCCCTCGCGTTCCACCGCCTGCCAGATCTTGGCGATCTGGCGCTTGTGCAGCAGCAGCTTGCGGGGGCGGCGCGGCTCGTGGTTGAAGCGGTTCGCCTGCAGATATTCCGGAATGAAGGTGTTGTAGATGATCGCCTCGCCGGTCTTGGCGGAGACATAGCTCTCCGCCACCGTCGCCCGGCCGCCGCGCAGGCTCTTCACCTCGGTGCCGGAGAGCGCGATGCCCGCCTCGAACACTTCGCCGATCTCGTAGTCGAACCGCGCGCGCCGGTTATCGGCGACGACCTTGCGTGCTTGAGTCTTTTTTTCAGTCATCGCTTTGCTCCGAACCGGAGCGCGCGCCCCGATCTGACGTCAGTTGAGGAGCCCGGCGTGGCGCATGGCCGCGCGGACGGTCTCCTTGGTCTTGTCGGTGACAGGCACCATCGGCAGGCGTGCCTCGTCGACGATCTTGCCGAGGACGCTCAGCGCATATTTGGTGGGGCTCGGGTTGGTTTCAACGAACAGCGCCTGGAACAGCGGGAACAGACGGTCCTGCAATTCCAGCGCCTTGACGTAGTCGCCGCCCACGCACGCGTCGATCAGCTGAGCGCAGAGCTTGGGCGCGACGTTCGACGCCACCGAGATGCAGCCGTCGCCGCCATGCGCCATGAAGGCGAGCGCGGTGGCGTCCTCGCCGGAGAGCTGGTTGAAGCCCGGGCCCATCATCTGGCGCTGCTGGCTGACGCGGGCGAGATTCGCCGTCGCGTCCTTCACGCCGACGATATTCTTCAATTCGGACAGCCGCGCCATCGTCTCCACCGACATGTCGACCACCGACCGGCCGGGGATGTTGTAGATGTAGATCGGAATGCCGACGGCGTCGTTGATGGCCTTGTAGTGCTGGTACAGGCCTTCCTGCCCGGGCTTGTTGTAGTACGGCGTCACCACGAGCACCGCGTCCGCCCCGGCCTTCTCGGCGTGACGGGCCAGGTCGATGGCCTCGATGGTGTTGTTGGAGCCGGCGCCGGCGATGACAGGCACGCGGCCCGCCGCCTGCGCGACGGTCCACTCGACAATCGCCTTGTGCTCGTCATGGGATACGGTGGGGCTCTCCCCGGTCGTGCCGACGGGCACGAGGCCGTGGATGCCTTCCTCGATCTGCCAGTCGACAAGCCCGCGAAACGCTTTCTCGTCCACCGCGCCGTCGCGGAACGGCGTCACGAGTGCCGTAAAGGATCCACGGAAGGGCAGCGTGTGAGACATGGCGCGCTCCTGAAGCCAGATCGTTCTTGTCGCCCCTCATGGTCCATGGGGCGAGGGCGCATCAGATATCGCGTCGGCGCGGCCGAAGGAAGGGCATTGTTGGCGCTTCCCGTGGCAAAGGCCGGCAAAGCGCCGCCAGCAACCCCGTGCTGCCGCCGTTTTGCCGGGTTGTCCGGCTATATCCGGAATATGGCGGGGGTGAGCGCACGCTGTGGCGGGCTGCCGGCGTTGTGGTTAGCATTTCGTCAATAAGATCGCGCGACAACTGAAGCTGCCCGTATCGGCCGGAGGTGAGGTCGGCCCGGGCGCCGTCCGTCTGTCAGGAGAGTGAGCCGTCATGAGCGACTGCGCGAACGATTTACCGCATCGGCCGCGTACCGAAAGCGGCCGTCGCCGGTCGCGCGGCGTGCTGACGCTCGCCACGGCCCTGCTGCTCGGCTCGGCCGGCCTTGTCCCCATGGTGGAGGCGGCGACGCCGACCCCGGCGCCCAAGCCTGCCAGCGCCAAGGACAAGTCCACCAAAACGACGGCGAAGAAGACGACGCCGACGCCGGCCACCAAGCCCGTGTTGAGCCCCTCCCCGAAGGTCACGGCCGCTTCCGCCGCCGGCGGTATGGCGCTCGCGGCCAGTTCCTCGGTGGCCGGGGCGAGCGGCGACCTCAAGACCGCAACCGATCTCATCGACAAGGGACAGAGTGCCCAGGCGCTCGCCATTGCCGACCGCATGAGCGATCCCGGCGCGCAGGCGCTGGTGCGCTGGCTCGCGCTGCGCGTCACCGCGCGCGATGTCGGCTATGACCGCGCCGTCGCCATCCTGCGGGCCCACCCCACCCTGCCGACGCCCATCGTGCTGCGCCGCCGGCTGGAATATCTGCTCTATGTCGAGAACAAGGATCCGCAGACGATCCTGAACTTCTTCGCCGAGCAGGCGCCCTATTCCGGCGAGGGCAAGGTCGCGCTCGCCCGTGCGCTGTTCGCCGCCGGCGATCAGAAGGCCGGCGCGGCCTGGCTGCGCAACGCCTGGCAGGAGGATCCGCTCGGTTCCGACACCGAATCGACCGTGATGGTGGAATTCGGCGGGCTGCTGACTCGCACCGATCACAAGTATCGCGCCGACAAGCTGCTCTACAATGAGGATTCCGAGCGCGGCCTGCGGGCGGCGCAGCGCGCCGGCGACGACGTGGCCGCGCTGGCGCGGGCGCGCATCGCGCTGTCGACCGGCAAGGGTGACGTCGGCAAGCTCCTGGCAGCGGTGCCCGCCTCGCTACGCTCCGACCCGGCCTATCTCTACACCCTCGCCAAGATGCAGCGGCGCAACGGTGACCATGCCGCCGCCGCCCGCACTCTGTCGAGCGCGCCGAAGGACCCCGGCCTGCTGGTCGATCCGGATGAATGGTGGGTGGAGCGCCGGCTGGTGGCGCGGGGCCTGCTCGACAAGGGCGATGCCCGGACCGCGTACAAGGTGGCGCGCGAGGCTGCGGTGCCGGAGGACGAGCACATGCGTGCCGAGCACCACTTCACCGCCGGCTGGCTGGCGCTGCGCTACCTTAACGACCCGAAAGCGGCGCTGGCGCATTTCGCCAGGGTGCCGGAGAACCAGACGCACCCGGCGACCGTGTCGCGCGGCTATTATTGGCAAGGGCGTGCCTATGAGGCGCTCGGCTCGACCGCCAATGCCCGCTCCCAATACGCGACCGCCGCGCAGTACGGCACGGCCTATTATGGCCAGCTCGCCGCGGCCCGGCTGGGCAACAGCCGGGTGAAGGTGCAGACAGCTCCGGCCGCCAACGCCGCCCAGCGCAACGCGTTCAACCGCGACGAGGGGGTGATGATCTTCAGGCTGCTGGAGAAGCTCGACAAGTCGAACCTCTCCATCGCGCTCGGCTACGATCTCGCCGAACGGCTGCCGGATGCGGCGCAGCTCGGCCTGCTCGCGGAACTTGCCAAGCAGCAGGGTGATGCGCGCGCAGTGACGATGATCGGCAAGGTGGCGCTCAACCGCGGTATTCCGCTGGAAGCGGAGGCTTATCCCACCTTCGGCATTCCCGAGTACCGGCCGATCACCGAGGATGTTGACCGCTCGCTGGTCTACGCCATCGCGCGGCAGGAGAGCATGTTCAATCCGACCGCGCGCTCGAGCGCCGGCGCCACGGGCCTGATGCAGGTGATGCCGGCCACCGGCGCCACCATCGCCCGCCGCACCGGCACGACGCTGGACCCGAAACGCCTCGCCGTGCCGGCGGTGAACGTGCAGTTCGGCGCCGCCGAGCTGCGCAGCCTGCTCGACAACTACCAGAACAACTATGTGCTGACCTTCGCCGCCTACAATGCCGGGCGGGGCAATGTGGCGAAGTGGATCGCTGCCTATGGCGATCCGCGCGACCCCTCGGTCGATCCAATCGATTGGGTGGAGCGCATCCCCTTCTCCGAGACCCGCAACTATGTGCAGCGGGTGATGGAGAACGCGCAGGTCTACAAGTCGCGCTTCGGCTCGCGTGCCTCGCTGCAGATCGAGGCGGATCTGCGCGGCTCGCGGCTCTGATCCAGTCGAGGGAGCAGGCCGGCTTCAGGCCGGCCCGCGTCCGCGCAGCAGGCGCCGCAGCCAGCAGCCGCCGACGCAGCCGACCACATAGGTCGCGACCATAAGCACCGTAACGTCGATGGCAAAGGGCGTCATGCGGCGTCCTTTTCGGTCTTGGCCGCGACGGCCCGGCGGGCGGGCGTACAGCCGCTCCACCAGCCGGTGGCGAGGCCGAGCGCGAGGGCGGCGGCCAGATAAGGCCAGAGTTCAAGCGCCAGGAACAGCATTCCCTACCTCACGATCAGCTGCACGCCGGCAGCGGCGGGCACGCTCGCCGCGTCCGGGGTCTGCACGGCAAGCGAGGGACGCTCGCCGGTGATCAGCCGGTCGGGGGCGATGCCGGCGGCGGCGAGATACTGCACGAGGGACTGCGCCCGCGCCGTGGCGGTCGCGGCATCTGTGTCCGGCTGGCGGATGGAGATCTCGATCAGCGCTTCCGGACAGCGCGCGGCGGCCGCTGCGATGCGGTCGAGCAGGCCGAAGCTGGCCGGTTCAATGCCGGCGTCGGTCTGGGAGAAGCTGATGCTGCCCTTTTCCAGCAGGTGATTGATCACGCTCTGGCAGGCCGCCGCATCCAGCGGCGCCGGTGGTGCGGCGACATCGAGCGCCACGTCGAGCGTGAAGCCGGACGGCAGGCCGGCAGCGAGATTGGCACGGACGGAAGCGACGGCTTCGGGATAGAGGGCCGTGCCAGTCACCTTCAGCTGCGCGTCGTCGAAACGTACCTCGCCACTGTCGAGCCGGGAGAGCTGCCGCATCGCCGTCATGACCGCCGCCGTGAAACCCTGCGGCGCGCCCTGCGCGATCGCCGACACATCGTTCAGCCGGTCGCCGAGGAACTGGCTTCTGGCGGCCTCGACCAGGCGGGCGTGTTCGGAGGGCGAGGGAAAGAAGCCCGAGAGCGTCAGTCCGTCGGCATCCTTGCGCAGGCTGAAGACGTAGGGCGAGACGACCGGCGGGCGTACATCGCTACGCAGGGTAAAGCCGCGCGGCGGAGACTGTTCCATGGCGGCCCGCACGGTCAGGAACGCCGCCGCGTCGAGCGCCTCGCCGGAGATGGCGAGAGTCGCGCCATTGCCGCGCACCGTGCCCTGACGCAGCCGCGAGAGCTGGTCGATGCCGAAGCTCGTCGCCGCTACCCAGGCCTCGCCGGCCGGGCCACCCATGGCGATCCGCATCTCGTCGCTCACCGGAACGCCGGGAAAGTCGCCGCGCACCGCGTCGAGGACAAGCCGCTTGGCTTCCTCGGAGGGCGCGAATCCGGTCAGCCGCAGCCCGTTTGCGGTGCGCTGTACGCCCCAGACGAAGGGGTCGACACGCGGCGGCTCGACGGCGAAGCGCGTCAGCGTGTAGCCCTCGGGCAGGTTGCGCCGCGCGGCCGCCACGGCGTCATAGGCGGCGAAGTCCGGCGCCGTGCCCTCAATTGCGATCGTAGTGCCCGACAGGGTCACCGTGCCGTTCGGCAGGCGGCCCAGCTGGCCGAGCGCGAAGGCGGCGGCCTTGAGCCAGCCATCTGTCGGCGGGGCGCCGTCGGCGAGCCGCAGCCGGTCGGAGATGGCCGCCCCCGGAACTGCGCCGCGCACAAGGTCGAGCAGCGAGCGCCGCGCATCCCCGAGCGGGATGTAGCCCGACAGCGTGACGTCGCCATCGCGCTCGCGCGCCGCGGACCAGATGAAGGGCGACACGATGGGCGGCAGCACGGCAAAGCGCGCCAGTTCGAAATCCTTCGGCAATTCGCTGCGCACGGTGACTTCCAGCGCGTCGTAGCTGGCGAAGTCGGGCGCGCGTCCTTCGATGGAGAAGGCGTTGTCGGAAAGAGTGATGCGGCCCGCCGGCATCTTGGCGAGCTGCTCGATTCCGAAGGCGACGACGCCGATGAAATCGCCGGCCGGCACGCCGCGCGCCCGCACCAGTTCCTTCTCGCCGGTGACCACGACTCCCGGCGCCATAGCGCCGGCCGCGTCGGCAATGCGGCGGCGCGCATAGGCGGACGGCACATAGCCTTCGAGGTGCAGCTTGCTGCCGTCGCGGATCGCGCTGAAGGTGAAGGGTCGGCGCTCCGGCAGCAGGGTCGTGCGGTCCTCGACCAGGCGCACGCCAGACAGCCGCGCGAGCTCGTAACGGACCTTGATCCGTGCCTCCTCCGAGAGCGCTTCGCCCTCCAGAAGCGCATTGCGGCCCTCGAACCGCGCATGGGCCCAGGATTCGCCGATGACCGAGAGCAGCGCCTCCGCCCGCTCGGTCAGGTCATCCTCCACCGGCGCCCGCGCGAACGTCACGGCGAGCACCACCAGCACGGCAAGGGCGGGAAGCCCCTTCCACCAGGCGCGCCAACGACACATCATAGCCTCCCCCGTCCGGCCGCCGGAATCGACCGGCCACCGGGCTGCGGGACTTGACCATAGTTCGACGACATCAGGAAGCGGCCCCCTTCTGCCGGCGTCCGGTCACACCCACTCGCCCCCGCGCATCACCGGCTCGGCGGTGCCTGAAGCGGAGATGCCGTCGACATCGACCTCGCCGGAGCCGATCATCCAGTCGATGTGGATGAGGCTCGTATTGGCGCCTCGCGCCGCGAGTTCTTCCGGCGTCAATGTGGCGCCGTTGATGAAGCACTTCGAATAGGATTGCCCGAGCGCGATGTGGCTGGCGGCGTTTTCGTCATAGAGGGTGTTGTAGAAGAGAAGGCCGCTTCGGGAGATCGGCGAGGAATGCGGCACCAGGGCCACCTCCCCCAGCCGGCGGGCGCCCTCGTCGGTGTCGAGTACCTTATTCAGCACGTCGGCGCCGGTGCGGGCGCTGGCCTCGACGATCCGCCCACCCTCGAAGCGCACGGCGATGTCCTGGATCAGCGTGCCCTGATAGGAGAGTGGCTTGGTGCTGGCGACGTAGCCGTCCACCCGGTCCTTGTGCGGGGTGGTGAAGACCTCTTCGGTCGGGATGTTCGCGTTGCAGACGATGCCGTTCTTGGCCTGCGAGGCGCCGCCCGCCCATTCATGCTCGTCGGCGAGGCCAACCGTGAGGTCGGTGCCGGGACCGCGGAAGCGCAGGGCCGCGTAGCGTCGCGCGTTGAGCCGCGCGGTGCGCAATTGCAGCTCGGCATTGTGCGCCGTCCACGCCGCCACCGGATCGGGCGCATCGACGCGCGAGGCGGCGAAGATGGCGTGCCAGAGCTTGGCGACGGCAATGTCCTCGGGGTCGTCGGGGAACATCGCCTTCGCCCAGGCGGGCGAGGCATAGGACACGATGGTCCAGTTGATGTCGAAATTGGCGATATGGGAGAGCGCCGGCATATAGGCCTTGGAGCGCGCGCGGTTGGCGCGGGACACTCGTTCCGGGTCCTCATTGGCCAGCAGCGACGGGTTCTCGCCGGAAATGGCGAGCCGCGCGGCGCCGGAGGCGAAGGCCTTCGCCATGCCTTCGTAGAGCCAGGCCGAAGCCTTGTCGAAACTGTCGTCGGGCGCGTGGCGGAAGCGCATCAGCGTCGCCTCCTCGTCGCTGAACAGCGTGGTGACGAGGCTGGCGCCGGCCTTGTATGCATGCTCGGTGATTCGGCGGACCAGGGGCAGCGCGTCGAGCGAGGCGGTCATCACCAGTTCCTGCCCCGGCTGCAGGCCCAGTCCCACATGAACGGCCACGGCGCCAAGCCGGTCCAGCCTTTCCTCGTGCGAGAGCAGTTCCGGGGGAGTTGTGGCGTGTTTGGTCATTCTGGTCTCCGGAGGCGGGCGTCGCGTGCGTGCCATTCAAGAAAGGCGCGGTGCCACCCGTCAAGCCGGAAGCCTATACAAACGAAAACGGGCGAGTCCAAGGCTCGCCCGCTGCATCGGCAGTCGGAGGGTGATCAGCGCTCGCTGCGCTTGTTCGCCCGCTCCTGATTGATGATGGCCTGATCACCGCGCATGTACCACGGATCCGCATAAGAAGGCTCGTAGCCATAGGACGGGCCGAGCGGGGCGGTGCGGACCGGCGGACCATAGACCGGCTCGCCATAATAGCGCTCGCCCACATAGGCGTTGCGGCCCTCATAAACCTGACCACGGAAGGTCGGGTCGGCGGACGCGGTGCCGATCGCAGCGGCGGCGAGAATGCCCAGAGTAGCAGAGGCAAGTAGAAGCTTGCGCATGATATCGTCTCCGTCGTCTGAAAGCGTTTGCTTCTGGATCAGAACGCGAATTCCAATCCGTTCGGCCTGACAACGGCGGACCTCATGAAAAGGTTCCGTTCACAACTTCGCGCAACGGGTGATGCCCTAGATGACGGGGGTGCGAATGCATGAGGGGCAATCCGCGCTACCACCCGATCAGTCGGTCGGCGACGGTGCCGGCCAGCAGGGCAGCGGCGAGACTCACCGCAAGCGCGACCGCCACCGCGCGGCGGGTTCGCCGCTGCAGGTCGCGATTGCGCACGGTGAAGCCGAGGGCCGCCACCGCCTCGGCGATGGCCTCACCGGGGCCGGCGGCGACGAGCCGGCCGTCCGGCACGATCATCAGGTTTTCCGGCTTGCCCCAGTCTTCGACGAGATGCCCCTCCCCGTCCCGCCCGTCCGCCGCTGGCGGATGACGCTCGGCCAATGGGCGGGGATCGGCGGACCACAGGAAGACAGGCTTGCCGCGGGCTTCGGCATAGCCGATCTCGAATGCCGTGCCGGGATCCATATGGACGCCGCGAAACGGGGTGATGTTCGCCACCATCGCGTCCGCTGCGTCGACCATCTCCAGGCAGGCCCGGCGGATGTCGACGCCTTCGGCATGAAGCGGAAACAGCCCCTCGGCGCCTGCCGCGGCGCAGAGCGCCTGCAACCGGGCGCCTTCCTGCGCCGCATCCGGCCGGAACACTTCCGGGCCGGCAAGGTAGAGACGAAGATGCCGGGGCATGGGGAACTCGGGAGAAAAGCCGCCCCGCAGGCGAGGTATCCGGTCTGCGCCGGTTGCCGCTCTGGGCGCTCTTGGGGAGAATGGCGACCGCGGCTGGGCTCGAACCAGCGACCTGCCGCTTAGAAGGCGGCTGCTCTATCCAGCTGAGCTACGCGGCCCGCCTCCGCCTGCCGGCCTGTCGGTCAGTGGGTCCACTGACCGATGCGGCGGAAGCTGAAATTGTCGGAATAGGCCATGCGGCGACGGGCCGGCTCCTGCGGCTCCTGTAACTGATAGGCGATGCCGTGCCGCTCGGCATAGGCAACGGCCTCTTCCTTGGTGTCGAAACGAAGCCGGAGCTGGCTCTTCATGTCGCCGGAGCTGGTATAGCCCATCAGCGGCTCGACCAGACGGGGCTGCTCAGGCTCGTAGTCGAGCACCCAGAGCTTGGTCCGGGCATTGCCGGACTGCATGGCGGTCCGGGTCGGCTTGTAGATGCGTGCGACCATTTCCCCTCGCTCCCTGACGGCCCTGCCGCGCCTTCCCGGCTCGTGGCGGGTCGGCGTCTCGCCCGCCCTGATTAAGGCGCTCCATACATTCTGGCAATGGCCGGAGGCCGGCTTCCCCCAATAGGGACCAAGGCCCCGCACCGTCGGGCCGCGAACCCGCCGCGGGGCGGAGCGGCATCGCCGGGGACGCGACAGCATTCGTTGGTGCGTGCAAAGCAAGTCATCGCCGAGACGACAGCATTTTCAGGCGCGCGCTGCGCATCCGTCCGTCACTCACACGTGTCCCATGCGCGGCTCCATCGGACCACACCCCTGACTTTTGCTGTCCCTCGTCCTATATAGGTAGGGCGTCGTCGTTTGTGGCGGCGATTTTTACCATTCGGTCATATCACAGGATTGGAAAGAGATTTGCAGGTTCTCGTACGCGATAACAATGTCGACCAGGCTTTGAAGGTTCTGAAGAGGAAGATGCAGCGCGAGGGCATTTTCCGCGAGATGCGGGCGCGCCGCGCCTATGAGAAGCCCTCCGAGCGCCGCAACCGCGAGGCCGGCGAGGCCGTTCGCCGCGCCCGCAAGGTGGCCCGCAAGCAGGCAGTGCGTGAAGGTCTTATCGCCGCCCCGAAGAAGAAGCCGTCCACCCGGCAGGCTCCTGCGCGGCCGAGCGCTCCCACCGCGCCTTCTGCGTCTTAGCACGCCGGGCCTTCGCTCCGCGCCCGCCGCTTTCGAAAGGAATCCACCATGAGCCGTACGCTGCCCGTCGACGACGTGCCTGTCTCCGAACTGCCGGCGTCCCGGCCGGCTATGACCCGGCTGGAAACCAAGGCCGAGGCGATTTCGCGCGCGGCGATGGAAACGATCCAGCAGGAAGTCGCCAAGCGCGAGGCGAAGACCGCCCAGCTTCGCGCGGCCCGGTTGGCGAAGGAAGCCGCCGATCGCGCGGCCGCCGCCAAGCCGGAACCGGCCAGGCGCAAGGCGGGCGCAAGCCGTTAGGCTCCGACATACCAGCTGGCCTGCGCCCCACGCGGCGCGGGCCAGCTGCGCTTCGCCATCTTGCCGACCGGGACCCTTCTGTGCCATCTGACAGCGGCCCGGCCAGCCCGGGCAGGAATGGCGTCCATTTCGCGGGCGTCCCAGTCGGGGCATAGCGCAGCCCGGTAGCGCGGAAGTTTTGGGTACTTCAGGTCGCAGGTTCGAATCCTGCTGCCCCGACCAGCCTCTCTTTTGAAAAAGACGTGCGCGACCACGCGCGGCGGAAAGAACTGCAGCCGATGGCTGCGCATCGGCGGCCTGACATCGAACCGCCCGATGCCCCCGCTAGGTGCCGCGGAACAGCCGGTGCTCGACGCGGTCGCCCACCGCGATTCCCTTGGCCCGCACCGTTCCGGCGGGAAGCTCCAGCACCGCCTTGACAGATACGCCGGAGGAAATGGTCTCGGTCGAGAGCGGCACCGTATCGGTGGCGATGCTCGCGACCCGTCCGTCCGAGCGGATGAACAGCATGTCGAGCGGGATATAGGTGTTCTTCATCCACATATAGATCGGCTGCTCGACACCGAAATCGAACAGCATGCCGGCATCGGGCGCCAGTTCCGTCCGGTACATCAGGCCCTTGGAACGCTCGGCCGGCGTCACCGCCATCTCGATATTGACCTCGAATGGCCCCGACTTGGTGAGGATCGTCAGCTGTTCCCGATTGGCGCCCGCCGGCACAGCGTTCGCAAGCAGCAGGGCGAGGGCCACCAAGGGGGCCAACACACGGAACATCCGGCCTGCGAGGACGAAAGCCTGGCTCATGCGCGCGAATGTCATGCTTCAACGACGCCGGGGCGCCTTCCCTAGTGAGACGACGGAGTGGCGGCACCATCGGGCCGCACTTCGGCGGCCATAAGGCCTTTCGGCCCCGGCCCGAAGCGCACCAGCACCATCTGCCCGGGGCGCAGCTCGGCGAGGCCGTGGCGGCGCAGCGTCTCCATATGCACGAAAATGTCCTCGGTGCCCTCGCCGCGCGAGAGAAAGCCGAAGCCGCGCAGTCGGTTGAACCATTTCACCCAGGCGCGCTCGAAGCCGCCGACCGGCTGCACCGTCACGTGGGTGCGCGCCTGCGGCAGCTGCGAATGATGCACGGCGGTCGTCTCGTCCATGGAGAGCACGCGCAGCGCCTGGAAACCGCGCTCGCGCGCCACGACCTCGCACACCACCCGCGCGCCTTCCTGCGCGGTGTTGAAGCCGCCGCGCCTAAGGCACGTGACATGCAGCATCACGTCGCCGCTGCCGTCGTCCGGAACGACGAAGCCGTAGCCCTTGGACAGGTCGAACCATTTGATGGCGCCGGCGATCAGGAGGACCTTGCCATCCTGGCGCTCGCCCGCGGCGGGCTCGCGCTCCGGCTCGTCGCGAGAGCCCGTTCCCGTGCGCGGCAGAGACCCGTCCGACACCATCGGCTGCCTACCTCCAGGAAAGCCATTTCGCCGTCCTGGCGAAAACCATGATTCCGAGGGAAGCATAGCACCCGTCGCCGCCACGAAAACACCGAAATTGATTCGCGGCGCGATTAACGGCTCACCCCCCGAGCGCGGCCTCGAACAGGTCGCCGATGTCCGCCCGGATCACGAGATCGGCCAGATCGTCGAGTTCCGTCGGCTCGCGATTGACGATGACCAGCCGCGCACCGGCCTGCTTGGCCTGCACGGGAAAGCCCGCAGCCGGCCACACCACCAGCGAGGAGCCGAGGGCGAGGAACACGTCGCAGGCTCCGCTCAGCGCCCTCGCCCGCGCCATTGCCGCCCCCGGCATGGGCTGGCCGAACGAGATGGTCGCGCTCTTGATCGGTCCGCCGCAAGGAGGGCAGTCGGGCGCCCTCTCCTGCCCGGCCTCGAAGCGGGCGCGCACCCAGTTCAGCTCGTAGCGGGCGCCGCAATCGAGACAGGTCGCGTAGGTGCTGCTGCCGTGCAGTTCCACCAGACGTGCCTCCGGCACCCCGGAGGCCTGGTGAAGCCCGTCAATGTTCTGGGTGATGATCGCCTGCAGCCGCCCCTCGCCCAGCAGCCGTGCCAGGGCCCGGTGGCCGCGGCCCGGCCGGGCGCCTCCGAGGGCGGCTTCCATGGCGAAGCGCCGCCGCCACGCCTCCGCCCGCATCTCGCGGCTGGCGAGAAAGCTCTGGTAGTCGATGGGTTGGTTGCGCGTCCATAGCCCGCCCGGCGAGCGGAAATCGGGAATGCCGCATTCGGTGGAGATTCCCGCCCCGGTGAAGGCGACGCCGGCTTCCATCCGGGCCAGCACGGACGCGAGCGCCTCGGCCGCCGCCTTGATGTCACCGTCCGCCATCATATGTTGCGCTCACCCGGTCCGTGACGTGGCCGCCGGCAGCCTTCGAGAGGACTCATGAAGTACCTTCACACCATGGTGCGCGTCGCCGACATCGACGCCTCGCTCGATTTCTACTGCAACAAGCTGGGGCTCACCGAGGTGCGGCGCAAGGAATCGCCCCAGGGCCGGTTCACCCTCATCTTTCTCGCCGCGCCCGGCCAGGAAGGCGTCGCCGAGGTCGAGCTGACCTATAATTGGGACCCGGAGGTCTATGGCGAGGGGCGCAATTTCGGCCATCTCGCCTTCGAGGTCGATGACATTTATGCCGCCTGCCAGAAGCTGCAGGATGGCGGCGTGACGATCAATCGCCCACCCCGCGACGGCCGCATGGCCTTCGTCCGTTCGCCGGACAACATCTCGATCGAGCTGCTGCAGAAGGGCGATGCGCTGCCGCCGCTGGAGCCTTGGGCGTCGATGCCGAACACCGGTAAATGGTGAGGTAACGCCGGAACTGGGCGCCGGTGCCTCCTCCGCCGCCCGGCGACCCGCTGGGACAACCGCCCCACCTTCCGGGGCGGCCCCATGGGGAAACGCGTTTCGCTTCCCGACGCCGCGGCTGTGGATGACGCAACCCGCTCCATCTTGCGCGCCGCCGCGCGTCACCCTATAAGGCACCCGCCTGCGCGCCCTTCGTCTATCGGTTAGGACGCCACCCTTTCACGGTGGAGAGAGGGGTTCGACTCCCCTAGGGCGCGCCACTTCCGTACAAAACCGCGAACACCCGGCTGGGTGGCGCGGTCGGCGAGTACGGCTCTCTCCAGCACCGTCCTTGAGCCGTGGATGCGTACGACGTGCTGATCGACTTCGACCGCATCGATCAATGAGCGCAGATAGGCTTTGCGGAACGGCACCTCGCCCTCTGTGATGTTTGACCGCATGAGCTGCCCGAAGCGGGCGAGCTTGCCGCCTCAGCCGGCCCCAGGTCAGCCGGCCAACGCAGCCCGAGCCGCGAGAGCGCTTGTCGAGGATGCGTGCCTCATCTCGGTTTGACTTTGGCGGGGGCAGCCCCCAATTTCAGTGTATGACTATCGCGCGCGCACAGCATCAGCACTTTCGGGTGTGTCCCATCGCGGGACACTAGCCCCCGGCTGGGTCGCCCTGCGCCCTAGCACCGGGGCGCGCGGTCTCGAACCGTAGACCGCGAAGCCGCCTCAAGCGGCGCAATTCCACATCATCGACCAACGACACGCGAAGCGCGCGCCGCGCTCTGCGTCCATCTCAATTGGAGACTTCAAATGGCACTCGCAAGCCGCAAGCCGGCCATCCTCATTACCCGCGACGACCACGCACGCCTGACGAAGCTGGCGGACAGCTATGCGTCCAGCCATTCCGACCTTGCCGACGAGCTTTACACCGAGCTGGACCGGGCGCGCATTGTCGCCACGGAGAAGCCCGGCTCCCCGTTCGTGCGCCTCGGCTCGCGGTTCAGGTTCACCACGGACGACGGGGACGACCGCACCGTGACGCTCGTTCTCCCCGGCGAGGCCGATATTCTGGCGGGGAAGGTGTCCGTGATGACGCCCATGGGGGTCGCGCTGATCGGGCTTTCAGGGGGGCAGTCGATGAAGTGGACGGCTCGTGATGGCGCTGTCCATACGCTCACGGTCGTCAGCGTGG
>JAEYTJ010000193.1 GCA_023434095.1 Pseudomonadota bacterium | reverse complement strand
CCGGCGCATCTCTTCGTGCTGGTCCATGACGACACCGGCGTGCTCCCCGCCCTCGCCCGGCTGAGCCCGGCACAGGCGCTCGGTCATCTTCCGGCCGAGCTGCCGGCAACGCACATCGCCCGGCTGCGCGCTCTTTTCGACCGTCACGCACCGGCCTGCTGGCTCGTCAACACCGGCCGGATCGGCGGCGAGGCCGGCATCGGCCGGCGCGTGCCGCTGGAGATGAGCCGTCGGCTCGTCGAAGCGGCGCAGGGGGGCGAACTCACTGCGGGCGCGTGGCGCACCGATGCGCAGATGGACATTGAGGTGCCGGTGGCGCTCGAGGGCGTCGCGCCCGCTCTTCTCGACCCGGCCGAGGCCTGGGCGAACCGGAGCGCCTATGCGGCAGCGGCGCGCCGGCTGGCGGACCGGTTCGCCGCACGGAGGGCCCATGTCGATGCGGCGTCAGGCGATACCGCCTCCGTCGTGCCGGGCCTGGCGGTGGCGGCGGAGTAAGGCCGGACGGGCCCGCTCCGGCGGGCCGCGGCGACGCGGCGCCGGCTCAGAGGAAATACAGCCAGGTCAGCAGCGCGAAGCACGGCAGCAGGAACAGCCCGGACCACGCCATGTAGCCGAAGAAGCTCGGCATCGCGACGCCGCGGCTCTTGGCGATGGCCAGCACCATGAAATTGGGCGCGTTGCCGATATAGGTCAGCGCCCCCATGAAGACGGCACCGGCCGAGATCGCCTCCAGCGTCACCGCGTAGCGTGTCATCAGCTCCTGCGCGTCGCCGCCGGCGAGGTTGAAGAAGACGAGATAGGTCGGCGCATTGTCGAGGAAGCCGGAGAGCAGGCCGGTCATCCAGAAATAGCCGGCGTTCACCGGACCGCCCGCCTCGTCGGTCACCAGCGCGACGAGCGGCGCCAGCGCCCCGTCCGCCCCCGCCCGCAGAATGGCGATGACCGGGATGATGGTGAGGAAGATGGCGGCGAACAGTTTCGCCACCTCGCGGATCGGCTCCCAGTCGAAGCCGTTGCGCTCGCGGATGAAGGCCGGGGTGATCCAGATCGACACGCCCGCCAGCGCCAGCAGGCTCAGATCGCGGGCGATGGAGGGCAGCGGCACATGGGTGCCAAGAATGTCGAATTCGATGCCCGGCTTCCACAGCGCGCTCATCAGGATGGCGCCGATGACGCCGCCGAGCAGCGGCAGGTTGCGCAGGCCGCGCAGGCCGAGGCGCTCCGTATCGGGCGTCGGGTCGGGCTTGGGCGGAAGGCTCTCCTCCCGCGCGTAGAAATAGCGGTCGAGCAGATAGAAGGCCCCGAGCAGCAGCGCCGCCACCAGCGCCGTGTCATGGAACAGGTGCTGGGTGGTCCAGAAGAAGTCGACGCCTTTGAGGAAGCCGAGGAACAGCGGCGGGTCGCCGAGCGGGGTGAGCGAACCGCCGATGTTCGACACCAGGAAGATGAAGAACACCACGGTGTGCACGTTGAAGCGCCGCGCGTCATTGGCGCGCAGCAGCGGGCGTATCAGCACCATGGAGGCGCCGGTGGTGCCGATCACGCTCGCCAGCACCGTGCCGATGGCGAGCAGCGCCGTGTTCACGCCCGGGCTGCCGTGGAGATTTCCGGTGAGCAGGATGCCGCCGGAAATGGTGAACAGCGCGAACAGCAGGATGATGAAGGGGATGTATTCGAGCAGCGCCGCATGCGCCACCTCATAGGTGGCGAGCCCGCCGCCATGGGTGGCGACGAAGGGCACCAGGAAGGCCAGCGCCCAGAACAGCGCCACCTTGCCGTAATGGTGGTGCCAGAACGCGCCCGCCAGCAGCGGGATGATCGCAATGGACAGCAGCATGCCGACGAAGGGCAGGCCCCAGACGAGCGGCAGCGCCGCACCGTCGATGCCCATGCCCCCGGCCGCCTGGGCCGGGCCGGCCGTCGCCAGCAGCAGGACGGGGACGCAGGGCACGGCAAGGCATGAAAGGGCGCGGGCGGCGGCTTTCGTCGTCGTCATCTTGTTCCCCGGTCGGCTGGCGTCGCTCGGTTCGGGGTTAGCAACCCCCTTGCCGGGTGTCGAGCAAAACCGGACATTCCCGCACGGCGTCGGGCACGAGGTCTCGCGCGCCCCTTTGCGGCCCGCTGCCGCCTGCGCTAGACCGTGACCTCCGGCCGGAAGGCGGCCGGTTCCGAGGATGCCATGCCCCGCGCCGTCGCCGGCCCCGAGATCGAACGCCTGATCCAGCTGCTCGCCCGCGTGCCCGGCCTCGGGCCGCGCTCCGCCCGCCGGGCCGCGCTGCACCTGATCAAGAAGCGCGAGCAGCTGATGAGCCCGCTCGCCAGCGCCTTTGGCGATGTGCTGGGCAAGATCTGCACCTGCCGGGTCTGCGGCAATATCGATGTGCGCGATCCGTGCTCGATCTGCTGCGACGACACGCGCGACCCGTCGCTGCTGGTGGTTGTCGCCGACGTCGCCGACCTCTGGGCGCTGGAGCGCGCGGCGGCGGTGAATGCGCGTTACCATGTGCTCGGCGGCACGCTCTCCCCGCTCGACGGCATCGGGCCGGACGAGCTGAACCTCGCCTCGCTGGTCGCACGGGTACAGGGCGGCGCCGTGAGCGAGGTGCTGCTGGCGCTGGGCGCGACGGTCGACGGGCAGACCACCGCCCATTACATCACCGAGCTTCTGCGCGAGACGCCGGTGAAGGTCACGCGCCTCGCCCATGGCGTTCCGGTGGGCGGCGAGCTCGATTACCTCGACGAGGGCACGCTCTCGGCGGCGATCCGGGCGCGGACGAGTTCCTGAAACCCGCCTCGCGCTTCAGGTCTTGGCCGCCGCCATTTCGCGGAAATGGCCGCGTGCCTGCAGATAGGCCAGCAGCGCCAGCCCCGGCAGGGCGGCCAGCGCGGTAATGGCGAAGAACACCATCCACCCCGTCGCCTCGGCGACGAAGCCGGCCGAGGAGGCGAGGAAGGTCCGTCCCACCGCCGCCAGCGCGGTGAGCAGCGCATATTGGGTGGCGGTATGGGCGCGGTTGCCGCACAGTGCCGAGATATAGGCGACGAAGATCACCGTGCCGATGGCGCCAGTAAAATTCTCGACCACGATGGTCGCGGTCAGCGCCGGCACGTTCACGCCCATCCAGGCCTGCCAGGAAAAGGCGAGGTTGGAGAGCATCTGCAGCACTCCCGCCACCCACAGCGCTGTCGCCAGCGGCAAGGCGCGGGCAATCACCCCGCCGGCAAAGCCCCCGACCAGCGCCGCCGCGAAGCCCACGCCCTTCACCACCCCGGCATAGGTCGCCTTGTCGAAGCCGATATTGATGACGAAGGCCCCGGTCAGCGCCCCGGCGAAGGCATCGCAGAACTTGAACAGCACCACGAACAGCAGGATGGCAATGGCGCTGTTGCGGGTGAGGAACTCCGCGAAGGCACCCACCGCCGTGGTGCCGATACGGCGGAACACGTTCTCGTCGTGCCGGATCGCCGGCGCCCCGGCCGGCTCCTTGGCCAGCAGCGCCGCGAGCAGGCCGACGCCGACCATGGCGGCGGCCGCGAGGTAGCCCCACGCCCACACATCGGCGCGCGGCACGCCCAGCACCTCGAACCACGCCACCAGCAGCACCACGCCCGCGCCCGAGGCCAGCATGCCGACGCGGTAGGCCGCGACATAGCCGGCCATGCCGGCCGCCTGCTCGCGCACCTCCAGGCTCTCGACGCGGAACGCATCGACCACGATGTCCTGCGTCGCCGAGGCGGTGGCGACCAGCAGCGCGCCGAGCGCGACGTGCCAGGGCGCGTTCACTGGATCCTGGAATCCCAGCCAGGCGACGGCGAGGATCAGCAGAAGCTGGGTGAACACCAGCCAGCCGCGCCGCCGCCCGAGCCAACGCCCCAGCAGCGGCACGTCCAGCGCATCCACCAGCGGCGCCCAGATGAACTTGAAATTATAGGGCACTCCGACCAGCGCGAAGAGGCCGATCGTGGTCAGGTTCACCTGCGCCTCGGCCATCCAGATGGTCAGCGTGGCGCCGGAAAGCGCCAGCGGCAGCCCGGAGGAAAAGCCCAGCAGCACGACGATGAGCACGCGCGGCCGCAGATAGACGGCGAGACTGGCGAGAAAGCCGTCCTCGTCGCGGGTGGGCTCGGTGCGGGCGGTCTCGGTCATGATCAGCGCTCTCGCTGGCGCGCGATTCGGGGAAGGGCCGCCTATCTCTAAAGCGCTTTGGCCGGCGTTTGAATCGCCAAGACGATTCCGCCTGCCATCGCCTCGCCGGGGGCGGGCCGCGTCAGCTCGCCGTGACGGCACGGCCCTTCGAGGAGGCCTCCGCCAGATCGCGCCAGCGCAGCTGCGAGGCGAGATGCAGGACGACGAGGTCGAGCCAGCCCTTGGCGTGGAACTCCACCACCACCGGGCCGGACAGGGCCCGGAAAGCGGCTTCGTCGACCAGTTGGAACCCCTGCACCAGCGCGCGTCCCGCACCGGCCTGGTTGAGCTGGGCCGTGCGCGCGACGAGCAGGCCATGGGCCTTCAGCGCCTTGGTGAAGGCGAGGGTGCGGGCATGGTCGACGGCATAGGCCTCGCACATCGCCATGGCCGCCTGCCCCGCCTTGGTGGGGGCGCCCTTCCCGTCGAACAGCCGGTCGGCCTCCGCCCCGCCCTCGGCGGCGAGACGATTACTGGCGAGATCGATGCCGAGCATGGTGGC
Source organism: Pseudomonadota bacterium (assembly GCA_023434095.1). GTDB lineage: Bacteria > Pseudomonadota > Alphaproteobacteria > Rhizobiales > Xanthobacteraceae > Ancylobacter. Next base: position 5,566 of record JAEYTJ010000193.1, on the reverse strand, counting down.
GCCGCCCTCCTCCGCCGTGATGCCGATGAAGGGGTAGCGACGGGCATAGGCGGGAATGTAGCTGCCCGCGCGCCAGCGCCCGTCGGCCTCGACGAACAGGTTCGTTCCGGCGGCGACGCCCGTTATCGCCAGGGGCGTCGCCCCCTCGTCGCTGCTGAACACGATGGGATAGTCGTGCCCGGCGAGCGCAAACTCGCCCGCCACCAGCGGGATCGCCGTCGCGCCGGACGCGAAGCGGAAATCCGCCGCGCGCCGGACGCCCAGCCCTGCATGGTTCTGGAAGCGAAGCAGCGCCGGCGTCCGGTAGAAGAGCGGGAGCGCGGCGGAAGCGGCCTGGGTCGGATTCGTCATGGCAGGGACCTTTGCGAGCAGGGCGACGGACAGCACCGTCAGACGGGTTCGTCCAGAAGCGCCAACGACCCCGCGGCCTCCGGCCCGAGAGTCCTTGTCGACCCGGCGGAGTTACCCGATCGGCAGGGGCTCGACAACCACTCAGGCACTCAGGCGGAGAACGGAGCCGGGCTCTTGCGAACGGGCTCGTCCGGCATCGGGATGACGTCCACCTCGACCTTCAGCTTCTGCCGGCCCGAGCCGAACACCACGCCGCCGATGGGGGCGACATCGGTGTAGTCGCGCCCGACCGCCAGCACCACATGGTCGGTGGCGACGGTGAGCGCGTTGGTCGGGTCCAGCCCCTGCCAGCCGATCGCCTTCCCGCACCACACCGCCACCCAGGCATGGGTGGCGTCGGCGCCCTGCAGCCGCTCCTTGCCCGGCGGCGGCTCGGTGCGCAGAAAGCCGGAGACATAGGCCGCCGGCAGGCCGAGGCCGCGCAGGCCGGCGATCATGATGTGAGCGAAGTCCTGGCACACCCCGGCGCGCATCTCGAAGGCCTCGGGCGGCGGCGTCGAGACATCGGTGGCGCGCGGGTCGTAGCTGAATTCGGCGTGGATCCGGTTCATCACCTCAATGCAGCCGGCGAGCATCGGCCGGCCCGGCGGAAAGCTCGTCGCCGTCCACGCGGTGATTGCCGGGCTCAGCGGCACGGCGGGGCTCGCAAACAGGAAATGCGCCGGGGACGGGGCCGCGAGATCGAGGCTTCCATTGGCCGCCTCGCGCGTCTCCTCCCAGGAGGGGCCGGATTCGGGCGCCACCTCGGGCGGCGCGTCCACTTCCACCCGCGCCCTCGTCTTCACGACGAAGCTGCGGTGCGGGGTCTCGATGCGGATATGCACCACCTTGTTGCCGAAGAAGTCGCGGGTCTCGGTCCACTCCACCGGCTCGGGCTCGACGGCGAAGTGGCTGGCGACCACGCGCTGGTTCGGCCGCTCCACCGGCACCATCCGCACGACGTGGCGCGCCACCGGCACGGAGGACGCATAGGAATAGGCCGTCGACTGGTGGATGTCGTATTTCATGCCTGGAGGTCCCACGGCGTCTCCACCGGCTGGCGATGGATGAAATAGCGCTCCGCCACGTCGTTGGAGAGCTCCATCAGCTGGGATTCGACCTTGGCGAGGCGCGCATCGTCGAATTCCACCGCGTCGAACGCCTTCATGCTGGCGGAGAGGCGGGCGACGAGGCGCTCCTCCGGCGGGGGCAGCGCATCGCCGGCATGGCCGGGCAGCACGTCGAGATGGTCGCTGATAGCGGCGATCTGGAAGGCGAGCGAGCGCGGATTGACCGGGTCGAGCAGCACCAAGTCGAGCACCGGGGCCCGGCTCTCCACCATCACATAGCGGGAGCGATAGGTGATCTGGCTGTCGCACAGCTCCAGCAGCACGTCGAGCGTGCTGGCGCTCGGCGTCTCGCCCACCAGCGCGCGGGCGAAGCGGCACACCGCGATGCCCCGTTCGATGCGGCGCCCGAGATCGAGGAAGCGCCAGCCGGCGAGCCGGTTCATGTTTTCCGAGGCAAGGCCGGAGAAGGCGGCGAGCGCGCGCAGCGCGCGGTCGGCGCGCTCATAGGCGTCCGGCTCGGCGCTGCCCGGCGCCACCGGCTCGTCCATCGTCAGCCCGAGATCGGCCAAGGTGCGCCAGGCATCGGGGGAGAGTCGGTCGCGGATCACCGAGGCGGTGTGGCGGGCATTGTCGATGAGGTTGGGCAGCGCCCCCGGCCGCTCGCGTCCCGCCAGCGCCGCCAGCACGTGACGGATCGGGCGCGCACGCGTCAGCTCGTCCGGCACCGCGCCCCAGGAGCGCAGCAGGTCGAGCAAGGCCGGCACCGAGCCGCCGCCGCCATCGGCGGTCGAGGAGAGGCGACCGGCCAGCGTGCGCAGCAGGCGCAGCGTGCATTCGGCGCGCTCGACATAGCGCCCGAGCCAGAAGAAATTGTCCGCCGCCCGGCTTGGCAGCGGCCCGGTCTGGCGCTTCACCTCCACCGCGTCGGGCGCCGGCAGCAGCGTCGTCTGCTCCACCGGCGCGGCGTCCAGCACCCACACATCCGCCGAGCGGCCGCCGCCCTGCATCGACACGGCGCGGGCGTCGAGCGTATCGGAAACGCGGCAGAAGCCGCCGGGCATCACCGTCCAGCCCGCCTCGGTGGCGGCGACGAAGATGCGCAGGATGAAGGGGCGCGGCTCCAGCTTTCCATGGCTCCACACCGGCATGGTCGACAGACGCACCGCCTCCTGCCCGACAATGTCGACGCCGCGGGTGCGGATGGCCCGCTCCACCGCCGCGCGGCGGGCGGGATCGAGATCGGCGCCAATCACCGGCCCGCTTTCCAGCGCGCCCGGCACCGGTCGCCGAAACGCGGGAGAAATCACGAGATCGTCGAGGCTGTCGAGCACGCGCTCGCGCTCCGCCTTCTGGCCGCACCACCAGGTCGCGATGTTGGGCAAGATCGGCGCCTCGCCCAGCACCTGCCGCCCCAGCCCCGGCAGGAAGCCCATCATCGCCGGCGCCTCCAGCACGCCGGCGCCGAGTGCGTTCGCCACCGCCACCCCGCCGGCACGGATCGCCTGCATCAGCCCCGGCACGCCGAGCCGCGAGGAGGGGTTGAGCTCCAGCGGGTCGGCATAGTCGGCGTCGAGCCGGCGCAGCAGCACGTCCACCCGCTTCAGCCCGGCCACGGTGCGGACATAGACGACATTGTCGCGCACCGTGAGATCGTCGCCTTCCAGCAGCACGAAGCCGAGATAGCGCGCGAGATAGGCGTGCTCGAAATAGGTCTCGTTCAGCGGGCCGGGGGTGAGCAGCCCCACCCGCCCCTCGCCGGAACGGTCGAGCCGGGTCAGCCCGGCCCGCAGGCCCTGGAAGTAGCCGGCCAGCCGCATGACGTTCAGCGAGCGGGCGAGGTCCGGCAGCGCGCGGGCGATGGCGATCCGGTTCTCCAGCGCGTAGCCCGCGCCGGAGGGCGACTGGGTGCGGTCGGAGAGCACCCACCAGCGCCCGTCCGGCCCCCGGCCGAGATCGGCGGCATAGATCTTGAGGAAGCTGCCGCCATGCGGGTCCACCCCGACCATGGGGCGCAGGAAATCGGGATTGCCGGCCACCACGGCCGCCGGCAGCCCGCCCGACGCCACCAGCCGGCCCTCGCCATAGAGATCGGAGAGCAACCCTTCCATCATCTGCGCGCGCTGGATCAGCCCGCACTCCAGCGCGCGCCACTCGGCGGCATCGATGACGAGCGGCAGGTGCGAGATCGGCCAGGGTCGCTCGCCGCCATTGGGGTCGTCATAAACGCGGTAGAACACGCCGGAGCGGTAGAGATGGCGGTCGGCGGCGCGAAAGCGCCGGTTGACCTCGTCGACTCCCATCTCGGCCAGCGCCGCCAGCAGCGAGGTCCAGTGCGCGCGCGGGCGCCCCTCGCCGTCCACGAGTTCGTCGTGGACGCCGGGAAGCGGCTTGTACTGCGCCAGCAGGGCTTCGACCGCCGCTTCCTCGAAGCGGCGCGTGCGTGCCTTTGGCTCGCTGCGACTGGGCATGGCTCCCTCTCAGCCCCGCAAAGGATGGGCATACCATCCCCACGCCCCTGTCGCCCAGTGCCGGCGCGCCACACTCCCCTTCCGGCGGGCGGGGCGGTGCGCGCACCGTTGTGCGCCGGGCCGGCGGGTCATTCCGTCAGACCCGCGCCGGGCGGCGCAGGTCCAGCGTCGCGGGAAACTCGCTGGAAGGCTCCTCGGGCGGGACGAAGAGGTAGCCCGGCGTGTGGCCGTGATCCTGGAAGCGCGCCAGCCGTCGGGCCTGCGCCTCGTAGGAATTGACCGGAAAGGTGTCGTAGTTGCGCCCGCCGGGATGGGCGACATGGTAGACGCAGCCGCCCAGCGAGCGGTTCGACCACAGATCGACGATGTCGAAGGTCAGCGGCGCCTGCACCGGGATGGTCGGGTGCAGGCCGGAAGCGGGCTGCCACGCCTTGAAACGCACCCCGGCGACATGTTCGCCGAAGCGCCCCGTCGGCATCAGCGGCAGGCGCCGGCCATTGCAGGCGACGACATGGCGGGCGGGGTTGAGCCCTTCCACCCGCACCTGCAGCCGCTCCACCGAGGAATCGACGAAGCGCACCGTGCCGCCGACCGCGCCCTCCTCGCCCATCACATTCCAGGGCTCCAGCGCCTGGCGCAGTTCCAGCGTCACGCCCCCATGCTCCACCTGCCCGAAATAGGGGAAGCGGAACTCGCGCTGCGCCTCGAACCACATCGGGTCGACCCGGTAGCCGGCCCGGTCGAGATCGCCCAGCACGTCCTGGAAATCGGCCCAGACGAAATGCGGCAGCATGAAACGGTCGGCCAGCGCCGTGCCCCAGCGGACCAGCGGGCCTTCCTGCGGCGCCCGCCAGAACCAAGCGATGAGCGCGCGCAGCAGCAATTGCTGGGCGAGCGACATCCGCCAGTCCGGCGGCATCTCGAAGGAGCGGAACTCGACGAGGCCCAGGCGGCCTGTCGGCCCGTCCGGCGAGAACAGCTTGTCGATGCAGATCTCGGAGCGGTGGGTGTTGCCGGTGACGTCGGTGAGCAAATTGCGGAACAGCCGGTCGACCAGCCAGGGCGGCGGCGCCATGCCCCGGCCCGGCGCGGGCACCTGCGCCATCGCGATTTCCAGCTCGTAGAGGCTGTCATGGCGCGCCTCGTCGACGCGCGGCGCCTGGCTGGTGGGGCCGATGAACAGGCTGGAGAACAGATAGGACAGCGCGGGATGGCGCTGCCAATAGGTGACGAGGCTCTTCAGCAGGTCCGGCCGGCGCAGGAACGGACTGTCGGCCGGCATGGCGCCGCCCACCACCACATGGTTTCCGCCGCCCGTGCCGGTGTGGCGCCCGTCGACCATGAACTTCTCGGTGCCGAGGCGCGAAAGCCGGGCTTCCTCGTAGAGATCGCGGGTGATCTCGACGCAGGTCTGCCAGTTGGCGGCGGGATGGACGTTGACCTCGATGACGCCGGGATCGGGCGCCACGCGGATGACGTTGAGGCGCGGATCGACCGGCGGCGTGTAGCCCTCGATATGCACCGGCAGCTTCAGTTCGTCCGCCGTCACCTCGATGGCGGCGAGCAGTTCGAGGTAATCTTCCAGCCGCTCGGTCGGCGGCATGAACACGCAGAGCCGCCCGTCGCGCGGTTCGATGG
>JAEYTJ010000269.1 GCA_023434095.1 Pseudomonadota bacterium | reverse complement strand
GGCTCTCGCTGCTGCTCGTCGCCGAGCGTGCCGTCTTCCAGCGGCGCCCGGCCCGCACCGCACCGCGGAGGGAGGTGCGGGACGCCGCCCACGCTTCCGCGCTGCTGCAGGGCGGACGTGCCGCGCTGGCGCTGATGGTCTTCTGCGCGATCTGGTACGCGACGGAATGGGATCAGGGCATTGCCGGCATCACCGGGCTCGCGCTGATGAACTACCAGTGCGTGAACACGGACGACCCCTCCAGGCTCGGTTGGCCCTATCTGCGGGCGGTGGTGGCGGCCTGCTTCTGTGCCTACGCCACCATGGTGTTCGTCTATCCCTGGCTCGAAGGATTCCAGGCGCTGGCGCTGTTCCTTCTGATCGTGCTCGTGCCGGCCGGGCTGTTGATCGGAACCCCGCGCTATGCGCGCGCGGCGGGCACCTTCACCATCTTCTACGTCGCGGCGGCGGCGACCGGGAACGTGTTCACCCCCGACCCCATGACCTTCGCCAATTTCTGCTTCGGCCTCGTCTTCGGGATGTTCGTGTGCCTGATGGTGGCGCGCCTCGTGCCGGCGACGGCGGAAGCGGCACGCGGCCGCGTGGTGCGGCATACGCTCGACGTTCTGCTTCCCGCCGTGGCGCGCGGCGAGCGCCGGGCCCCGCAGGCGGCGCGCGAGATTCTCGATTCTCTCGGCGCGCTTCTTCCGCAGCTGTCCCCGGCGAAGCCCGCGCATGACACTCTGGTGCGCGGCCTGCTCGCCTGCGCCTCCAGTGCGCGGGAGCTGGGTCGGTTGAGCGACGCCGCCCGCAGCCCGGCCCTTCCCGCGCCCCTGCGAGGGGCGATCGGCGACGGGCTCGGGGTGCTCGCCACATCCCTTTCGTCTCCCGCCGCCCTGTCGTCTTCCGATGACGTCGCCTTTGCCGGGATGCGCTCCGCGCTGGCGGCGGCGGAACCGCGGCCGGGAACGCCGGCGGCGGCCCTCGTGGTGGAGGCGGCGGCGAGCCTGCGCTTTCTTGAGGACCGGGTGACGCGCGATCACGCACTTCGCGATCTCGCCATTCGCGAGGCGCGGCGCCGATGAGCTGGAATCCGCTCTTTCACACGCTCGATTTCTTCGGCTTCTACCTGCCGCCGGTGCTGATGTGGGCGCTGGCCGCCTTCGTGCCCTTCCTCGCCCTGAGCCGGCTCGCCCAATGGTGCGGGCTTTACGACTTCGTCTGGCATCGGCCGCTGTTCGATGCCGCGCTTTATGTGATCGTCCTGACCTCTCTCAGTGTCGGGCTGCCGCTGGTGACAGGAGGACCGGGATGAGTGGGCACAAGGCAGTCCGGGTCGCGGTGACGCTCGCCGTCGTCGGTGTCGCCGCCTTCTGCGGGTGGCAGTTCTGGAACTACTACCTGCTGTCGCCCTGGACGCGCGATGCGCGGGTGCTGGCGGATGTGCTGCGGGTCGCGCCCGACGTCTCGGGCCTGATCAGCACCATCCACGTGCGCGACAACCAGACCGTCGAGAAGGGCGACCTGCTGTTCGAGATCGACCCGGAGCGGTTCGAGGCGGCGCTGAACCTTGCCCGGGCCGACGTTACCATGAAGACGGCCGCGATGACGCTGGCGCAGGAAAACGCCCGCCGCTTCCAGACCCTGCAGCGCGAGGACAGCCCCGGATTCTCCATCGAGGCGGGCGAGAGCATGCAGACGCGGGCCGCCGAGGCCGAGGCGGCGCTGCGCGTGGCGCAGGCCGAGCTCACCATCGCCGAAATCAACATGCGCCGCAGCCGCGTCCATGCTGCGGTGAGCGGCTATGTGACCAACCTCACCGCCGTCGCCGGCGACTACGCCACGGCGGGAGAGGGGGTGCTGGCCATCGTCGATTCGAGCTCGTTCTATGTCTATGGCTACTTCATGGAAACGAAGGTGCCGCAGATAAGGGAGGGCGCCCCCGCCAAGGTGGAGCTGATGGCAGGCCGCGTGGTGCTGGACGGCGTGGTGGAGGGGATGGCCCGCGCCATCGCCAATCCCGACGATGCGACGGGCCTGCTGGCGCGTGTCGACCCGCAGTTCAGCTGGATCCGTCTCGCCCAGCGCCTTCCGGTCCGGGTCAAGCTGGAGGCGCTGCCGCCCGGCGTCCGCCTCTCCTCCGGCATGTCGGCGACGGTGGTGATAAAGCCGGCGGCGGAAACCCGCTGAGCACGCGCCGGAGACGGCCGCCGTGCGGCACCGCAGGGCCGGCATTCATGCGATGCGATGCCGGTCGCGCGGCGCGCCCCGCCGATCGGCGGGGCCCGGGGTGTTCTTCACCGCGCCTTCTACGCCTCCACCTCGATCAGCTGCATCATCCCCAGCTCCTCGTGGTTCATCATGTGGCAATGCAGGACATACTGGCCGACGAAGTCGATAAACCGCGACCGGATCGTCAGGCTGCCGTTGCGGGGCAGGACGACCGTGTCGAGCCAGACCGACGGGACATCGTCCCCATTCACCTTCACCAGTTCGAACGGGTTCACGTGGATGTGGAAGATGTGGTCGTGGAAGTGAAGATTGGTGAGCGTCCATTCCTCCACTGCACCGAGCTTGATGCGGTGATCGACGCGGGTGATGTCGAAGCTCTTGCCGTCGACCAGGAATTTGAACTCGCGCCATGTCGCCGCCGCGTCGTTTTCGGGCAGCACGGCGGAGAAGGTCAGTTCGCGGCGGTTGGTGATCTCCTCGTCGCGGATCGACGCCAGCGGCGGACGGGCGAGCGGGCCGGGCAGGGCCATCGGCAGCGGCTCTCCTTCCACCTTCACCTGGGCGATCGGCCCGAACGGGGAGGGATAGCCCTGATTATAGGGCAGCGCCTTGAGATCGTAGGTGCCTGCGGCGCCGGCCTTCACCAGCACGTCGATGCGCTGTCCCGGCGCGATCAGCACCGCGTCCTTGCGCTCGGGCTGATCGGTGCAGACCTGGCCCTCGCCCATCAGCACCAGCCCGATGCCGTCGCGGGCGATGGCGTTGAGCTGGTGGTCCTCCAGCACCAGAAACAGGTCGTCCTGATAACCGGCATGGACCAGCCGCCAGCGCTGCACCTCGCCGGGGCGCATGGTGATGGTGGGGTTGCGCTGGCCGTTCAGCGAGAGGAAGCGCGTCGACGTCTCGGAGAAGAGCGGGTCGAATCCCTCGACCATGCCGAAGCCGTCGAACACCACCTCGCCCAGCACCATGGTGACGTCCTTCGCCGCCTTCACCTCGGCCACCTGCTCGGGACCGTCCTCGATGACGATGGCGCCGACCATGCCGCTGGACAGCTGGACGTCCGCCGAGCCGTGATGGTGGGGATGGTACCAATAGGTGCCGCGGGGATGATCCTCGGGAATCTTGATCTCGACGTCGTAGCTGAGCCCCGGCTCCATGGTGCGCAGCACGTTGTCGGAGATGCCGCTCGGGCTGGAATGGACGCCGTGGAAGTGGAAATTCGTCAGGTTGAGCATATGCGGCTGGTTCATCCGCAGCGGCATCTCCTCCCGGTTGGGCGGGAGGTCGTTGATGAGCTTGATGCGCAGCACATCGCCGGGCTGGAGCCGCAGGGTCGGGCCGGGAATGCCGCCCTCGTAGCCGCGCAGATAGAGATGGTAGCCACCCACGTCCTGCCAGGAATAGGACGCCCGCAGGGTGGTGTTGAGCTCGCCCTTCTCCGAACGGCGTACCTCCGGCTCGCGCAACGGCGCGCCGTCGACGAAGGGCACCCGGCGCGGGCCGCCGTTCGATATGCCCCGCTCCGCCGCCGGACGTGCCGGGCCGCCGGCGGCGGGCGGCGCGCTTTCATGGTGAATGGCGGCCGCCTCGGCCTGTGGCACCAGCGGGCCGATATTCGGGGCCAGGATGCCGGCTATGCCACCGGCGATGAACCCCCGGCGCGACGGCGATCCCGCAGGCGCCTCCGCCGGGCTGCGGTCTTCGGCGACGGCCGGCGTCAGCTCTGTCTCTTGCGTCATTGGACGTCCCCATGCGCCCTGTGAACAGGGTTCTTCGGCCACGAAATCCGCACGCGCCCGTCAGGGACAGGCGGCTCCACTCTCCACCCACGCCGTCACCAGCGCCTTGGCGTCCTGCTGGGTGCCCGGCGCGGGCGTGCGGCCGGGCCCGGGGTGCCAGGCCCAGCCGACCAGCGTGTCGTCGCCGATATGCGCGATGAGGTCCTGCAGCGACCGGTTGCCGTTGCGAGCGGGGTCCTTGATCTGTTCGCAGATCTGCGCGACCGTCTTGCCTTCCCACGCCATTTCCGCCGGAGCGAGATGCCAGCTCGGATGGCCGGGCATGCCGGCGGCATCGAAATTCGCGGCGCCGTGGCAACTGGAGCAGCGCATATGGGCCAGCCCCATGCCATCCTCTCCCCGGAAGACCGGCGGCTGGTGCGGGCGCATGGCGTCGCCCTGCCGCGGGCGGTCGGTCGCCGGGTGGCAATTGGTGCAGCGCGGACTGGTCAGCACCTTGCCGAGCTCGGTGAAATACGCCGCCGACCGGGCCTTGGGATCGGCGATGCCGGCGAAGCTGGCGGGCGCGGCGAGCGTGTCGGCGGGCGCCGCCGTCCCCACGCGGCTGGCGATGCCCGCGGCGAGGACGCTGATGGCGGCCACCGTTCCCAGCAATAAGCGATGGCGCCGGCTCAGGGTCATGGCACGCCTTCAGGCCGTGAGATAGCGGGAGGGGTCGGCGAGGATGACGTCGCGCACCGCCTGGTGGTACTTCACATAGCCGGAGCAGCGGCACAGATGGCCGTCCAGCGCTTCCACGATGGTGCGCTCCAGTTCCGCGCGCGCGATCTTCTGCCTCTCCAGACGCTCCAGCAGCACCTGGCTCTCGTTGAGGAAGCCGGGCGTGCAGTAGCCGCACTGGAAGGCGAAATGCTCCACGAAGGCGCGCTGCAGCGGGGTCAGCGTCCCGCTCGCGGCGTGGCCTTCGACGGTACGGATCTTCTGCGCGTTGAAATCGGCCGCCGCGGCGATGCAGGTCGGCCGGGTGGCACTGGTGCCGTCGTCGAGATCGACGATCACCGCGCAGCTCAGGCACTGTGCAGCCCCGCAGCCGAACTTGGTGCCGGTCATCCCCAGCACCTCGCGCAGGAAATCGTTCATCGTCAGGTCGTCGGGTATCTCGACCGGACCGACGGCGCGGCCATTTATCGTCAGCGAGAGCGTCGTCATGCGAGGACCCCCTTGATCATCTCCGGGGTCACCGGCAGCGAGTAGAAGCGGTGGCCGGTCGCGTCGAAGATGGCGTTCAGCAGCGCCGGAACGACCGGGATCATCACCACCTCGGCCATGCCCTTGGGCGGCTCGTTCGGGGCGAGCGGCGGCAGCACCTCGATCTCGAGGTCGTGCAGCGGCAGGTCGGAGCCGCGCGCGACCACATACTGGCCGAGGTTCCAGGTGCCGTTGCCCGGCCCGTCCTCGAAGGGGGGCAAGGTCTCCAGCAGCGCGTAGCCGACCCCCATCGCAAAGCCTCCCTGCGACTGGCCGATCACGACGTCCGGCACCAGCGCATGCCCGCATTCGAGCACGCTGTAGGCCTTGGCGATGCGCAGATTGCCCGTCGCCCGCTCGATCTCGACCCGCACCGAGGTTCCGCACATGGAGGCGAAGGCCGTCCCGATGCGGTTATAGTCGGCCGGCGGGAAGGAGACGGCCTTGCGGGCGAGCCGCTGGTAGTCGCCGGCGCCGCGCCGCACCGCCAGTGCGTCGATGTCGGCGCTCCAGTCGCCCTCCGGAAGCCCGAAGGTGGCCTCCGCCCATGCCCATCGCGAGAAGGCGTGGGCCATCGCGCCGGTCACGCCGCCCTGCTGATGGGCCTTCGCCGCAATCGCCTTGAGCGGGAGGGGCGGCAGGCCGGAGAACAGCAGCGTCTCGCTCTGCCAGTAGGCTTCGGGCCATTGGCCGGCGCGTGGGTCGTCCGGCGCGATGTCCCACAGCGCCAGCGCCGCCGGCCAGAGCCCGAAGCGGAACACCACGCGGGCGGCTTCCGCGGCGGCCTGCGTGCCGACATGGGCGCCGATGGAGGCGCTGGTCGCGGAAGAGACAGCGGGCACCCAGCGGGAATCGCGCGCGGCCGCGTCCTGATCGGCCTGGGTGATGGAATAAGGGTCGCCGGAGGTCACCAGTTCCAGCGCATCGAAGCCCTCGACGAGCGCGACGGTCACCTCGTCCGCCACCGCCCCGAGGTGGCCCGCCACCCGGTTGGCAAGCGCCGTGCCGATGCCGTTGCCCATCTCGACGGCGTCGCCACGAATGGAGACGCGTCCCTGCGCGTCGATCTCCACGGCGCCGAGCGAGCAGTCCGCGCCCGTGCCGTAATCCTTCGCGATGCAGGCGACCCCGGTGCCGACGAGCACGCCGTCGCGCGCCGCCTTCTTCGCCGCGGCCCGGTCGCGCCAGACCGCCTGCTCCTGCAGCCTGTCGAGAATTTCCGGCGCACGCACCGACACCGAGTACGGGTTGCCCGTCATGGTCCGCTCGCCGACCTTCAGCGCATTGCGTCGACGGAACTCGATCGGGTCGAGGGAAAGCGCGGTGCAGGCCTCGTCCACCAGCGTCTCCAGCGCGGTGGCGGTCTGCAGCGCTCCGTAGCCGCGCATCGAGCCGGCCGTCACCCCGCGCGTGTGCTCGGCCAATGTGGTCACATCGACCTTCGGGATCGCGTACATGCCGATCGCGCCGGTCGCGCCCACCACCGCGACGCTTGCCGAATAGTTGGCGAGCCCGCCGCCGTCGAGCACATGGTCGGCGGCAAAGGCGGTGATGAGCCCGCTGGCCCGGTCGACCCCCATCTGCGAGCGCATCTTGAAGGCATGCCGCTTCACGCCGCCCTGAAACTGCTGGAACCGGTCATGGGCGAGGCGCACCGGGCGGCCGGGAAAGAACAGTGCCGCGAGCGCGACGTAAAGCGGAAAGGGGGTATGGTCGCGCCCGCCGAAGCCGCCGCCGACATAGCAGAAGCGCGCATTGACGCCGGCCGGCCTGTAGTCGGGCTGGGCCTCGCCGAGCAGATGGGCGATGGCCCCCAGGGCCTCGAAGGGCGACTGCACGCCGATGACCATGTCGAGCGTCTTCGTGCCCGGCTCGTACCAGGCGAGCCCGGTCTCGGGCTCCAGAAACATCGGGTCCACCGATTGCGTTTCGAACGAGCGTTCGAGGGCCAGGATGTCCGGCGCCGGTGCGGCAAGCTCGGCGCGGATGGATTCGCCATAGCTCGCGCCCTTCACATAGTCCGGGCCCTTCGCGTCCGGGAGCACCCGCCAGATCGGGCGGCCGGAGCCGGCATCGACGAAGCCGGGGCTGATCCAGCCCTCCTGCAGCGGCGAGTAGAGGTCCGGCGAATCCGGTGTCGCGCCGGCGACCCGGGTGAAGCGGAACGCGCCGTAATTGGGGGCCGGGCGCGGCCCGGTCTCCTTGCCGAACTTCAGCAGGCCGGTCTCGCGAAAGGCCCTTCGGGCAAGGTCGTAGGCGCGGAACGTCTCGAACAGCAGCAGGGCGACCGGCTGGCCGAGATAGAGCGGCGTCGTGCCGACCGGGCAAAAGAGATCGCCGGCGTAGAACGCGGGCACGCGGGTGCCGATGCGGGCCAGATCCTCGGCCGTCACCACGACCTTCGGCGCGGCTTCCGGCCCGAGCGCGGAAACGTCGAGCCCCTCGTACACATGCGTGGCATCCGGCGCGCGGACCAGCAGCGCGTGATGCGTGGCGGTCGGCCAGCCGGGCAGGTCGGCGGCGCGGAAATCGGCGGCGTAGAGCTTCGCGCCCGTCACCTTGGCGACGCCATCGATGCGTCCGGACAGCGGATGCGGAACGCTTCGCCCCGGCAAGGTCTCGCGGGCCAGAAAGTCGGGAAGCTGAGCGCTGGCCATTGGCGCCAAGGTCAGCGACATGCCGCCGACCGAAGCCAACTTCAGAAAATCGCGGCGCGAGGGGCGCATAAGACGTTCTTTCGGGGCGTAAGGCACCAAATAGAGCAATGCTGCTTACCCACGTGGCGCGGGCTTCCAACGCGCTCCGAGGGCAACATTAAGTGCTTGGCTTATGAGGATCGTGGATTTTTATAGTGACGCACTTATAGTTCAATATTCCATATTCAGTTTTACAATTTTCGTATTATAAATTTCTCAAGTCAAGGCGCCCGGGAGAGGAATGAATTATTCCTGGAACAACGGGGCGCGACCGTCGCGGGGCGACGTCGCATGACGCACAGGCCTCGCGGGGCCGGATCCGGGTGGCATAGAAAAGTCAGTCGGCTAAAGGGACGGCTGTGCAGCGCGGCTCGGGCGAGAGCCCGTGCGCGTCGCAGGGGCAGGCATCGGAAGCCTGGCCGCCGCGCGCGATGGCCGGGCTCCCTTACCCCGATGCGCCTCGCCCCTTATTCCGTGGCCAGCACCTCGTCCGACTTCGCCCGGCGGAACCCGATCCGCCGGCACAGCACATAAAAAGCGGGTGTGAAGATGAGGCCGAAGAAAGTGACGCCGATCATGCCGGTGAACACCGCGACGCCGAGCACCTGCCGGAGTTCGGCGCCCGCGCCCTCGGCGAGGACCAGCGGCAACGCGCCGAGAATGAAGGCCAGCGACGTCATGACGATGGGCCGAAGCCGCACCCGCGCCGC
>JAEYTJ010000262.1 GCA_023434095.1 Pseudomonadota bacterium | reverse complement strand
CGGTGGTGACGCCGGCCACCAGCAGCGTGTCGATGCCCCGGTTCTTCAGCATCAGTTCGAGGTCGGTCTGGTAGAAGGCGCCCTTGCCGGGCTTGTCGAGCACCGGCTCGCCGGGGGCGGGCGCCAGCTCGGCGATGATGTCGTGGCCCGGCTCGCCGCGAATGAGGATGCGGCCCATCGGCCCGGCGCAGCCGATGCGCGCCGTGGGGGAGCCGCGCTCCACCTTGGCCGGCGGCGCGTCCATCATGTCCGAGCGATGGCCCTCGCGTGTGTGGATGACGAGCAGGCCGGCGGCACGGGCAGCGGCGAGCACAGCCTTGCAAGGCTCCACCGCCGCCTGCAGGCGCGACACGTCATTGCCCAGCGTCTCGCCGAACCCGCCCGGCTCCAGAAAGTCGCGCTGCATGTCGATGATGATGAGCGCCGTGCGGGCAGGCGCGAAGGCGAGCGGAGCGGGCGCGGCGGCGAGGTGGGTTTCGGGCGGTGTCGCGGGCATGAGCAAGCCTAACGGGTTTGTTGCATACAGAGCTGCATGCAGAAACCGTGCCGGCCGGCTAGTTCAATAAAAAGATTATATATCAATATATTGATGTCATGGAGATCTAAACGACCATGTGGAATCGAGGCGCCAGATCGGTCGCGAGGTGGGGAGTTTGCCTAGAAAAAAGGCGGAACCAAAAGATGGCGCGTCCTGGCAGCTCGCTACCGAAAAGTTCTTGAATAGCAAAATTGAGTTGTGCAACCTTAAGATGTTTTAACTTGGGGGCTGCAATGAGGACATTTGTTGGCGTGGCCGTCGCGTTAAGCGTGAGCCTCGCGGGATGCGGACCGGGTTTCCTGCCGGGCGGGACCTATATCGAGCCGCCGACCAAGGGCGTGTATGTCGGCGGGCTCTACAAGCCGATCGCCAGCTCGCGCCGCAGCTCGGCGCCGGTCAATCTGATCCGCATCTGCACCGTTTCCACCACCCTCGACGAATTCGGCGTGCCGGCGCCGGAGCGGAGCGAGATCGCCGACATCGACCTGTTGGCGACGAGCAAGCTTTCGGCATCGGTCTCCGGGCTGAATGTCGCCGTCGCCAAGGCGGGCCTCGCCGGCACGATCTCCGACTATTACGAGTACAAGATCGTCAACGCGTCGTCCTATGAGCTGGGTCTCGCGGATGCGAGCACCGTCTTCGCCAAGCTGATGAAGAAGGCCGACTGCCGCAATCAGGTGGCCGAGGAGCTTGGCACCGGCGCCGTTGTCCAGGTGACCAAGGCCTATGTCGGCGACATCGTGTTCCGGCGTAAGACCGGGGCCAGCCTCTCCGGCGAATTGAGCGCGCCGGCGGTCCAGGCGGCACTGTCGCGCGACACCGACCTCAGCTTCAAGGGCCAGGGAATGGTCTTCGCCTTCGTCGGCAAGACCAAGACCGGTACCGGCTACTGAAACGCGGGGCAGGGCGGTCGCGGCGGGGCTTCCCACCGTCGCGGCCGCACCCCATATTGCCGCCATGGCCAAAGCAGCACGTCCCGGCGGGTTCTCCGAGCGCTCCCAGCGCGCCTTCGAGCCCGCGCAATCCGCCACGCTCGATCCCGCCCTTGCCGAAAAGCTCGGCGTGGCGCCGACCTCGGGCGCCTCCGCCACGGTCGCCGCGCTGTCGGCGCTGATCGAGGGTGGGCGACCCGAAGTCGACGGCCAGCTCTGGGTGCCGCACCGCCCGGCGCGGCCGGAGAAATCCGAGGGCGGCGTCAAATTCGTGCTGAAGTCCGAGTACACGCCCAATGGCGACCAGCCGCAGGCGATCGAGGAACTGTGCGCGGCGGCGCGCGAGGGCGAGCGCGATCAGGTGCTGCTCGGCGTCACCGGCTCGGGCAAGACCTTCACCATGGCCAACGTCATCCAGCGCCTTCAGCGCCCGGCGCTGGTGCTGGCGCCGAACAAGACGCTGGCGGCGCAGCTCTATGGCGAGTTCAAGAGCTTCTTCCCCGACAACGCCGTCGAGTATTTCGTCTCCTATTACGATTATTACCAGCCCGAGGCCTACGTTCCGCGCACCGACACCTTCATCGAGAAGGAATCGTCGATCAACGAGCAGATCGACCGCATGCGCCACTCGGCCACGCGTTCGCTGCTGGAGCGCGACGACGTCATCATCGTCGCCTCGGTGTCCTGCATCTACGGTATCGGTTCGGTCGAGACCTATGCCTCGATGACCTTCAAGATCGAGGTGGGCGAGCGCATCGACCAGCGCGCCCTGCTCGCCGACCTCGTGGCGCTGCAGTACAAGCGCACCCAGGGCGATTTCGGGCGCGGCACCTTCCGCGTGCGGGGCGACGTGATTGAGATCTTCCCGGCGCATTACGAGGACCGGGCCTGGCGCGTCTCGCTGTTCGGCGACGAGGTGGAGAGCATCCAGGAATTCGACCCGCTGACGGGTCAGAAGTCTCAGGACCTCAAATTCGTCAAGCTCTACGCCAACTCGCATTATGTGACGCCGCGCCCCACGCTGGTTCAGGCGATGCAGGGCATCAAGGCCGAGCTGAAGATGCGGCTCGACGAGCTGAACGCCATGGGCCGGCTGCTGGAAGCGCAGCGGCTGGAGCAGCGCTGCACCTTCGACATCGAGATGATGGAGGCGACGGGCAGCTGCGCCGGCATCGAGAACTATTCGCGCTGGCTCACCGGCCGCCAGCCGGGCGAGCCGCCGCCGACCCTGTTCGAATACGTGCCCGACAATGCGCTGATCTTCTGCGACGAGAGCCATGTCACCGTGCCGCAGATCGGCGCCATGTATCGGGGCGACTTCCGCCGCAAGGCGACGCTGGCGGAATACGGCTTCCGCCTGCCGAGCTGCATGGACAACCGGCCGCTGCGCTTCGAGGAATGGGAGGCGATGCGCCCGCAGACCGTGCATGTCTCCGCCACACCCGGCAAATGGGAGATGGAGCGCACCGGCGGCGTGTTCGTGGAGCAGGTGATCCGCCCGACCGGCCTCGTCGATCCCGAGGTCGAGGTGCGCCCGGCCCGCACGCAGGTCGACGACCTGCTCGGCGAGGTGCGTGCGACCGCCGCCAAGGGCTACCGTACGCTGGTGACGGTGCTCACCAAGCGGATGGCCGAGGACCTGACGGAATATCTGCACGAGAACGGCATCCGCGTGCGCTACATGCATTCGGACATCGACACGATCGAGCGCATCGAGATCCTGCGCGACCTGCGCCTCGGCGCCTTCGACGTGCTGATCGGCATCAATCTGCTGCGCGAGGGCCTCGACATTCCCGAATGCGGGCTGGTGGCGATCCTTGACGCGGACAAGGAAGGCTTCCTGCGCTCGGAAACCTCGCTGATCCAGACCATCGGCCGCGCGGCGCGAAACGTCGACGGGCGGGTGCTGCTCTATGCCGACAACATCACCGGCTCGATGGAGCGGGCGATGGCGGAGACGCAGCGCCGCCGCGAGAAGCAGATCGCCTGGAACACCGAGAACGGCATCACGCCGGAGACGGTGCGCAAGGCGATCGGCGACATTCTCAACAGCGTCTATGAGCGCGACCATGTGACGGTCGACACCGGCCTCGCCGAGGGCGCCAGCACCTATGGCAACAACCTCGCCACCGTGATCGCCGACATGGAAAAGCGCATGCGCAAGGCGGCGGCCGATCTCGACTTCGAGCAGGCGGCGCGGCTGCGCGACGAGATCAAGCGGCTGCAGGCAACGGAGCTGGTGCTCTCGGACGATCCGCTGGCGCGGCAGGACAGCGTCGACGAGCGCACCGGCGGCTATCGCGGCGAGCGCAAATATGGCCGTTCCGCCAACCTGCCGGAGAAGAAGGGCCGGGGCGGCGGCAAATCCACCCCGCGCTCCTCGCCCGGGCATGTCTCCTCCGGCCATGCGGCGCGTGCGGACGAGGCGCAGGCCGCCTACGAGCCGGGCGAGCCGCCCATGTTCGCGCCGCGCGCCGCGTCCCGCCTCGTCAAGCCGTCGCTGGACGATATGGGCCCCGGCACCGACCGGGTGGAACCGCTGCGGGTCGAGGACTGGGTGCGCCCCGAACGCCCGGACCCGATGACCAAGGGCTATCGCAAGGGGGGACGGCGCGCGCCGAAGCGGTGAGGGCGTACGCTCATAAGCGCTTCTTCAGCCAGATGCAGGCATGGCCGGGCGGGTAATCGTCGATCTGGCCGAAGCGTTCGTAGCCGTGCCTCTCGTAGAAGTCCGGCGCCTGGAAGCTGTAGGTTTCCAGATGCACCCCGGCGCAGCCGCGCACGCGCGCCTCGGCTTCGGCGGCCTTAAGCAGGCCGCTGCCCGTCCCGCCGCCGCGCGCCTCCGGCGACACCCAGAGCCAGGCGATGTGCATCCAGCCGAAATAGGTGCGCGCCTTCAGCCCTCCCGTCGCGGCGCCATGATCGTCGCGGGCGATGACCCATAGCTCCGACGCCTGCAGCGGACCGGCCTTGGCCTCGTTGTAGAGGTCGAGGCCGCGATCGATGAGGTCGCGGACCTCGGCGCCCGGGTCGCTTTCGACGGTGATCTTCAAGCTCGTTCCTCGTGGACATCGGCGCGATGGCGACCGGAGCGGGGGGATGGTGTTCCGCGCCTTTCGTGCCAAGAATATGCGGCGATGCCAATGAGGCACGGGGGATGAGATGACCTTCACGCAAGCCGTCGCCAGCGTTTTCAGACAGTACGCCACCTTCACCGGGCGCGCGCCGCGTTCGGAATACTGGTGGTTCGTCGTGTTCCAGATCCTGCTTACCATCGCCGCCGGTGTGCTGGACACGGCGCTGTTCGGCGCTTTCTCGCTGATCGCCTTCGGCGACGTCAACGCCCTGACGCCGCTCACCACTCTGGCGACGCTCGCGACCCTGCTCCCGTCCATCTCGGTCGGCGTGCGCCGCTTTCACGACATGGACCATACCGGATGGTGGCTTCTGCTGGTGCTCACCGGCATCGGCACCATCATCGTGTTCTTCTGGTTCATGATGAAGGGCACTCCCGGCCCGAACCGCTTCGGGCCAGACCCGCTGGAGGCCTGACGCGCACGAAAAAGGGCGGCCCGCGAGCCGCCCTTCTGAAATCGTGCCGGTGGGTGCGCCGCTCAGCCCTGCTGGATGGCGCTGAGCTTCCATTGACCGCGCGGCGGGCGGGCGAAGGTCCAGAACTCCACCGCCTGCTCCAGCCGGTCCGGGTCGCCCTGAACGACGCGGCCGGTGGCCTTGTCAAGCGTCACGTCCTTGAGCTCGTAGCGCATGGCGACGGTCGCATATTCGGTGTCGCCTTCCGACCAGGCTTCCGAAAGGTCGCCCTGCAGCAGCTTCACGTCGGTGATGCGGTTCTCAAGCCCGTCGCGCGCCATCTCGTCGAGTTCTTCCGCCATGTAGCCAGCCATTTCCGGCGTCAGCAGAGCGGCCAGCGCGGCCTTGTCGGCGCGGCTATAGGCAGCCTGAACGTCGGTGAGGGTGCGTTCGAAGCTGTCGAAATCCCCGCCTTCCAGCTTGATAGGCTTGCCGCGCGGCGCGCTGCCGAAGCCGGCGCGGGGCGCGGCGGAGCCGCTCCCCAAGGCACCGCCGCCCATGGCATTGCCCTGCGGCGAGCCGCTGCCGCCGTTCATCGCGTCGCGGTTCATCGGGTCGGGACGCGCGCCGCCGGCATAGGAGGGCTGGTTGCGCGAGCGGAGCCAGCCCATGACCAGCCGCACGACGATGAAGATCAGCGCCACCTGAAGCAGCAGGCCGAGAATGCCGGAGAGGCTGCCGAGGCCGGAGAAGAAGCCCGAGCCCATCAGCAGACCGAAAATGCCGGCACCGAGCAGGCCGCCCATCAGCCCGCCCATGAAGCCGCCGCGGTTGAAGAAGCCGCCGGGCTGCGCGCCGGGGGCGCGGGCCGCGGTCGCGGCCTGGTTCTGCGGC
Source organism: Pseudomonadota bacterium (assembly GCA_023434095.1). Taxonomy (GTDB): domain Bacteria; phylum Pseudomonadota; class Alphaproteobacteria; order Rhizobiales; family Xanthobacteraceae; genus Ancylobacter. The sequence goes on along the minus strand of JAEYTJ010000262.1, from coordinate 9,872 downwards.
GCGGCAGAACGCTGGAGCGGCTGGGCGGTGGGAGCGGTCGGGGTGGGGGCGGGGGTCGACCAGCTGCGCGTGCCGCGGCTACCGAAGCTGCCGCTACGGCCGGCGCGGGCTTCGGCGAAGTCCGTGGCCACCAGAACGCCGGCGGCGACAAACAGCGCGCCGATCATCAGACGCAGGGCGAAGGGACGCGAACGCGGGAAAAGCAAGGGCTTGGCCTCTCTCGAAGGGTTTCGTGCGGAGTTGCCGCAACGTCACCCATATGGGAAGAGGGGCGCCGGAATCCAGCCCTTTTGACGCCATCGCACGCGGCAGATGCGTGCCGGGGAGGGCTGTCCGGTGCGAAACGGGCGTTTGCGGGCGGCACACAATCCTGTGATCACAGGCCGTCGGGATGCCCTGACGGGCCGTTGCCGCGGCCGATTCCAGCGGCGCGGCGCCGATGCGGCGTCGCGCGGCCGACGGATGAATGCGCCGGGCGCGGCCTCAGAAGCCGAGCTGCGATTCGATCGCGGCGATCGATCCGACCGGGGCGTTCACGGCCTTCTTCTCACGCGCGTCGGCGGGACGCAGCGGCGAAGCGCCGGTGTAGGCAGCCTTGGGTTGGGGGGAAGCGAGGGGAGCCTGAACCTCGGTGCGGTTCATGACGGGGGGCATTTTCGACGTCCTTCCTGATACGCGTTACGCTTTGAGTTAAACCCGGCCTCGCGGCCGGCCTTTCAGGGTCAACACGGCTTTTCGGCCGTCCGTTCCAGAAGCACCGCCGCAGGTCGGCGCTCCTGATGCTCTTTATGAACCCTCAACCATGAAGCCTTCCTGAGCATGGCGTTCATCCTGGCGGGGGATTCGTTCACAATCGGGGCGGCTCTGGGGCAATGCCGAGAAACTTCGGCCTGTGTGGCCCGCAGGTCGCACCTTTTCCTCCGCTCCTCCCTGTGCCGGTAGTCAATTGCCGGCCGTGGCGGTCTGCCGCCCTCGTGTGCGGCGGCTTGCCGGGGATAAGCGCACCCGCACGGGTGTCATGGGCGGCATGCTAATTGCTAAGTTGTGTACGCCTTAAGGAGTATCGCCATGTCCGTTGCCCTGACCATCGCCCTCTCCGATGCCGAGCCTGAAGCCGATGGCGAACTCGACCTGTCGCTGCGCGAGGACATCCGCATGCTCGGACGGGTGCTGGGCGATACGCTGCGCGACCAGGAGGGCGAGGCGATCTATGAGCTGGTGGAGCATATCCGCCGCGTCTCCACCCGCTTCCACCGCGAAGAGGACGAGGGCGCCCGGCACGAGCTCGAGGCGATCCTGAGCGATCTCGGGCCGGACCAGACGATCTCCATCGTCCGCGCCTTCTCGTATTTCTCCCACCTTGCCAACATCGCCGAGGACCAGAACGTCATCCGCCGCATGCGGGCGGCGGCGGCCAATGGCAGCGCGGCCGGCCCGGCCACCGTGGCGCGGGCGCTGGAGCGCGCGCGAGAGGCGGGCATCTCCACCGCGGAACTGCGCGCCTTCTTCGAGACGGCGCTGGCGAGCCCGGTGCTCACCGCCCACCCGACCGAGGTGCGCCGGCGCTCGACGCTGACCCACGAGATGAAGGTGGCGGAACTGCTCGCCGACCGCGCCCGCCGCGACCCGACGCCGGAAGAACAGGACATGGCGGCGGCGGAGCTGCGCCGGCGGGTGCTGATGCTCTGGCAGACCAACCTGCTGCGCCGGACCAAGCTGACCGTGCTGGACGAGGTGGCGAACGGGCTCGCCTATTACGACTACACCTTCCTGCGCCAGCTTCCCGCGCTTTACGCCGCGCTGGAGGACCGGCTGGCGGCGATGGAGGGCTGCGAGGGCCAGACGCCGGAAGTCGCCTCCTTCCTGCGCATGGGCAGCTGGATCGGCGGCGACCGCGACGGCAATCCCTTCGTCACCGCCGAGGTGACGCGCGAGACGATGCGGATGCAGTGCGCGCAGGCGGTGAGCTTCTACCTCGAAGAGCTGGACAGCCTGGGCGCCGAGCTTTCCATCAGCACCATCCGGGTGAGCGTGTCGAGCGAGCTGCTGGCGCTGGTGGATGCCTCGCCCGACCTCTCGCCGCACCGGCGCAACGAGCCTTACCGGCTCGCCGTCACCGCCATCGCCTCGCGGCTGCGCGCCACCGCCTTCCGGCTGGAGGTGGCCGATCTGCTCGGCATCACCCAGATGCCGCCGGCGCTGCCCTACACGTCGGCTGCCGAGCTGCGGACCGATCTCGACATCATCGACGCCTCCCTCAAGGCGCACAGATCCGGCGTCATCGCCGGCGGCAAGCTGCGCGCGCTGCGCCGGGCGGTGGATGCCTTCGGTTTCCACCTTGCCGTGCTCGATTCGCGGCAGAATTCCGACGTGCATGAGCGCTGCGTCGCCGAGCTGTTCGAGGTCGCTTCGCCCGACACCGGCTACAAGGCGCTGCCCGAGGGCACCCGGGTCGCCCTGCTGCTGCGCGAACTGACCACGGCGCGTCCGCTGACCTCGCCCTTCGCCGCCTATTCCGAGGAGACGGTGGGCGAGCTCGCCATGCTGCGGACCTGCGCCCGCATCCACCAGATCTACGGGCCGGAGGCGATCCAGACCTGCATCATCTCGAAGGCGGAGAGCGTCTCCGACATGCTGGAGCTGGCGCTGCTCCTCAAGGAGGTCGGCCTCGTCGACCCCGCCGGCGCTTCGGCGGTGCACATCGTGCCGCTGTTCGAGACCATCGGCGACCTGCGCAACGCCGCCAAGGTGATGGAGCAGATGTTCCGCCTGCCGGAATACCGCAAGCTGGTGGACAGCCGCGGCGGCGTGCAGGAGGTGATGCTCGGCTATTCCGACAGCAACAAGGATGGCGGCTTCCTCACCTCAGGCTGGGAGCTCTACAAGGCCGAGATCGAGCTGATCGAGGTGTTCAAGCGCCACGGCGTGCGGCTACGCCTGTTCCACGGGCGCGGCGGCTCGGTCGGGCGCGGCGGCGGGCCGAGCTACGACGCCATCCTCGCCCAGCCGGGCGGGGCGGTGCAGGGGCAGATCCGCATCACCGAGCAGGGCGAGATCATCTCGTCGAAATACTCCAACCCGGCGGTGGGGCGCGGCAATCTCGAAATCCTCGCCGCCGCGACGATGGAGGCGACGCTGCTCTCCGGCGACGCCATGGCGCCGCGCGAGGAATATCTCACGGTCATGGAGGCGCTTTCCGACGCTGCCTTCGCCGCCTATCGGGCGCTGGTCTACGAGACCCCGCGCTTCGAGGACTATTTCTGGGAATCGACCGTCATCAACGAGATCGCGACGCTCAACATCGGCTCGCGTCCGGCCTCGCGCAAGAAGACGCGGCGGATCGAGGATCTGCGCGCCATTCCCTGGGTGTTCTCCTGGGCGCAGTGCCGGCTGATGCTGCCGGGCTGGTACGGTTTCGGCACGGCGGTCCGCCAATGGCTGGACGCGCATCCCGACGGTCTGCCGCTGCTGCAGGAAATGTATCGGGAATGGCCGTTCTTCCGCACCCAGCTCTCCAACATGGACATGGTGCTCTCCAAGAGCTCCATCGCCATTGCCTCGCGCTACGCGGCGCTGGTGGAGGATGTGGAGCTGCGCGAGAGCATTTTCGGGCGCATCCGCGCCGAGCATCAGGGCGCCATCGACGCGCTGCTGTCGATCTCGCAGCAGCCGGCGCTGCTGGGCTCCAACCCGCTGCTGGAACGCTCGATCCGCGCCCGCTTCCCCTATATCGACCCGCTGAACCACGTCCAGGTCGGCCTCTTGCGCAAGTACCGCGCCAGCGATACCGACGAGAAGGTGCTTCAGGGCATCCAGCTCACCATCAACGGCATCTCCGCCGGGCTGCGGAACTCGGGATAGACCTCATGGCGTTCGCCTGCACCATACCGGCCGTTGCGACGCAGCTGGCCGACGATGCACGGGTGCGCATCACCCGCTGGGACTTCGCGCCGGGCGCCACCACCGGCTGGCACGAGCACGCGATGGACTATGCCATCGTCTTCGTCACCGACGGGCTGATGGAGATCGATGTCGATGGCACGGTGACGCAGATCGCCATGGCGGCCGGCGCCGCCTATTCGCGCCCCGCCGGCATCCGCCACGATGTGCGCAATGCCGGCGACGCGCCGATGAGTTTCGTCGAAGTGGAGATGAAATAGGCGCGATGAAATAGGCTGCGGGGCGGGCCGGTTGTAGAGTGCCGGCAGCCGCCATCCATGCCGGGGGCCGCCATGTATACGCCGCCCGCCTACCGCGAAGACGACCCCGCGATCCTGCGCCACATCATGCGCGAGGCGCGGCTGGCGACGCTGGTCACCGCCACCGCCGACGGGCTGATGGCGACGCCGCTGCCGCTGTTTCTCGACGCGAGCGAGGGCGAGCACGGCGTGCTCTACGGCCATCTGGCGCGGGCCAACCCACAGTGGCGGACGCCGCCGCTCGGCGAGGCGCTGGTGCTCTTCTCCGGCGCGGACGCCTATATCAGCCCGAGCTGGTACGCCGCCAAGGCCGAGCATGGCAAGGTGGTGCCGACCTGGAATTACGAGGCGGTGCATGCCTATGGCGTGGCCGAGTTCTTCGACGATCCCGCCCGGCTGCTGGAAGCGGTGACACGGCTCACCGCGCTGTACGAGCAACCGCGCGCCGAACCCTGGGAGGTGAGCGACGCACCGGACGCCTTTGTCGCCGCGCAGCTTCGGGGAATTGTCGGGATGCGCCTGCCGATCACCCGGCTGGAGGGCAAGCGCAAGATGAGCCAGAACCGTTCCGAGGCCGACCGCGCCGGCGTCGCGGCCGGCCTCGCCGGAAGCGCGCGCCCGGACGAGCGGCGCGTGGCGGAGATGATCCCCACCCCGCGCGGCTGAGTCACTCACCCCGCCAGCGGCGGCACCGCTTCCGGCGGCAGGTTCGGCGGGACGCGGGCGAGGCGGAAGGCGGCCTTGATGAGCGCGGCATTGTCGGCGGCCTCGCTGCCGTCCGGCAGATGCCTGCCATCCTCCAGCCCGATGCGGCCGTCGAGGCCGCGCAGCAGCGCGTCCTGATAGAGCGGCCAGACCGTGGCGTCGTAGCCGTGCTGCAGCACCGGCACGTCGAGGCTCGCCCGCGCCAGCACCTTGCGGATGGCCGCGGCCACGCCGAGCCCCTCCTCGACCTCCTGCTCGTTGATTTCGATGAGAATGCGCAGGCACTTCTTGGCATCGGGAAGCGCGACATAGCGCTCCGCATCCACTTCCGACCACAGGCCCGCCTCGACGCCGATGCCGCGCGACAGAGCGAGGGCGATCACCTCGGGTGCGTCGTCTTCGATGAGGTTGACCGACACATAGTCCGGCAGCACCGTCCAGCCTTTCATCGCCTTCAGCCGCCCCGCGCCGCCGGGCGCGATGCCGGCATGGGTGGAGAGGCCGACGGGGACGCCGGGCACCCGGGCGCGGACCGCCTCGATCGCCGCGGCGACCGCGGCGGGATCGAGTGTCTCGGCGCCCGAGGCATCGCGCGGGTGCAGGTGCAGTTCGCTGGCCCCGGCGGCGATGACGGCGGCCGCGTCCGCCGCCAGTTCGGCGGGGGTGAGGGGCGTATAGGCGTGGAAGGCGCGGTCGCGTCCTCCGTTGAGGCAGGCCTGCAGCATCGGCGTCTCCTGTTTTCCTCTTCCTCAACCCGCCACAAAGCCCTTTCGTTTCAATCGCTGCACGGCGCGCTCCAGCGATTGCAGGAATTCCGAGCGGTCGCGGGGCGAGAAGGGGCGGGGCCCGCGGGTGATCTCGCCGGCTTCGCGCAGATCCGCCATCAGATTGCGGGTCGCCAGCTGCATGCCGATGGAGGCGGCGGTGAAGGGTTTTCCAGTGGGGCCGATGGCTTCGGCGCCCTTGGCCACCACCCGGGCGGCGAGCGGAACGTCGGCGGTGATGACGAGGTCGCCCTCTTCCACGCGCTCGACGATCCAGTCATCGGCCACATCCGGCCCGGCGGAAACGACGACGCGCTCGACGTCGGCGTCGTGCGGCACCGAGATCCAGGAATTGGCGACGAGAAACACTTTCAGCCGGTGGCGCGCCGCGACACGATAGGTCTCGTCCTTCACCGGACAGGCATCGGCGTCGATATAGATGAGGATCGGCTTCGACACAGTAGTCCTTGCGGTAACGGGCGGCGACCCAAGAAAGAAGGGCTGCCCGCGAGAGCAGCCCTTCCCATGTCAGACCGCGGTTCGGTCCGGTAACTGCCTAGAAGGGCAGCGCGACGTATCGCATCACGCGGAACGAACCTCAGAAGAGGCAAGCGTCCAGGTCACGGATACCGACGACCGCGGATCAAGACGATCAGACACTGGATCACCTCCTTTCGATTGTTGACGACAACTGGAGCTTAGACCGATTCGCTGAAAGGTCACGCGCTTGTTGCAGTGCGGGGTGGAAATCGGCTGTTCACTTCGCGTTACGGCGCGCAATCTTGAGTGCACGACAGACCGGGAAGGGGTGGAGATGAAGGGGTGGCACTGGCTCGTTGCGCTGGCACTTGTGGCAAGCCCGGTGCAGGTGCAGCAGAGTTCCGACGCGCGGGCGCCGGAAGCGGCCAGCGCGCTGGCCGCCGGGCAGAAATCCGCCACTGGCCGCCACTGGATGGTGACGGCGGCGAACCCGCTGGCGGCGGAAGCGGGCGCGGCGATGCTGCGCGCCGGCGGCAACGCGGTCGACGCCATGGTCGCGGTGCAGCTGATGCTCGGGCTGGTGGAGCCGCAATCCTCCGGCCTCGGCGGCGGCGGCTTCCTGGTCTATTGGGACGCCGCCGCCGGGCGGCTCACCACCTTCGACGGGCGCGAGACGGCGCCGCGCGCGGCGACGCCGACCCTGTTCCAAAACGCGGAGGGCCAGCCGCTCGCCTTCATGGAGGCGGTGATCGGCGGGCGCTCGGTTGGCACGCCGGGCACGCCGGCGCTGCTGGAGACCGCCCATAAGCGCCACGGCCGGCTCAGCTGGCAGGCGCTGTTCGCCCCCGCTCTGGAACGGGCGGAGAGCGGCTTCGCGGTCTCCCCGCGTCTGGCCGGACTGATCGCAAGCGATGTCGAGATGTTGAAGCGCGACCCCGCCGCGCGGGCCTATTTCCTCGATGCCGCCGGTGCGCCGCTGACGGCGGGAACGCGGCTTGCCAACCCCGCCTATGCCGAGACGCTGCGGAGCCTGCGCGACGGCGGCGCGGCTGCCTTTTATGAAGGTGCGCTGGCGCAGGACATCGTCGCGGCCGTGCGCGGCGCGGCCAATCCCGGCCTGCTCGCGCGACAGGATTTCGACGCTTACGAGGTGAAGGAACGCCCGCCCGTATGCGGTGCCTATCGCGGCTTCGACGTGTGCGGGATGGGGCCGCCAAGCTCCGGGGCGCTGACGCTCGGCCAGATTCTCGGCCTGCTGGAGCCCTACGACCTGAAGGCGCTCGGCCCGGCGTCGCCCGAGGCGTGGCGGCTGATCGCCGACGCCTCGCGCCTCGCCTTCGCCGACCGCGAGCGGTACATGGCCGACAGCGACTACGTGCCGATGCCAACCAAGGGGCTGCTGGCGCCCGATTATCTCCGCCAGCGGGCCAAGCTGCTGGAGGGCGACGACGCGCTTCCCGAAGTCGCAGCCGGCAGCCCAAACTGGGACCACGCCTCGGCGGCGCCAGCGCGGGCGGATGGTCTGGCGCCGGAGCTGCCCTCCACCACCCAGATCACCATCGTCGATGGCGAAGGCAACATCGTCTCGATGACCTCCACCATCGAGGCGGGGTTCGGCTCGCGGCTGATGGTCGGCGGCTTCCTGCTGAACAACGAACTGACCGACTTCTCCTTCCGCTCGCACAAGGACGGGGTGCCGGTGGCGAACCGGGTGGAGCCGGGCAAGCGGCCGCGCTCCTCGATGACCCCCACCATCGTGCTGAAGGATGGAGAGCCGGTGCTGGCGCTGGGATCGCCCGGCGGCAGCCAGATCATCGGCTATGTCGCCAAGACGCTGATCGCCCATCTCGACTGGGGCATGAGCCTGCCCGACGCCATCGCCGCGCCGAATGTGCTGGCGCGCTTCGACGCGGTGGAGATCGAGGCGGGGACGGCGGCGGAGGCGCTGGCGCCGGGGCTCCGGCAACTGGGCTTCGAGGTGAAGACGGGGCCGATGACCTCCGGCGTGCAGGCGGTGGCGATCACGCCCGATGGCCTGCTCGGTGCCGCCGACCCGCGCCGCGAGGGCGTGGCGATCGGGGAGTGAGGGCGTGTCCGGACAATATCCTTCGAGGCTCGCTCCGCTCGCACCTCAGGATGACGATGTGTGAGTGGGGGCGAGGCGGCGCGGTCGGTCATGCTGAGGTGCCGCCCGATGGGCGGCCTCGAAGCACGCAGGAGCGGGGGCGAGGCGACATCCTTCGAGGCTCGCTCTACCCTCACCTCAGGATGACAGTGCGACGAGGCGAGGGCAGCATGAGAGCTGGGCTTCGTCCCATCTTCGACCCTCATGGCCGGGCTTGACCCGGCCCCCCGGCGGCGACATCGCACGCAGCTGAAAGGCTGGGTCCCCGGGTCAAGCCCGGGGATAAGGGCGTCGGCTCAGTGGCTGATCATCCACGGGCGGGCGGAGGGGAAGCTCTTGGCGCCTGAGGCGGCGGTGGCGGTCTTTGACTTCTTCGAGCGGCTCTTCATGCCACCGGAGCAGCAGGAGCAGCTCGACGGGTGCTTCTTGGCGGCGTATTCGCCGGTGGTCATCGGCGCGTTGGCGGCGCGCTCATTGGTCGAATGGGCGACGAGGCTTTCGCGCGACATGCCGCCGAAATGCGGGGCGGTGAGCATGACGCGGGGCGAGGGAGTGCCGCAGTCCGGGCAGGGCTGCGGTGCCTGATATTCGCTCATCGGGCGCATCTCGGTGAAGTCACCGCAGCTCTCGCATTCATATTCGTAGACGGGCATGAGCGTGTCCTTCACTCGGCGTGGCGTTCGGGCAAGCCGTCACGGCGGCCTTAGGGCGCCCTTGGGCGTTTCCTCGAAGGCAAGGGCGATGCCGGCGGCGGCGCCCTTCGATCTGAAGACGGGGAGGCGACCATCGGGCCGCTCCCGCTTTCGCGAGATGGGGGCGGGGCGGCGCATGGCACCGCCCCGCAGGCACCGGACATAAGCGGGGGTCAAAGGTCCGGTGAAAGCGGCATGTCGATGGAGCCGTCGAGGAACTTGGTCGGTCCGGCGGCGGTGGGGTTGATGTCGAAATCGAAGATCTCGGTCGGCAGCCACAGCGTGGCGCAGGCATTGGGGATATCGACGACGCCCGAGATGTGGCCCTGCACCGGCGCGGTGCCGAGGATCGAATAGGCCTGGGCGCCGGAATAGCCGAACTTCTTCAGGTATTCGATGGCGTTGAGGCAGGCCTGGCGATAGGCGATGTGCACGTCGAGATAGTGCTGGCCGCCCTGCTCGTCGACCGAAATGCCCTCGAAGATCAGGTAGTCCTTATAGTTCGGCGTCACCGGCGAGGGCTTGAAGATCGGGTTCTTGATCCCGTACTTGGCCATGCCGCCCTTCAGAACCTCGACCTTGAGGTGCACCCAGCCGGCCATTTCGATGGCGCCGCAGAAGGTGATCTCGCCGTCGCCCTGGCTGAAGTGCAGGTCGCCCATGGAGAGGCCGCCGCCTTCGACATAGACCGGGAAGTAGATCTTCGAGCCGCGCGACAGGTCCTTGATGTCGCAATTGCCGCCGTGCTCGCGCGGGGGCACGGTGCGCGCGCCGGTGGCTGCGGCGGCGTCCCTCGCGTCGCCGGTCAGCCGGCCCATATGGGCGGTGGCGGCGAAGGGCGGCACGGCGAGCGCGGGCACGCGGGTCGGGTTGGTGTCGATCAGCGCCTGCTCGCGGGTGTTCCAGG
>JAEYTJ010000007.1 GCA_023434095.1 Pseudomonadota bacterium | reverse complement strand
GGTCGGCCTTGGTCAGAAGCACCAGGTCGGCGCAGGCGATCTGGTCGTCGAACACTTCCTCGATCGGGTCGTCATGGTCGAGGCTGTCATCGGCGGCGCGCTGGGCGGCGAGCGCGTCATGGTCGTGGGCCACGCGGCCGGAGGCCAGCGCCTCGCCATCCACTACCGCCACCACGCCGTCCACCGTCACCCGGCTCCTGATCGCCGGCCAGTGGAAGGCCTGCACCAGCGGCTTGGGCAGGGCGAGGCCGGACGTCTCGATCAGGATATGGTCGACCTTGGGCGTGCGGGCGAGAATCGCGTCGAGCGCCGGCACGAAATCGTCGGCCACGGTGCAGCAGATGCAGCCATTGGCGAGTTCGACGATGTTCTCCTCCGGGCAGCTCTCGATGCCGCAGCCTTTGAGGATCTCGCCATCAATGCCGACATCGCCGAACTCGTTGACGATCACCGCCAGCCTTTTGCCGCGCGCATTCTCCAGCACATGACGGATCAGCGTCGTCTTTCCCGAGCCGAGGAAGCCGGTGACGATGGTGCAGGGGACGCGGTCGAGCGCGGCGGGGCGGGAATCGGTGGTCATGCGGCATCTCCACGGGCAACGGATTCGCGGGATGCGTCGGTCGCGGAGGGAATCCCCGCGCGAAGCCGCGCCGGAGCGCGTCTCTGCCTGTCTGCCGGGCACCCCGCCGGCACGCACGACCGGACCGCCGGCAGGTCTCCTGGCTCGCGGGTCGCCGCCTCGTCGCCGCCTTCCCGGAGCGGGGCTCCAGTGGCTTCCGGCTGAGGCTCGCCGCTCACAGTTGCGGGGGCAGCCGCGGAATTGGAGCCCGAGAGCCCCACACCGCATTCCCTCTTCGTCCCTCCCTCGCGGGAGGAAACCGTCGGTCGCGGCCACTTAAGGAGCGTGACGGGGGAAAGTCAAATGCCACGCACCCCGTGATTGCCCCGTGCGGATTGCGCGCTATAGTCGGCCCGTCGTCGGTTCCCGTGACACGCACGGGACGCAAGACGGGAACGCGGTGGGGCGAAAACCTTCTCGAAGGTGGACGCCGAATCCGCGGCTGCCCCCGCAACTGTAAGCGGCGAGCCCTCCTCCATTGGCCACTGGCGGCAACGCCGGGAAGGCGGGGATGGGGCCGTGACCCGCGAGCCAGGAGACCGGCCGGCGACGCAACCCGTAACGGCCCTCGGGTGGAGGGTCATGGAGACCGCTATGCAGAACCGCAACGGCGCCACCGCCGCCTCTCAGGATTTGCCCGCCTCGCGCGCCCTTGCCATCACCTTCGCCGCCCTGCTGGGCGTGTTCGTGCTGGGCGGCGTGGGCTTCTCCCACATCGACGCCATGCACAATGCGACGCATGACGTGCGTCACGCCAACGCCTTCCCCTGCCACTGACCCGGGGAGGTTCTCTGATGTCGCTTTTCAGGACGATTCTGTTCGTCGCCGCCCTCGCCGGCATCGGCGCGGGGCTGGTCGGCGCCGCCATCCACCTCTTCACCACCGTACCGCTGATCCTCAAGGCTGAAACCTTCGAGGGCGCGGACGAGGTCGAACCCGCCGCAGCGGCACCGGCGCACGAACACGCGCCCGGCACCGCCGCCCATGCGCATGACGGCGCGGCATGGGAACCGGCGGACGGGCTGGAACGCAACGGCCTCACCCTCGTCTTCTCGCTGCTCACGGGCTTCGGCTTCGCGCTGCTGCTGGTGGCCGCCAGCGAGGTGAGAGGGGGGCTCGCCGGCTGGCACCAAGGCCTGCTCTGGGGTCTCGGCGGCTTCGCGGCGTTCACCCTCGCCCCCGGCCTCGGCCTGCCGCCGGAGCTGCCGGCCATGCCGGCGGCCGATCTCGCCGCGCGGCAGATGTGGTGGATCGCCACCGCTGGCGCCACGGCGGGCGGCCTCGCCCTGCTGGCCTTCGGCCGCACGCCGCTTCTCGCCGTGCTCGGCGTGGCGCTGATCCTCGCGCCGCACGCCATCGGCGCACCGCAGCCGGAAAGCCATGAGAGCCCGATACCGGAGGCGCTGCACCACAGCTTCGTGGTGGCCAGCATCGCCACCAGCTTCGTGTTCTGGGTGCTGCTGGGCAGCCTGGCCGGCTGGCTTCGCCCGCGCTTCGCGACCGCGTGAGCCGGGCGCTAACCCTCGTCCTCGGCGGCGCGCGCTCCGGCAAGAGCGCCTATGCCGAAGGCCTCCTCACCGCCCTGCCCCCGCCCTGGAGCTACATTGCCACCGCGCAGGCCTGGGACGGCGAGATGGAAGAGCGCATCGGCCAGCACCGCGCCCGCCGCGCGGAGGGCTGGCAGACGCTCGACGCCCCGCACGACCTCGCCGCCGCGCTGGACGGGCTGCCACCGGGCCGGCCGGTGCTGGTGGATTGCCTCACTCTGTGGCTGTCCAACCGCCTTCTGGCGGAGGCCGACCTCGTCACCGAATGCGCCGCGCTGGTCGCGGCGCTCGCCGCCCATGACGGGCCGGTGGTCGCCGTCTCCAACGAGGTCGGCCTCTCCATCGTGCCGGACAACGCGTTGGCCCGCCGGTTCCGCGACGCGCAGGGACGGCTCAACCAGATGGTCGCCGCCCGCGCGGAGCGCGTGGTCTTCACCGTCGCCGGCCTCCCGCTCTACGTGAAAGGAAGCGCCCCATGAGCGAGATTTCCCCCGAGGAGGCCGCCCGCCACCGCGCCAAGATGGAAAAGCGCAAGGCGGTGCAGGACGCGGAAGTGGCGGAAAAGACCGTCGAGAAGGGCCTGCTGCTCGTCCACACCGGCCCCGGCAAGGGCAAGTCCACCGCCGCCTTCGGCCTTGCTCTGCGCACGCTCGGCCATGGCGGCAAGGTCGGCGTCGTCCAGTTCATCAAGGGCGCGTGGGATTCCGGCGAGCGCCGGGCGCTGGAGAGCTTCGGCGCGCGGGTGGAGTGGCATTCCATGGGCGAAGGCTTCACCTGGGAGACGCAGGACCTCGCCCGCGACATCGCGGCCGCCCGCCGCGCCTGGGACAAGGCGCGGGAGATGATGGACGATCCCGCCATCGGCCTCATCATTCTGGACGAGCTGAACATCGCCCTGCGCTACGATTATCTCCCCCTGCCCGAGGTGGTCGCCGCGCTTACCGCCCGCCGCGAGGGGCTGCACATCGTCGTCACCGGCCGCAACGCCAAGGCGGAACTGGTCGAGGCCGCCGATCTCGTCACCGAGATGGGGCTCGTGAAGCACCATTTCAAAGCCGGGGTGAAGGCGCAGAAGGGCATCGAGTTCTAATGCGCCGCCCGTCGAAATCGGCACGCGGGCCGTGGCGGCGATCTCGCAATCGGTGGGCCGGCTTCCTATGTGAGAGAAGACGCCGGCTGTTGCGGCGTGGTTCTTTAATGGAGAAACGCTTCGATGCGTTCCACCCCCATCGCCTATCTGTTCTGGTGCTTCGGCCTGATCGGCGTGTGCGGCATCCAGCGCTTCTACACCGGCCGCTACTGGACCGGCGCCCTGTGGCTTTTGACGGTCGGCCTGCTCGGCATCGGGCAGATCATCGATCTGTTCCTCATCCCCGGCATGGTGCGCGAGGCCAATCTGGAACGCCGCGTCGACTATCTCGAAGCAAGGCGCGGCTGAGGCCGGTCACGGGAACGCCGCCGTGTAATCCGCTTAGCTCTCAGAGCACCGTCATCCTGAGGTGCCCGGCCATCGGCCGGGCCTCGAAGGATGGTTCTGAGGTGCTCGGCGGCGGCATCCTTCGAGGCTCGTGCAGCCTGTCCTCGGGCCTGCCTTCGGCAAGACCCGTGGGCTCGCGCCTCAGGATGACGAAGCTTCTTGGACCGAACGCAAGGGACGCACGATGAACGTCCCCCCTTCTCCCCTCGCTCTTATGTTCCAGGGCACCGGCTCGGATGTCGGCAAATCACTGATCGTCGCCGGCCTCGCCCGCGCCTTCACCTTGCGCGGGTTGCGCGTGCGCCCGTTCAAGCCGCAGAACATGTCGAACAACGCCGCCGTCACGCCCGATGGCGGCGAGATCGGCCGCGCGCAGGCGCTGCAGGCCCGCGCCGCCGGCGTGGCGCCTTCCGTCCACATGAACCCGGTGCTGCTGAAACCGCAGAGCGAGATCGGCGCGCAGGTCATCGTGCAGGGCCGCGCGCAGGGCACGGCGAAGGCGGCCGACTACCAGAAGCTGAAGCCCGCCCTCATGGCCGCCGTGCTGGACAGCTATGAGCGGCTGCGCAGCGAGGCCGACCTCGTGCTGGTGGAAGGCGCCGGCTCGGCCTCGGAAATCAATCTGCGCGCCAACGACATCGCCAATATGGGTTTTGCCCGCGCGGCGAATGTGCCGGTCGTCCTGATCGGCGACATCGACCGCGGCGGCGTCATCGCCAGCCTCGTCGGCACCAAAGCCGTGCTGCCGGAAGACGACGCGACGATGATACGCGGCTTTCTCGTCAACCGCTTTCGCGGCGACCCCGTCCTGTTCGCCGCCGGCATGGAGACGGTCGCCGCCCGCACCGGCTGGGAGGCGCTCGGCCTCATCCCCTTCTTCCCCGAGGCCCGCCGCCTGCCGGCGGAGGACGCGCTGGCGCTCGACGCTCCGACGCTGGCGAAGCCGGGGGCGCGGGTGAAAATCGCCGTGCCGATCCTGCCGCACCTCGCCAATTTCGACGATCTCGACCCGTTGGAGGCCGAACCGGGCGTGGACGTCGTGCGCGTGCGCCCCGGCACGCCGCTGCCCGCCGATGCCGCGCTCATCCTGCTGCCGGGCTCGAAATCCACGATTGCCGACCTCGCCGATTTCCGCCGCGAGGGCTGGGACATCGACCTTCTCGCGCATGTGCGGCGCGGCGGGCGGGTGCTCGGCCTGTGCGGCGGCTACCAGATGCTGGGGCGCTCGCTCGCCGACCCCGAGGGCGTGGAAGGCCCGCCCGGCAGCGTGCCCGGCCTCAGCCTGCTCGATGTCGAGACGGTGCTGTCAGGCGAAAAGCGGCTGGTGGCCGTCACCGGATCCGCCGGCGGCGCGCCCTTCACCGGCTATGAGATGCATATGGGCGTGACCGAGGGCCCCGGCCGCGCCCGGCCCTTCGCGCAGATCGACGGCGCCGGGCCGGAAGGCGCGGTCTCCCCGGATGGGCGCGTCATCGGCACCTACGCCCATGGCCTGTTCTCGGACGACCGCCAGCGCGCGCACTGGCTGGCGACACTCGGCGCGCCGCCGAGCGGGCTCGACTATGAGGCCGGCGTCGAAGCCACCCTCGACGCCCTGGCCGCGCATCTGGAACGCCATGTCGATCTCGACCGGCTGCTGGCGATCGCGGCCAACGTCCCTCATGCCCGGGCCTGACGCGGGCATCCCGTGACCGGGAGCGCCGGCACCCTCTGGGTCCGCGGGTCAAGCTCGCGGATGAGGGCGCGGAAGGAAAGCCCTTCCTCACCACCCCCACATGACCAGCGCCAGCCCGGCCACCAGCGCCAGCATCACCGCATCCGCCGCGCGGTAGAGGGCGAGCGCGCGGCGAATGTCGGCGGCGGTGCAGTCATAGCGCCCGCCCTCGCCCATCAGCCCGTCGACGGAGAGCTTGCCGCCATAATGGCGCGGGCCGGCGATGGCGATGCCGAGTGCACCGGCCATCGCCGCCTCCGGCCAGCCGGCATTGGGCGAGCGGTGGCGGCGGGCGTCGCGCATCATCGCCCGCCACGCCCGCACGGGCGAGGCGCCCCGCACGAACAGCGTCCCGGCGACGATCAGCAACCCCGCCAGCCGCGCGGCCGGCAGGTTGATCAAATCGTCGAACCGCGCCGAGGCCCAGCCGAAATGGAGGTGCCGCGCGTCGCGATGGCCGATCATGCTGTCGGCGGTGTTCACGCCCTTGTAGATCGCCGCGCCCGGCAGGCCGCCCACCGCCATCCACAAGGCCGGCGCCACCACCCCGTCGGAATAGTTCTCCGCCAGGCTCTCGATCGCCGCCCGCGCCACCCCGGCCTCGTCGAGCTTGTCCGGGTCGCGGCCGACAATGTGGGAGACCGCACGCCGCCCCTCTTCCAGGCTCACTTCCAGCCCGTCCGCCACCGCCGCGACGAACTGATAGAGGCTGCGCTGCGCCAGCAGGCTGGAGCCGGCGAGCCCGGCCAGCAGCAGGCCGACCACCGGCACACGCAGCGCCAGCCCCTGCACCAGCAGCCCGGCGCCGCCGCTCACCGCCACGATCAGCACCAGCGCCCCCACCCCGGCCAGGCGCCGCTCGCGCGGCGGGGCGGCGTCGCGGTTGACATGGCCGTCGAGAGCGCCGATCAGCCGGCCGATCCACATCACGGGATGGCCGATCCGGGCGAGCAAAAACGAGGGATAGCCGA
>JAEYTJ010000251.1 GCA_023434095.1 Pseudomonadota bacterium | reverse complement strand
GGAGCGCGGCCATGAACACCGTCACGTCGCCCGTCGCCACTCCCGGCGCCTCCCGCATCGCCGGCACTCCCGCCGTCGACATGCGCGACATCTGCATCTCCTTCGGCGGCATCCGCGCCGTCGACGGTGTCTCCGTCGATCTTTATCCCGGCGAGGTGGTCGGGCTGCTCGGCCATAACGGCGCCGGCAAGTCGACACTGATCAAGATCCTCGCCGGCGCCTATCGCCCGGATGCCGGCGAAATCCGCATCAATGGCGAGAAGGCCGATATCGGCAATCCGCGCGATGCCAAGCGCTACGGTATCGAGACCATCTACCAGACCCTCGCGCTGGCCGACAATGTCGACGCCGCCGCCAACCTGTTCCTCGGCCGCGAGTTGATGACCCCCTGGGGCACGCTCGACGACGTGGCCATGGAGGCGGCGACGCGCGAGGTGATGGGCCGGCTCAACCCGAACTTCCGCAAGTTCAAGGAGCCGGTGCGCGGCCTCTCCGGCGGTCAGCGCCAGTCCGTCGCCATCGCCCGCGCCATCCACTTCAACGCCAAGATCCTGATCATGGACGAGCCCACCGCGGCGCTCGGCCCGCAGGAGACGGCGCAGGTGGCCGAGCTGATCAAGCAGCTCAAGGCGGAAGGCATCGCCATCTTCCTCATCAGCCACGACATTCACGACGTGTTCGACCTCGCCGACCGGGTGAGCGTGATGAAGAACGGCAAGCTCGTCGGCACCGCCCGCACCTCGGACGTCACAAAGGACGAGGTGCTGGGCATGATCATCCTCGGCAAGAGCCCTCCCGGCGCGCTGGCCGGACCCGGCGCCGCCGCCGACTGAGCCGCACAGCGCCCCCGGGCCTGGGAGCGGCGGCGTGCCGCTGTTCCGGCCCCTCCCCGCCTGTGATATGACGCTGGCAAGGGAGCACGCCGTGGCCGCAGCCAGCTGCACGACAGAGCCTGCCGGACCGACCGACGCGCCCTTGCGCCGGCTGGCGATGGTGCTCGCCGTCGCCTATGTGCTGGTGCTGCAGGCCCTGCTCGGCGGCATGGCGAGCGGCGCCCATGCCGCCGGCTTCGTCACCGTCGACGCCTTCGGCCAGACGCTCTGCCTCGGCTCCCACAGCGCCCCCGGCGACCCCGCGCGCCACACGCCCGAGTGCTGCCTCACCGGCTGCCAGGCCGCGCCCGCCGCCGCCCTGCCGCCGCCGCTGGCGGCTATGGCCGCGCTTCCGGCCAGCCATCGCGAAGCACGCACGCTGCCGCCGCGCACCGCCGGCTTCGCCCGCACGCCCGAGCGCTCGCCCCGCCACACACGGGCCCCTCCCGCCGCCTGACGACGTGCCTCATCGCCCAACGTTCGTCACATCGCCGGCTGCGTGCGCCCATGCGCCCGCCGGCATCCGGGAGACACCCATGATCACGACCCTTGTGCACCGCGCCCTGCGCCGCACCGAAGACCGCGTCGGCTTCGTCGTCCTCGCCGCCGCGCTCGGCCTGTTCGCCATGCAGCCGGCTCTCGCCCATGAGTACAAGATCGGCACGCTCGAGATCGCGCACCCCTGGGCGCGCATGACGCCGGCCGGCGCCAAGGTCGGCGGCGGCTACCTCACTGTGGAGAATGACGGCAAGGAGGCCGACCGTCTCCTCTCCGCCACCGCCGAGGTCGCCGGGCGCGTCGAGATCCACGAAATGTCCGTCAAGGACGGCGTCATGACCATGCGCATGCTGCCCGACGGCCTGGAAATCCCCGCCGGCGGCGAGGCCAAGCTGGCGCCGGGCGGCCTCCATCTGATGCTGATGGACCTGAAGCAGCCGCTGAAGGAAGGCGAGAGCTTCAAGGGCACGCTCACCTTCGCCAAGGCCGGCACGGTGGACGTCTCGTTCAAGATCGAAGGCATGGCGGGCCCGAAGGGCGCCCCGGCTTCCGGTCATGACGCCCACGACCACGGCACCCCCGCCAACTGATCAACCTCGCCGCGCGCTTTGAGGCCGGCCCTCACATGTGAGGGCCGGGGCTCGGCGCGTGCCGTCGCTCCCTCTTTTTCCGGAAGCTTTCCGATGAACACTACCGCTTTGCCTGCCGACCGGGCCGTCGACGCCGAGGAACGATCGGCCAATCTCTACCGCGCCGTCTGGCGCTGGCATTTCTACGCCGGCCTGCTGGTGCTGCCCTTCATGATCCTGCTGTCGGTGACCGGCGGGCTCTATCTCTTCCGCGAGGAGATCGACAATGCCTGGCACTACCAGCTGAAGGTGGTCGAGGCGCGCGCCACTCCCGCCGAGGCACCCAGCGCCTGGATCGACGCGGCGCTCAAGGCGCGTCCGGGCACGGCGCTGAAGTTCGTCGCCCCGGTCGACGCCACCGCCTCCGCCGAGGTGGTGATCAGGACCGATGAAGGCGAGCGCCGCGCGGTCTATGTCGATCCCCATGATTCGCGCGTGCTGGGCGAACTGCCCGATCGCGGCACCATCATGTGGCTGATGCGCCGGCTGCACAGCCTCGCCGAGTTCGGCCCCATCGCCAACGGCATCATCGAGATCGTCGGCGGCTGGTCGATCCTGCTGGTCGCCACCGGCTTCTATCTCTGGTGGCCGCGCAAGCAGGCGGGCGGCCGAATGGGGGGCGTCGTGAGCGTGCGCGGCACCGCGCGCAAGCGCGTGTTCTGGCGCGACCTGCACGCCGTCACCGGCGCCTTCGCCGGCGTGCTCATCGCCTTCATGTCGTTGTCCGGCATGCCGTGGTCGGTGCTGTGGGGCGACAAGGTCAATGAATGGGCCAACAGTTCCAATTACGGCTACCCCTCCGGCCTCTATGTGAACGTGCCGATGTCGGACGAGCATCTCGCGCACGCCAACGGCCCGACCACCTGGTCGCTGGAACAGGCGAAGATGCCGGAATCGACCCCCGCCACCGGCGCGCCCATCGGCGTCGACAAGGCGGCGGCGATCGTGGACGGGCTCGGTGTCTCGCCGGGCTATACGCTGAGCCTGCCGGGCGGGCCGACAGGCGTCTACTCCGCCACCGTCTATCCCGACAACCTCTCCAAGCAGCGCGTGGTGCATCTCGACCAGTATACCGGCCAGCCGCTGATCGACTTCTCCTATGCCGATTACGGCCCGGCGGCGAAGGCGATGGAATGGGGCGTCAATGTCCACATGGGCCAGGAATTCGGTCTCGCCAACCAGCTTTTCCTGCTCGCCGTGTGCCTCGCCATCATCCTCATGTCGGTCTCGGCCGGGGTGATGTGGTGGAAGCGCCGGCCGGCCGGCTCACTCGGCGTCCCGCCCGCGCCCACCAGCCGCGGCGTGATGTGGGGGCTCATCGCCATCATGGGCGTCGTCGGGTTGATCTTCCCGCTGGTCGGGGCCTCGCTGGTGGTGATGGTGCTGCTCGACCTCGCCTTCGCCCGCCGCCGGCCCAGGCCGCGCTCGGCCTGAGGCGGCCTGCCGCCTGAGCGGTTCCAGCCGCGCGCCTCTTCCCCTAACATCGCGGACGGGGCAAGAGGCGCGCATGGCAGGGAAACGAACCACGACGATCGACGGCGAGGGCGCGGAAGCGGCCGCAGCCCACCCGCGCGACGGGCTGTTCATCCGCATCTATTTCGGCGACGGGCGCCATGTCGGGCCGGGCATGATCGAACTCCTGGAGACGATCCGCACCGAACATTCCATCCTCTCCGCCGCGCGCAAGCTCGGCATGAGCTATCGCCGCGCCTGGCTGCTGGTGGACGAGATCAGCCGCAACTTCCGTCAGCCGGTGGTCGAAACCCATCCCGGCCGGCGCGGCCACGGGACCGACCTCACCGCCTTCGGCGAGCGGCTGATCGCGCTCTACCGCGAGGTTGAGCGGGCAAGCGCCGCCGCCAGCCGCGACGCGGTGGACGAACTGCGCGCCGCGCTGGCCGCGGTCGCCGACAAAGACGTCGAACAAGGGTAGCGAGGAACCATCCGGCGCCCCGCCCGTTGTGCCACGGGCGGCTTCCATGCCCCGGGGGACACCATGCAGACCCTTCTCATCGTCATCCTCATCCTCGTCCTGCTCAGCGCCTTCGGCGTGTTCCGGGCGCGCTCCGCCCGGCTGCGCATGGTGCTGATCGTGCTCACAATCGGCCTGCTGATCCTTGCCGTGATCGGCTTCGTGCGCGACGAGCAGGCGGTCGGCCCCGGCGTCGCGCCGATCATTCAGGCGCCGTGAGCCCAGTAGGGCTGAGGAAGTCCGGGTTGCGGCTGTCCACCGCCACCGATTTCACCATCGCCCACACGGCAAGCCCCGGCCGCAGATCGAGCCGCGCTACGCTCTCGCGCGTCACCATCGAGGCGAGCCGTCCCTCCCCGACGCGCAGGGTGATATCGGCATAGGGCCCCTCCTGTGCCGCCACCGCCTCCACCACCGCCGGCAGCAGGTTAGACACCGAGACCCCCTCCGGGCGGGCAAGCGCGATGGCGACGTCGCGCGCCCGCACCCGCGCCCGCACCTTCTCCCCCACCGCGCGGTCGACCTGCGGCACGCGCAGTTCCCCGCCGGCAAAGGCAAGGCTGGACAGGGCGACATCGGCATCGTGGCGGCTGACGACGCATTCCAGCAAGGTGCCGAGATCGAAGCGCCCGACCACCGGCAGCATCTCCGGCTGCGACAGCACCTGCGCCACCGGCCCCGCCGCCACCTGCCGCCCGTCGCGCAGCGCCACCAGCGTGTCGGCGAGGCGCAGCACCTCGTCGAGCGAATGGCTGACATAGAGAATGGGCAGGCCCACAGTGTCCCGCAGCCGCTCCAGATAGGGCAGGATTTCCGCCTTGCGCGCCTCGTCCAGAGCCGCCAGCGGCTCGTCCATCAGCAGCAGGCGCGGCTGCGCCAGCAGCGCCCGGCCGATGGCGACGCGCTGGCGCTCGCCGCCGGAGAGCGTGTGCGGCCGGCGTGCCAGCAAATGGCCGATGCCGAGCAGTTCCACCACGGTGTCGAACCGGATCGGGCGCGCGGCGGCGCGGTTGCGGCGCTCGCCATAACGCAGGTTTCCCTCCACCTTGAGGTGCGGGAACAGCCGCGAATCCTGGAACACATAGCCGACGCGCCGCGCCTCGATCGGCAGGTCGATGCCACGCGCCGTGTCGAAGAACACCTCGCCCTTGACGGCGATGCGCCCGGCATCGGGTCGCACCACCCCGGCCACCGCCTGGATGATCGTCGTCTTGCCGGCGCCGGAGCGCCCGAACAGGGCGGTGACACCCTCACCCGGCACGGTGAAGCCGCATTCGAGCGCGAAACCGCCCGGCCGGGCGAGGCGGAAATCGACCTCGATCACGCTCACCCCCGCCCGATCATCACGCGGATGCGCCGGTCGACGAGGCTCGCCAGCAGCAGCGAGCCGAGCGCCAGCACCACGGAGACCAGCGTCAGCCGCAGCGCCATGGCGTCGCCGTCAGGCATGTGGGTGGCGCTGTAGATGGCGAGCGGAATGGTGCGGGTCTGGCCCTCGACATTGGAGACGAAGGTGATGGTGGCGCCGAACTCGCCCAGCGCCGAGGCGATGGCGAGCAGCGCGCCGGAGAGGATGCCGGGCAGCATGAGAGGCAGCGTCACCGAGAAGAACACGTCGAGCCGCGACGCCCCGAGCGTGCGCGCCGCCGTCTCCAGCCCGCGGTCCACCGCTTCCAGCGCGAGGCGGATGGCATTGACGGTGAGCGGGAAGCTCACCACCGCCGCCGCCACCGTCGCCCCCGCCGTGGTGAAGATGAGCCGGATGCCGAACCACGCATCGAGATACTGCCCGAGAAAGCCGCGCGCGCCGAGGCTGACCAGCAGCAGATAGCCCACCACCACCTTCGGCAGCACGAGCGGGAGATAGACCAGCCCGTCGAGCAGGCTCCTGCCGGGAAAGCGCGCCCGCGCCAGCACGAAGGCGGTCAGCACCGCCAGCGGCAGGCTCCAGACGGTCGCCCAGAACGCGACCTTGAGGCTGAGGTAGACCGCCGTCCATTCCTCGGGAGTGAGCATCCTTGCAGCCCTTGATCGCGCATCCTTCGAGGCTCGCCACTCGAGCACCACAAGATGACGTGGTTCTCATGATCCGACAGGCCGCGTCATGCCGAGGTGCCAGCCAGAAGGCCGGCATCGAAGCACGCGCCCGGCCGCCGCTGCTGCGCCTGCCGCACGCTCCTTCTTCACTTCACCACGAAGCCGTACTTCGCGTACACCGCCTTCGCCTCGGGGCCGACCAGGAAATCGAAGAAGGCCCGGGTCGCCGGGGTGTCCTGCCCCTTCACGATCTCGAACGGGTACTCGACCGGCGGGTGGCTGCCGGCCGGGAAGGTGGCGACCACCTTCACATTCTTCGCCACCGCGGCATCGGTGGAATAGACGATCCCCGCGAGCGCCTCGCCGCGCTCCACCAGCGCCAGCGCCGCGCGCACGCTCTCGGCGCCGACGACGCGCTCCTTCACCTTGTCCCACGCGCCGAGATTGGTCAGCGCGGTCTTGGCGTAGATGCCGATCGGCACGCTGTCGGTGATGCCGGTGGCGATCCGGCCATTGGCGCCGAGAAAGGCCGTCCAGTCGAAGGAAGCGTCGATGGTCACGTCCTTCGCCGCATCCGCCGGCATGATGAGCACGAGGCTGTTACCGATCGGGGTAACGCGGGTGGCCTTCAGCGTCAGGTCCTTGCCCTCGGCATAGTCCATCCACTTGGTGTCGGCGGAGGCGAAGATGCCCGCCGGCGCGCCGGCCTCCAGCTGCTTGGCCAGCGCCGAAGACGCGGCGAAGGAGAAGGCGACCTCCTTGCCGGTCTTCTCCTTGTAGAGCTTGCCGAGGTCCTGGAACGCATTGGTCAGGCTCGCGGCGGCGAAGACGGTGACCGGCTCCTCGGCACGCAGCACGGCCGGCGCGGCGATGCCGAGAACCGCCGCGAAAGCAGCGGCAGCGAGGCTTCGGAGGACAAGGCGGCGAGACGTCATGGCAGGCTCCCTCATATATCCCGACATATACATGTATTCGTCCATATACATGATTGCTCGTGGGATGCCACCACCGAAAGACACAGCTCGGCGTCGCCGCGCCAGCGCGGCCGATGAGAGATGGAACGCGTGGTGAAATGC
>JAEYTJ010000245.1 GCA_023434095.1 Pseudomonadota bacterium | reverse complement strand
CGCTGGGACCATGCGCGCCGCGCGCAAGCCGCCATGGCGCTCCTCGCCGACGACCGTCTCGACGCCCTGATCACCGACGAGATCGCCTTCCGCGATGCCGCCCGGCGCGTTCCCGAATTGCTCGCTCCCGGCGCCTCTGGCCTGACCGCGGCGATTTGCTATGAAACGCGGCCATAACGGCGTCGCCCCTCGCACGCCAACCGGGAGATCGCATGTTTTCCGTCGAAGTCCGTGACCGCATCATGATCGGCCATTCCCTGCCCGATCCCTTCTTCGGCCCGGCGCAGGCCATGCACGGCGCGACCTTCATCGTCGATGTCGCCTTCTTCCGCGAGGCGCTGAACCGACAGAACGTGGTCGTCGACATCGGCGCAGCGCTCGACGTTCTCGCGCGGACCCTGAAGCCCCTGAACTACCAGAACCTCGACGCCTTGCCGCAATTCGCCGGGGTGCTGACCACCACCGAATTCCTCTGCAAGCACATCTTCGACGCGATGGCCGCCGCCGCGAAATCCGGCGCGCTGGGCGCCGATGGCGCCGGGCTCGCGAAGATCCGCGTGACGCTGCACGAGACTGACCTCGCCCGCGCCAGCTACGAGGGCGCGTTCGCGTGAGCGGCATCGCCTTCGCCATCCCCGGCGATATCGATGCACCGACGGGAGGCTACGGCTATGGTCGCCAGCTGCTGCGGGAGTGGCGCGCGGCGGATGTCGAGGCCCGGCATCTCGCATTGCCCGGCGGTTTCCCCTTCCCGACCGAAGCCGTGCTCGCGACGACGGAGTGTCTCCTCGCCGCAGCCGGCCCGGACGATGTCCTGCTGGTCGACGGGCTGGCTTTCGGGGCCTTTCCCGAAGCACTCGCCACCCGCTTCGAGGGCCGGCTGGTCGCACTCGTCCACCACCCGCTTGCCCTCGAGACCGGGCTTTCCCCCGAGCAGGTCATGACCCTGCACGACAGTGAGCGCCGCGCGTTGCGCCATGCCCGTGCCATCGTGGTGACGAGCCCGGCAACGGCGGGCCTCCTGGCCGCCGACTACGACGTGCCGGCTGGCCGCATTACCGTCGCCGTGCCCGGCGTCGCTCCGGCGCCACGGGCCCAGGGCAGCGGCAAGAAGGCCCCCCTGCGGCTGCTCGCCGTCGGCTCGGTGATCCCGCGCAAGGCGCATGGCGTGCTGGTCGAGGCGCTCGCCCGGCTGAGCGACCTCGACTGGGAGTGCCGCATCGTCGGCGCCACCGACCGCAATCCCGCCGAGACGAACCGCGTGACGCGCCTGATCGCGGCCCACGGGCTCGGGGCCCGCGTCCGGCTGACGGGAGCGCAATCTCCCGCGCAGCTGGCGGCGGAATTCCACGCCGCCGACCTTTTCGTCACCGCCTCGCTGTACGAGGGCTACGGCATGGGGCTGACCGAGGCGCTGGCGCGCGGCCTGCCCCTCGTCGCCACCCGCGCCGGCGCCATTCCCGACACCGTTCCGGCCGACGCCGCGTTGCTGGTGGAACCGGGCGACCCCGAAGCCCTTGCAGGCACGCTGCGCGGCCTCATCGAAGCGCCGGAACGGCGCGCCCGCCTCGCCGAGGCCGCATGGCGGCGCGGCCGATCGCTGCCGACCTGGACCCAGACCGCGGCGGCGGTGCTCGCCGCCCTGAAGGAGATGCCCCGATGAGCGGCTTCGCTGCCGACTGGCTGGCCCTGCGCGAGCCCGTGGACCACGCCTCCCGCAGCCCGGCGCTCGCGGCGCGGGTGCGGGCGCATTTCGCCGGCCGCGACGCGCTCACCGTCGTCGATCTTGGCTGCGGGACCGGCTCCAACCTGCGCGGCCTCGCGGCCGACCTGCCGGCCCGGCAGCGCTGGCACCTGATCGACGGCGACCGCGCATTGCTGGAACGGGCGCGCGAAAGCCTTGCCGATTGGGCGGAGAGCGCCGGGACGGCCGGCGAAGAGCTGGTGCTGCACCGTGACGGACGGGTAATCGAGGTCACCTTCGAACAGGCGGACCTCACCCGCCGCGCCCTCGACTTCACCGATGTCGGCGCAGAGCTGGTCACCGCTGCCGCGCTGCTCGACCTCGTTTCCGAAAGCTGGCTGGAGCGCCTCGTCGACCGGCTGGCCTCGCGGAAACTGCCGGTCTATGCCGTGCTGAACTATGACGGCGAGGCGGAGTGGCAGCCGGCCGAGCCGCTGGACGGGCGGGTGATCGCCGCCTTCAACCGCCACCAGCGCGGCGACAAGGGATTCGGCCCGGCGCTGGGGCCGGCCTCAAGCGAGGCGCTGGCGCAGTTGCTGCGCCAATATGGCTACACCTACGGCTCGCTCACCAGCCCCTGGATGCTCGGCCCCGGCGAGGCCCCCCTCATCCGGGCGCTCACCGACGGGTTCGCCCGGGCGGCGGGGGAGATCGAGCCGGCCCGGCGGGACGAATTCGCCGCCTGGGCACGGATGCGGGCGACAGCGGCACAGGTGAGAATCGGCCATCGCGACGTTTTCGGCCACGCCTGAAGCCGCCTTGGCGGGGCCTCAGAAGGGCGGCCACATCCGCGCCATCACCCCGTCGCGCTTGAGAAAACGGTGGTAGAGCGCCGCCGCGATGTGCCCGAGCGCCAGCACGCCGAGAAGCTGGGCCAGCAGGCCGTGGATGCCGAGAATCCGCTTGGCCAGCGCCTCGTCCGGCGGCAGCAGCGCCGGCAGGTTGAACAGCCCGAACACGTCGAGCGCCGGATAGGCGGACGTTCCGGCCCAGCCAAGCAGCGGCACGACGAGGAGGAGCAGATAAAGCGCCGCATGTACGGTGACGGAGCCCACCCGCTCGAACGGGGTCAGGCTCGCCAGCGGCGCCGGGGCGCGGCGCCGCAGCCGCACCAGGACCCGCAGCACCATCAGCCACAGGACGAGAAAGCCGACCAGCTTGTGCAGGCTGTAGAGCGAGCCGGTCAGCGCATCGAAGCCGGTCGCTTCGCCGCGCGCCACCATGTAGAGGCCGAGAGGGATGAGCCCGATGACCAGCAGGGCCACCACCCAGTGGAGCAGCCGGGCGGCAGGGGCGTAGCGCGCGGGCATGTTCGGATCAGAAGCCGACATCCGTGTCTCCCTCGCCGGTCCGGCGCAGATTACAGTCGCAGAGAATATTGCCGTCGTCGAGGAGATAGGTCTCGACGCGCGGGCGCAGCGCGCCTTCCAGCCCGTCGATGGGGCGAAGCGCAAGGCCGGGCCGGCCGGAGCCGAGAATGATCGGCGCCACGCACACATGCAGACGGTCCACCAGCCCGGCATCGATGAAGCGGGACACGGTCGATGCCCCGCCCTCGACGAGAATGGTGCGATGGCCGCGTGCCGCGAGCGCGGCGATCACCTTGGCCGGCTCGAAAATCCCGGAATCGTCCTGCGGGCCGATGCAGTCGACCTGCTCGGGCCAGCCCTGCGCGTTCTGGGTGAACACGATTCTGTGACAGCCGTCGGGGTCGAGCCATTTCGCATCGCGCGGCGAGCGTCCGGTGCGGTCGATGACGGCCCGTGCCGGGCTTCGCCCGGGAACGCGGCGGGTGGTCAGGCGCGGGTCGTCGGCCATCACCGTGCCCACGCCGACCACCACCACATCGACCAGCGCGCGCAGCCGGTGCAGATGGTCGAGGCCGCACAGGCCGTTGATATCGCGCGATTTGCCCGTCGGCGTCGCAATCCGCCCGTCGAGCGACTGGCCGAGCTGGGCGATGACCAGGGGCGACGCGCGCGGCCGGAGCAGCGGCTCGTAGAGCCCGGCCAGCGGATCGATCGGTATCTCGCGACGATTCACGGAAAAGCCCCCGCTGCTTGCATGTCGACCAGTGAACGATGCGGGGCGGCCGGCGTTGCTGGTCCGTTGGCGCCCCCCGCCCGTAGCTACTACGTGCGAGAGACGGAAATGGTGCAGCCGAAGAGGATTGAAATGACCAGCAGTGCGACGATCGCCGGCCCGATTGCACACCTCTTCGGCGACACCAGCCTGACCGAAGCCGAGCGCGCCATCGCCGAAATGCGCGCCGGACGCCCCGTCATCCTCGCGCAGGACGGCGGGCTCTTCCTCGCGGCCAGCGCTGAATTCGCCGACGCGGAACGGCTCGCGGCGCTCGACGAACTGGCCGGCGGCGCCCTTCAGCTGGTGCTGACCCCCGCGCGCCTGCGCGCTCTCGGGCGACCGGATTGGGACCAGCCCATGGCTCTCCCGGCCGCCGCTCTGGGCAGCGCGCGGGTGCGGGCGCTGAGCGCGCAGGATCTCGACGGGACCGCCGGCCAGACGCTGGGCGCGGAACCGGTCGAGCCGCACCCGGCCGGCACGGCGGCGTTGCGGCTCGCCACCCTCGCCCTGATGCTGCCCGCCGTGCTGGTCGGCCCCCTCGCGGCCGCCGCGCCGATCCTGCCGGCGCTGACCGTGCGCGCCGAGGCGATCGCCCGCTATGGCGAGGACCGCGCGACCCGGGTCGAGATCGTCTCGCGCGCGCCGGTGCCGCTGCTCACCGCCCGCAATTGCGAGTTCGTGGTGTTCCGCGGCGGGGAAGGCATGCGCGAGCAGGTGGCGGTGATCGTCGGCGCGCCGGATCCGGCCCGGCCGGTGCTGGTGCGGCTGCATTCGGCCTGCCTCACCGGTGACCTGTTCGGATCGCTGCGCTGCGACTGCGGCGACCAGTTGCGCGGCACCATCGCCGCGATGGCGCAGGCGGGCGGCGGGGTGCTGCTCTATCTCGACCAGGAAGGCCGGGGAAACGGCATCGCCAACAAGATGCGCGCCTACCGCCTGCAGAGCGACGGGCTCGACACCTATGACGCGGACGAGGCGCTCGGCTTCGATCTCGACGGGCGCCGCTTCGAATTTGCCGCCGCCATGCTGCGCCAGCTCGGCTATGAGCGCGTGGTGCTGATGACCAACAATCCCGAAAAGATCGCCGCGCTCACCCGCGCCGGGCTGCAGGTCTCCGGAGTGGAGCGCGCCTATGGAAGGCGCGGCGCCGACAATATCCGCTACCTCGCCGCCAAGCGCGACCGCGCCGGGCATTTCCTCGATCTCGACGCGCTCGACCCGCACGCCCCCGCCTCCTGCGGCTGAGGCGACACCGGCTTAGCCACCGTTCCCCAAGGCCTTCGGTTCGAGGGCCTGCCTCGACCCCGGCGTCCCCGCGCCGGGGTCTTTTTTCGAACACCGGCCGCGGGAGAGGGATCGTCATGTCGAATGCAGTATGGCGACATTAAATTGTTGACAGTATGAACGGGCGGCGTAGGCTCACCCCATGACCACCTCCGCCGCCCACGATGTCAGCTTCCTGCGCCTCACCTCGCTCCCCATGCTGCTGGAGCGCGAGATCGAGAGCATGATCCTCGACGGCCGGCTCTCCGACGGCGGGCGGATCAACGAGAACCAGCTCGCCGCCACTTTCGGCGTCAGCCGCGGCCCGGTGCGCGAGGCGCTGCGCTCGCTGGAAGCGCTGGGGCTGGTCGAGCTGCTGCCCAATCGCGGCGTGTTCATCCGCAGCCTCGACATCACGCAGGTGGTGGAGATGTACGGCGTGCGCGCCGCGCTGTTCGGCTATGCCGCCCAGCTTCTCGCCGGCCGCGCGGAGGCGGGGGTGATCGCCCGCCTGCGCACCATGCTGGACGAGATGGCGGACGCGGCGCAGGCCCACGATTTCGACCGCTATTACCCGCTGAATTTCGCCTTCCACGACTTCATCGTCGAGCGGGCCGGCAACGGCGTGCTCACCGCGCAGTATCGCGGGCTGGTGAAGCAGCTGCGGCTCTACCGCGCCGGCAATCTGATGACCGGCAACACGCTGGAGCTTTCCAACGAGGAGCATGCCCGCATCGTCGCGGCCATCGAAGGCCGTGATGCCGCCGGCGCCTACCAGACGAGCTTCGACCATGTCGAGTGCGGCAAGGAGCGGCTTCTCGCCCGCTCCGCCCCCGCCGACCGGGCCGAGGAACGAAGCGCCTGACTTTTCGCGACGCGGTCCCGCGCCAACGGGCCGTGTCGTCCGCGACCGTCACACCTATCGGGAGACCGCCCGCCAGAGGCGGCCCCGCACCCCTGGGAGGAAGTCCATGCGAAAGACCCTGACCGGCTTTCTGAGCGCCGTGCTGGCCATCGGGCTCGGCACGCTCACGCTGAACGCCGAGCCCCTCGCCTACCCGCACAAGGTCGTCACCCTCGTCACCCATTCGAGCCCGGGCGGCGGCAGCGACGTGTTCCTGCGCGAACTGTCGAAGTATCTCGGCAAATATATCGGCGCGACCTTCATCGTCGAAAACGTGCAGGGCGGCAGCGGCGCCAAGGCGGTGGCGCGCGTCGCCGGCGCACCGGCCGACGGCAGCGTGTTCTACGCCACCACGCCGACCTACATCTACACCTCGCTGCTCTCCAAGCCTTCCGCCACCTACAAGGACCTGGAGCCGCTGGTGAATCTGTTCGCCGACAGCGAGGTGATCTACACCCGCGCCGACGGGCCGTTCAACACGCTTCAGGACGTGATCGACAAGGCCAAGAAGGAGCGCGGCCGCTGGGGCGCCGCCAACCCGGCCTCGCTGGAGCGTCAGGCAGCCGAGCAGCTCAAGCGCGCCGCCGGCGTCAACGCCGCCATCGTCACCCATGAGGGCGGCGGCGACATGATGCTGAACGTGCTCAACGGCACGCTTGATGTCGGCATCGGCGAGATCCAGGAACTGCGCTCGCAGATCGAGGCCGGCAAGATCCGCCTGCTCGCCACCTTCAATCCGGAGCGCATTCCCGAGAAGCCCGACGTGCCGACGGTGAAGGAAAGCGGCTTCGACGTCACGCTGGTGAAGTTCCGCGGCCTCGCCGGGCCCAAGGGCCTGCCGGAAAACGTGACCAAGGTGTGGGACGAGGCGATCAGGAACGTGCTCGCCGACCCCGACTACAAGGCCCGCTACACCGAGGAAGTGCTGGTGCCCAACTACATCCCGCACGCCCAGTACCAGGCCTTCATCACCAATTTCGCCGACACCACCGAGGCGTTCCTCAAGGAAACCGGCGCGGTGAAATAGCCGCCCCGCAGCGGCGCCGGGCCCCGGCCCGGCATCCCACGTCGGCGCCGCTCACGGCCGGCTGCACGGTTCGCCGTGCCGCCCCTTCCGCCCCCGAGGAACGCAAGATGAGACAGGACTATCTCAGCGGCGGCGTGCTTCTCGCCCTCGCCGCGGCCTATTATGCCGCCACCGGCAACATCGCCGAGAGCACGCTCTCGGACGAGATCGGCGCCACCGGTCTGCCTCGGCTGCTGGCCATGCTGCTCGCCCTGATCGGGCTGGCGCTGCTGGTGCGCACCGCGCTCGCCGACCGCGCCGCCCGACGGGCACGCGCGACCGCCGCTCCGGCGGAGGAGGAGGAAGGCGCCTCGCTGCCGCGGGCTGTCGGCCTGCTGCTGATCGGCGGGGCCTATGTCGTTCTGCTGCCCTTCATCGGCTATTTCCTCTCCGTCGCCCTGCTGATCGGCGCCGTCGCGTTCTACGAGGGCGCCGCCCGCAGCTGGGTGCTGCCGGCCGCCGCGCTCGGCGGGGCGACGCTCTACTGGGCGATCTTCGTCAAGCTCCTGGGCGTGCACCAGCCGGCGGGCACCCTCTTTCAGGGATGGCTGTCGTGACCACTTTCTGGGACATCCTGCATCTACTCACCGCCACGCCGCTGGTGCTCGTCGCCATACTCGGGCTGACCTGGGGCATTCTCGGCGGCGCGCTGCCGGGCATCTCGGCCTCGATCACCATGGCGCTGGTGCTGCCCTTCACCTACACGATGGACCCGGCGATGGCGATCGCGCTGCTCGCCTGCGTCTATATCGGCGCGGAATATGGCGGCTCCATTCCCGCCATCCTCATCCGCACGCCGGGCACCAATTCCTCCGCCGCCACCGTCATCGACGGCTATGAGATGAACCGGCAGGGACGGGCCGGCGAGGCGCTCGGCATCTCGCTGATGTCGGGCGTGGTCGGCAGCCTGTTCGGCCTTGCCATGCTGGCGATGCTGACCGAGCCGCTGTCCTGGCTGGCGCTGGCCTTCCGGCCGACCTCCTATTTCGCGCTCGGCATCCTCGGGCTGAGCGTCATCGCCTCGATGAGCGGGGATTCGCTGCTCAAGGGCCTCGCCTCGGCGGTGGTCGGGCTGATGATCGCCACGGTCGGCACCGATCCGATTTCCGGCGTTACCCGCTTCACCTTCGACGTGGCCGACCTGCTCAGCGGCGTCGAGCCTGTCGTGGTGATGGTCGGCCTGTTCGCGCTGACCGAGCTGATGAGCCAGTCCGGCTCCGCCACGGTCACCCAGCTCGGGAATTCGATCCGCATCCGCCTGCCCGGCTGGGACATGATGCGCCGGCTGCGGCGCTCGCAGATCATCGGCTGCATCCTCGGCCTGTTCGAAGGGCTGACGCCCGGCGGGGGCGGCTCGGTCGCCGCCTTCATGTCCTATAACGAGGCGCGGCGCTGGTCGAAGACGCCGGAGAAGTTCGGCAAGGGCTCGGAAGAAGGCATCGCCGCCCCGGAGACCGCGAACAACACCGTAGCCTCCACCGCGCTGATCCCGCTGCTGAGCTTCGGCATTCCGAGCTCGAACTCCACCGCCGTGCTGCTCGGCGGCCTGCTGATGCACGGGCTGCTGCCGGGCCCGCGGCTGTTCGAACAGAACCCGCAGGTGATCGACAGCCTCTATGTCGGCTCGCTCATCGCCATCATCGCCCAGATCGGCATCGGCGTGCTCATCCTGCCCGCCTGCGTGTGGCTGGTGAACCGGCCGCGTCCCTACCGCGCCGGGTTCATCCTCGCGCTCATCCTCTCGGGCCTGTTCACGCTGAACAACAGCCCGTTCGATCTCGGCCTCGCCCTGGCGCTGGGTCTGGTGGGCTATCTGATGCGGCTCGCCCGCTTCCCGGTGCTGCCGATGATCCTCGGCGTCGTGCTCGGCCACATGGTGGAATCGAGCTACCGCCGCTCGCTGGTGCTCTCCGGCGGTGACTTCCACATCTTCGTCGAGGACCCGATCGCCGTCGGCCTGCTCGGCGCCGCCCTGTTCTTCATCGTGTTTTCCCTGGCGCGCGAATACCGCGACGCGCGCCGGACCCAGCTGCAGGAAACCCATTCGTGAACCAGCACAGCGCGATCTCCGAGGAAACCGTCGCCGGCCGGCTGGCGAGCTTTGCCGCCACCGCCTCCCCGCCGGCGGCGGCCGCTGCCGTGAGCCGGCGCCTGCTGCTGGATGTCTGCGGTCTCGCCTTCGCCGCCCGGCGCGAGCCCTACACGGAAGCCGCGCTGGCGAGTGCCGCCGGCACTGGGCCCTGCACCGCCATCGGCCATGCGCAGGGGCTGAACCTCTATGACGCCGCTCTGGTCAATGGCACGGCGGCGCATGGCGAGGACTATGACGACACCTTCGAGGGCGGGCCGGTGCATGCCGGCGTTGTGGTGGTGCCGGCCGCGCTCGCCATCGCCCAGCATCGCGGGCTGGACGGCGCGGCGGTGATGCGCGCTGTCGCCGTGGGCGCGGAGCTGATGAGCCGGCTCAGCCTCGTGGCACCGCAGGCGATCCACAAGGCGGGGTTCCACCCCACCGGAGTGATCGGCGCGATGGCGGCCGCGGCCGCGGCGGGCGCCGCCATCGGACTGGACCGAGCGAAGCTCGCCCATGCGCTGGGCACGGCGGGCAGCCTCGCCTCCGGCATCATCGAATATCTCGCCGACGGCTCGTGGACCAAGCGGCTGCACCCCGGCGCGGCGGCGCAGGCGGGGCTGCGCGCGGCACTGCTGGCGGAAGGCGGCTTCATCGGACCGGCGACGGTGTTCGAGGGCGACCACGGGTTCTTCCGCGCCTTCGCCCCGTCCAAGGCGGCGAATTTCGTCCCCCTGCTGAACGGGCTGGGCGAGGAGTGGATCATGCCGACCATCGCCTTCAAGCCCTATGCCTGCGGAACCATGACCCAGCCCTTCATCGACTGCGCCATCGCGCTGGCCCGGCAGGGTGTGCGGGCGGAGGAGATCGTCAGCGTGGTCTGCAAGGTCGGCGAGGGCACGGTGCACCGGCTGTGGGAGCCGCTCGCCGCCAAGCAGGCCGTGCCGAACGGCTATGCCGCCAAATTCTCCACTCCCTTCTGCATGGCGGTCGGCTTTCTCGACGGCGCGGCGGGGCTGGTGCAGTTCACCGATGCGCAGACCCGGCGCGCCGACGTGCGCGCGCTGGCGGCGAAGATCTCCTATGAGGTCGACCCCGACGACGAGTATCCGCGCAACTTCACCGGTCATCTCAAGGCGACGCTGACCGACGGTTCGGTCCGCGAGATCCGCCAGCCGCACATGCGCGGCGGCGCACGCGAACCGCTTTCCGACGCCGAATTGCTCGCCAAGTTCAACGCCAATGTGGCCTATGGCGGGGGCGATGCCGCGAGGGCCGCGGCACTGCACGCCGCGATCGACGCTCTCGCCGCCGGCGGGCCCGTGGCGCTGGGAGAAGGTGCATGAACGCCCCGACCTCGGAGGGCCTCGACCGCCCCGTCGCCATCGTCACCGGCGGTTCGCGCAATATCGGCCGCGCCATCGCCCATGCGCTGGGGCGGGCGGGGACGGCGGTGGTCATCGTCGCCCGCTCGGACCGCGATGCCGCCGAAAAGGTGGTGCGCGAGCTGGAGGCGTTGGGTGCGCCGGCCTCGCTGGTGCTGGCCGATGTGGCGCGCGAATCCTCCGCCGACCTCATCGTCGAGCACGCGCTGGAGCGCTTCGGCCGGCTCGACATCCTCGTCAACAATGCCGCGCTGCGCCGCGAGAAGCCGGTGGAGGCGATGAGCCTCGCCGAATGGCGCGAAATCCTCGGCATCTGCCTCGACGGCGCCTTCCTGCTCTGCCGCGCGGCCATTCCGCATCTGGCGGCTTCGCCGGCGGGCAGCATCGTCAATATCGGCGGGCTCACCGCCTATACCGGCGCCCCGAATCGGGCGCATGTCGTCGCCGCCAAGGCGGGGCTGGACGGGCTGACCAAGGCGCTGGCGGTAGAGTTGGCGCCGCGCGGCATCACCGTCAATCTCGTCTCGCCCGGCCGCATCGGCACCGACCGCAGCCATGCCGGTGCGGAGAAGAGCCCGGCCCACCACACCCGCAACCAGACCCTGCTGGGCCGGGAGGGCACGGCCGAGGAGGTGGCGGCGATGGTCGCCTATCTCGCCGGCCCGCAGGCCCGCTTCCTCACCGGCCAGACGGTCCACGTCAATGGCGGCGCCTTCCTGCCCTAGCCCGGGCGGCCGTTCCCAACCCGCCGGAAGCGACCATGATCGGTGATGTGAGCCTGCTGCATTACGCGCTGGTGGCGGGCGTCGCCTTCCTCGCGGGGATCGCCGGCGGCGTCACCGGCTATGGGCCGGGCCTCCTGATGCCGCCGATCCTGCTCCCCATCATCGGCGCCGAGGCGGTGGTGCCGGTCATCGCCGTCTCCGCCATGCTGTCCAACACCAGCCGGCTCTTCGCGTTCCGCCACGCCTTCGACGCGCGACGGGCGGCACTCGTCGTCGCGGCGGCGCTGCCGACCTCGGCGCTCGGCGCCTATGGCTATACGCGGCTTTCGGGTGCCGCCGTATCGGTGGTGATCGGCACCGTGCTGATGCTGGCCATCCCGACCCGCCACTGGTTGCGCCGGGCAAAAGGCCATCTCACCGGGCCGGGCCTGCTCGCCGCGGGTGCCGGCTACGGGCTGCTGATGGGCGGCACGGCGGGAACAGGCGTGATCCTGCTGTCGATCCTGCTCGCCGCAGGGCTCAACGGGGCCGCCGTGATCGCCACCGATGCCGGCATCTCGCTCGTCCTCGGCGTGGTGAAGGTGGGCGTGTTCCAGGCGGCCGGGGCGCTCCCCCTCGCCTCCTGGGCGATGGCGGTCGTGATCGGCGCGGCGGCGACGCCGGGCGTATTCGTCGCCAAGCGGCTGGTCGGCACACTCTCCGAAGGCGCACATCTGCGCGTGCTTGACGGGGTGGTGGTGCTCGGCGGGCTGGCGCTCATCGTGCAGGGCGTGCGCGCACTGATGGCGTGACGCTCCCGTGCCGCGTCAGTCCGCCGCCGGCGCGCCGAGAATGTGGCGGATCAGCGGAGCGGTCTGGGCCTCGGCGTTCATCTCATCCCGGTGATAACGCAGCGCCGCCGCCCGCGCCTCCTTCAGCCAGGCCGCGTCGTGCAGGCGGGCGGCGAGCTGGTCCGCACCGCTTTCCGGATCGGTCGGGTCGAAGGCGACCGATAGGGATTCAGGAAGGTAGCGCAGGCCCGGATTGCCCGCATAGGCGACGGCAAGGCCCGCGGCGATGTATTCACCGACCTTGTTGGAGTCGGCGGAGAGGAAATACCTCTGCCAGAAGGGACTGGCGTTCTCGGCTTCCGCCACCGGCGCCCAGTGAAGGCCGACATCATAGTCCGGCAGGCGCGCGAGAAGCTCGGCCTTCGGCAGGGTCTCCATGACCCGATAGTTCGGATGCGACGTCAGCGACCGCGCGCTCGCCATCAGCTCGTCCCTCATCTCCGGCCGGTTGGCCGGCCAGTAAAGATACCAGTCGAGAGCGACGCCCCGGGAGCAGAGGCGATCGACGAATCGCGCCAGCCGTGTCCGGTCCATGGACGTCAGCACATGGAAAGAGCTGGTGAAGATGAGGCGCGGCGCCGGCCGGTGCGGGTCGTTAGCCGATGTCGGCGCACTGAGCGAAGGCGAATTCCGGATAATGAAGCCTGGCGCCGTCAGTTTCGGCCAGTCCTGCCGACGCCAGCTGTGCCGGAGATCGCAGACATCGACATAGGCGTCGAGCTGTGACGCCCACCGTCCGATGAGGGCCATGTGGCGGTTGTCGTAATAGTCGCAGAAATAGGCCGCGACGCGGGGACGGCGGAACGGACGCATCCTCCTGTAGGTGAGCGCCGTTACCGCCAGTTCGTGCTCGGCGATGATCCAGTCCGGCCGGAAGCTGGCGAGGGTCCACAGCCCCTCGGCATGCAGGAGCACGAGTGCGCGCAGCCCCTTCCGGTTCATCTTCCGGGGCAGGCGTACGTGGGTCATGCCTTTCAATGGCGGCCGCAGGTCGTCCGGGTTGTCACGAGACGCGACGAGAACCTCCGCACCACCTTCCGCGAGGCCGATGGCGACATTGTAGAGCGCCGGGAAAACGGCGAGCGAATAAGATGCCAGAATGGCGACCCTCACCTGAATTCCCCCGTACCCGAGCCAGTGCTTCGACCATCCGTGCCACTGGTCGCCCGCTGCATCATCGGCTATCCACCCTCTCCGGTCATCCAGCAAGACCCGCATGGGCGCATGCTAACACGGTGGAAAGCCCCAGATGCACGTTGCCGGAGTTCCCGCCGTTTCCCGCGCCCGCCCGCGCGACTGGGTGGCGCTGGGCGTCATCGCGATGCCGTGCGCCGTCTATGCGATGGACCTCACGGTGCTCAACCTCGCCGTGCCGCACCTCGCGCTCGACCTCGCGCCCTCGGCGGCGCAGCTTCTGTGGATCATCGACATTTACGGCTTCATGGTCGCCGGAGCGCTGATGCTGATGGGAACGCTGGGCGACCGCATCGGGCGGCGCAAGCTGCTGCTCATCGGCGCGGCGGCCTTCGCCGTCGCCTCCGTGCTGGCGGCGATGGCGCGCAGCGCCGAACAGCTCATCCTCGCCCGCGCCCTGCTCGGCATTGCCGGGGCGACGCTGGCGCCCTCGACGCTCTCGCTCATCCGCAACATCTTTCTCGACGACCGCGAACGCACCTTCGCCATCGGCGTATGGATCGCCTGCTTCTCCTCCGGCGCGGCGCTGGGCCCGCTGGTGGGTGGGGTGATCCTCACTTATTTCTGGTGGGGCGCGGTATTTCTCGCTGCCGTCCCCGTCATGCTGGCCCTTCTCGTCGCCGGGCCTCTGCTGCTGCCGGAATTCCGCGACGACAAGGCCGGCCGCCTCGACATCCTCAGCGCCGTCCAGTCGGTCGCCGCCGTGCTGGCGCTGGTCTACGGCATGAAGCGCATCGCCGAGCATGGACCCGGACTGGAGGCGGGCGCGGCGCTGGCGCTGGGGCTGGGGGTCGCCGGCCTCTTTCTCGCCCGGCAGAAACGCCTCGCCGACCCGATGATCGATCTCGCTTTGTTCGCCCATCCCGGCATCGGCGCAGCGCTCGCGATCAATGTGCTGGCGATGATGGGGGTGATGGGCATCTTCGTGTTCATCTCGCAATATCTCCAGCTGGTCCTCGGCATGAGCCCGCTGGAGGCGGGGCTGTGGACCGCGCCGTCCGGCGTGTGCTTCGCCATCGGCTCCATGGCGACCCCGCGCCTCATGCGCCGCTGGCGCGCGGTGGACGTGCTGTCGGTCGGCCTCCTTTCGGCGATCTTCGGCTTCCTCCTGCTGACCCAGCTGCGGGCGGAGGCCTCGATGGGGCTGCTGATGGGCGCCATCGTGCTGATGTGCCTCGGCCTCTCGCCGGCCGGCACCATCACCACCGACCTGGTGATGAGGCTCGCCCCGCCGGAGCGCGCCGGTGCCGCGTCCGGCATTTCCGAGACCAGCTTCGAATTCGGCGGCGCCATCGGCATCGCCGCGCTGGGCAGCCTTGTGGCGGCGAGCTACCGGCTGGGCATGGACGCCGCGACCCTACCGGAAGGGGTGCCGCCGGCCCTGCTGGAGCCGGCGCAACACACGCTCGACGCGGCCGTCATCGCCGCCGCGAAGCTGCCCGAGGCGCTGGCCGGCCAGCTGCTGCAGGCCGCCCATGGCGCCTTTTCCCATGCCGTCGATCTCGCCGCGCTCGCCTGCGCCGCCTCGGCGGTGCTGGCGCTCATCGTCGCCCGCACCCGGCTGGCGCGAGTGCGTTGAGCGCGCGGACGCCGCCCGCTCAGGCGCTGATCTCGTCGACCAGCCGTGCCAGCATCACCTCGCAGCGGGCGAGCTGGTCGCGGCTGACATATTCGTCCGGCTTGTGCGCGTCGCGAATGTCGCCGGGGCCGCAGACCACGGTGGGGATGCCGAGCTTCTCCCGGAACAGACCGCCCTCGGTGCCGAAGGCGATCTTGCGCAGCGGGCCCTCGCCGTTGAGCCGGCGCACCAGCGCCACCACCTCGGCCTCGGGCGGGGTCTCCAGCCCGGGATAGGCATTGACGATGTCGATGTTCACCCCGGTGCCGGGAAAGCGCGCCTCGGCCTGCCGCGTCAGTTCCGCCGCCTTGTCGAACAGCCGATCCATCAGCCGGGCGGGATCGTCGGTCGGCAGGTTGCGGATCTCGAAGTCCACGGTGCAGGCGTTCGGCACGATGTTGAGCGCGGTGCCGCCGTGGATGGTGCCGGCATGCACCGTGGTGAAGGGAACTGCATAGGCATCGTCACGCGGGCCGGCGGCGAGTTCGTCCTGCAGCACGCGCATCTCGCCCAGCATGTCGGCGGCGAGGTGGATGGCATTGAGCCCTTCCGGCGCGTGGCTGGAATGGCATTCCCGCCCCCGGCAGCTCAGCCGCGCCGCCAGCTTGCCCTTATGCGCGACGACGGTCTCGAGCATGGTGGGCTCGCCGATGACGCACAGCGCCGGTAGATCGTCCGCGCCGACGAGCCGCTCGATCAGCCCGCGCACGCCGACGCAGCCGATCTCCTCGTCATAGCTGAAGGCGAGATGCAGCGGCCGATGGAGCCGCCGCGTCGCCGCAAGTTCGGCCGCCGCCAGCGCACAGGCGAGGAATCCCTTCATGTCGCAGGTGCCGCGCCCGAGCAGATGCGCCCCCCGCGCAGTGAGGCGGAACGGGTCGCTGGTCCAGGCCTGCCCTTCCACCGGAACCACGTCGGTATGGCCGGACAGCAGCACGCCGCCGCCGCCCTGCGGGCCGAGCACGGCGTGGAGATTGGCCTTGGTGCCGGCCTCGTTGTGCACCAGCTCCAGCCGCGCGCCGAGCGGCGCGAGCAGACCGCGGACATAGTCGATGAGCGCGAGATTGGAATCGCGGCTGACGGTGGGAAAGGCGATCAGCCGTTCCAGGATCTCGATCGGGCGGGAGGCGTTCATGAGCGGGCCGGCAGGAGTTGAAGGCAGCGGCGCAAGATGACCGGCGGCGGGCGAGCGGCCAACCATTAATTTGGCATCGTCTGGATCGGAAAAACTGAGGCCGCTCACAACCGTCGCGAAAACGGGCATGCAAAAATGCGCGCCACCGGTGCTTGGACGCGGGGAGCCGCCGCCCCTAACATGCGCCGCCCGGCAGGAACCTTGAGGAGAGCGAGCGGATGAACCAGCAGACCGGCAATATGCGCGTCGATGGCGGGCGGCTATGGAGCAGCCTGATGGCGATGGCGCAGATCGGTCCCGGCATTGCCGGCGGCAACAACCGCCAGGCGCTGACCGACGCCGACCGCGAGGGGCGCCTGCTGTTCCAGCGCTGGTGCGAAGAGGCCGGTCTCACCGTCGGCGTCGACGCGATGGGCTCGATGTTCGCCCGGCGCGAGGGTACGGACACACAGGCGCTGCCGATCCTCGTCGGCTCGCATCTCGATACCCAGCCGACAGGGGGCAAGTTCGACGGCGTGCTCGGCGTGCTGGCGGCGCTGGAGGTGGTGCGCACGCTCAACGATCTCGGTGTCCGCACCCGCCGGCCGATCGAGGTGGTGAACTGGACCAATGAGGAAGGCTCGCGCTTTCCCCCCGCCATGGTCGCCTCGGGCGTCTATGCCGGCGTCCACACGCTGGACTGGGCCTATGATCGCACGGATGCGCAGGGACTGCGCTTCGGCGACGAACTGGAGCGCATCGGCTTCAAGGGCGAGGAACCGGTGGGCCAGCGAAAGGCCCACGCCTATTTCGAGCTGCATATCGAGCAGGGACCGATCCTCGAAGAGGAAGGTGTCGATATCGGCATCGTCACCCATGGCCAGGGCCTGCGCTGGGTGGAGGTGACGCTCACCGGCAAGGAGACCCACACCGGCACCACGCCGATGGACCGCCGGCTCAATGCCAGCCTCGGCGCGGCCCGCATCATCGACCGCATCGAGGCGATCACCCGCGCCCATGGGCCGAAGGCGGTCGGCGCGGTGGGGCAGCTCGTCTTCGCGCCGAATTCGCGCAACATCCTGCCGGGCAAGGTGGTGTTCACCGCCGATCTGCGCCATCCGGAGCTGCCGGCGCTGAATTCCATGGCCGAGCAGGTGAAGCAGGCGGCGCGGGAGGTGGCGGCGGCGCTCGGCATCGGGGTGGCGATCGAGGAAGTGGGCGCCTTCGACCCGACCGCCTTCGATGAGGATTTGCTGGCGGGGCTGCGCGGGGCGGCGGAACGGCTCGGCTATTCGCACCGCGACATCGTGTCGGGCGCCGGGCACGATGCCTGCTGGGTCGCGAAGACCATGCCGTCGGCGATGATCTTCTGTCCCTGCGTCGACGGGCTGAGCCACAACGAGGCGGAAGAGATCAGCCCGGAATGGGCGGGCGCCGGCACCGATGTGCTGCTGCAGGCCGTGCTGCGGGCGGCCGAAGTGGTGGAATAGGCTTTCCAGGCCGCCATGCCCCGGGGGCGCCCCGCGCACCAAGCGGGGGGCCGGGGATGAGCTTGGCGGTTCGCCCTGCGCGCGGGGAAGTCTGGGTCCCCGGGTCAAGCCCGGGGATGAGGGCGTACGGGACTGGCAGGGCTGTGGCTCAGGCGCGCCGCCCCGGCGCTCCACTCTCCCCCTCCTCATGCCCGGGCTTGACCCGGGCACCCAGAAAGCGAGTCAACCGCGACATGGCTTCGCGATCCACCCCGAGCGGGCGGAACGCTGCATCCCCCGGATCGAGCCCGGGGATGAGGGAAGCGCGGGGTGGACGGGCGCCCTCAGCCCTTGCGCCAGAGCGCGGCGCCGCCGGTGAGGCCGGCATCGTTGCTGGCGAGGCTGATATTGGACGGCAGCTCGATCTCCACATGCTTGGCGTTGCCGCCGCCGAGATGGAGATGGTCGTAGTGCAGCAGCACGTAGAGCAGCTCGATCACCCGCTTCACATGGTGGTTCCAGTGCTTCTTGCCGTGCTTCTCATAGGCCGCGACGCCGAGATATTCGTCATAGGTCAGGTTGTCGTGCACGGGGTGGTGGGCCAGCTCCATGTGCGGCATCAGATCGCCGTCGCGGAACAGCGCCGTGCCGGCGCCGGTGCCCAGCGTCATCACCAGCTCGATCCCCTTGCCGGAGATGATGCCGAAGCCCTGCATCTCGGCATCGTTGATGAGCCGTGCCGGCGCCTTCAGCCTCGCCGCCATGGCGTCGGCGAGCGCGAAGCCCTCCCACAGCTCGGTGCCGAGATTGGGCGCGGTGAGCACCCGGCCATTGCGGACCACCCCGGGAAAGCCGATGGAAATGCGGTCGAAGGCCGGCAGCTTCGCCGCCATGCCGGCATAGGCGTCGATGAGCGCCTCCGGGTGGCAGGGATGGGGCGTGTCGACCCGCTCGCGCTCGGAGAGCATGGTGCCGTGATCGTCGATGACCGCGCATTTCAGCCCGGTGCCGCCGACATCCACCGCGAGAATGCCCGGCTTGCCCGCCTCCGCCGCCTGGCTCGTCGTGTCCGTCATGTCCGCTCTCCTTCAACGTCGCTGCGCGCGGGTTCCGCGACCCGCCGGCTCACCTCAGGCTCGCCCGCCGCCGCGTGGAACAGCGCCCCCTCGCCGTCGACGACCACGCTGAAATCCTCGCCCTCCCATTTCTCCGCCTCGGGCCAGAAGAAGGTGAAGCGCAGATGCCGCCCGTGATGGCGCAGGGTGGTCGGCAGATCGGCGATATGCAGGCCGAAACTGGTGGGGCGCGTCGGCGTGTCCTGAGCGGTGGCCCAGCCGTCGAGCGACCAGTGGATGATCGCCGGCGCCGGCAGCTCGACGCGCAGGGCGAGGCCGGCGGGCAGTGAGCGGAGCTTCTGGTTGAAGTGCCAGAGCCGGCGCGGCGAG
Organism: Pseudomonadota bacterium; assembly: GCA_023434095.1. GTDB lineage: Bacteria > Pseudomonadota > Alphaproteobacteria > Rhizobiales > Xanthobacteraceae > Ancylobacter. The sequence goes on along the minus strand of JAEYTJ010000245.1, from coordinate 4,303 downwards.
GTGACCTTGTCGACGAGATAGCGCTGCACGGTCTGCGGCGGGGTGTCGAACACCTTGCCGTCATGCAGCGAGCGCATCAGCTTGATGTGCTCGGCATGCGCCCAGACCAACGGCATGGCGCTCCCCGAGGGACGCCCCTTGTAGAGCTCGCGCTCGGGAATGTCGTCCTGGTCCCACACCTGCTCCGGCAGCAGGCCGCCTGGCCCCGCGCAATCCTCCAGCGTGACCAGCAACTGGCCGGCGCGCACCAGATTGCCGGCGGCGATCTCGTAATGGGCGCGCTCGCCGGTGAGCAGAGGCCAGGCGCGGCCGATGCCGGTGCCGTCGAAGGGAGAGCCGTCCTCGTGCTCGCCATAGCCGTCGCCATTGTAGCGATACCAGACCGGGCCTTGCGGCAGCTCCACCTTGAGGATGGCGTCGATGGCCTTGATGGTGTCGAGGATGCGCGGATCGTCCGGCGCGCGCAGGCCGAAGCGCACCAGCGCCAGCGCGTCGGGAGAGATGAGCTGCGCCGCCGGCTGGTCTGTATCCGCCGGCGGGCGGTTCTTTACCGGCACGAAGCCGTCGAGCGGAGACGCGGCGTCCGCCGTCTCGGGCGGGGCGACTCGGACGTAATAGCCCTCTACGCCGAGCCGGTCGGCGAGGTCGGTGCCGGTGGCGAAGGTCCAGTGCTCGATGGAGTCGTTCCACGCATCAGCCTTCTCGCGCAGATATTGCGCGTCCTCCGCCCGGCCGGCGAGGTCCATCATGTCGGCGGCGGCGAGCAGCGCCGAGATTTCCGCCGCGAGGGTGAAGGGCGAATAGCCGGCATCCTCCTCCCAGCGGTCCTGCCCGGTGACCGGGCCGTTGAGCACCACGAAGCGCGCCGCCCGCGTGATCATGTCCATGTAGCTGTCGAGCTCGCCATGGGCGAAATGGCCGCTCCGGCGGATCATGTCGGCGAGCAGGATGGGGAAGGCGCACTCGTCCATCTGCACGCCGCCCCAATAGGGCACGCCGTCGAGCCAGACATTCTGCGACCAGTGACCGTCCGCCTCCTGAATGGCGCGGAGATAGCCGAGCACCGACTTGGCCTCGTCATAGGCCCCGGCCGCCAGAAGGCCGCCGGCGTTCTCGACCAGATCGCGCGGCCAGACGAGATGATAGCCGCCGAGATCCTCGTCGCCCTTGTTGAAGCCCCAGGGAATGGAGAGGCTGGCGATGATGGCGCCGGGCATGGAATAGGGCTGGTGGGTGGCGAGCACGATGGTGCTGGCACGGTAGGCATTGATGTTTGAGCGCCCCTGCGGATGATCCAGCGGCATCAGCGTGCTCTGCCAGCTGCGCCAGCCCTGCACATAGGTGCGGCGCAACTCCTCGAAGCCCTCCTGCAGGCTGCACACGGCGCGGAAGCCAGCTTCCTCGGGCCGGGCGCCGAAGCCCAGCGCCACCAGCATCTCGCCATTGCAGGCGGCAAGGTCGATCTCGGCGCTGAGCGCCACATTGCCGGACTCGGCGCGGCGGTAGCGTTCTTCCAGCTGCCCGTTGCGGCTCAGTTGCTGCCAGCCGTCGGAGGTGCCGACATAGCCCACCGACCGCGCCTTCCACGGCACCGAGCACGCGAGCGCCAGCGACTGGCCGCGCCGGCCGGAGGCGAAGAGCATCGACGTGCCCTTGTAGTCGCCGACCCAGGCGGTGTTGTCGGCCCCGGCATTGATGAGATGCGGCGCCAGCAGCGCGAACAGGCGGTAGTCCGAGATGTCGCCGATCAGCGCCTCGAAGGTCACCTTCTGGATCAGCACCTCGCGGCGCGGATCGGTGAGGATCTGCTTCTGGATGCGCCAGCGCCCGTCGCGGGCGGTGTTGAGCAGGTGATAGGCGGGCACGCCATGTTCGAGCACGCCGACTTCATGGTCGGCGTCGCGCTTTTCCTCGGCGAAATAGCCGTCCGGCCCGGTGACGAGGAAGCCGAAATCGCGGGTGCAGGCGGTGTCGACGCGGGGATAGTAGATCTCGTTGAGAATGCCGTGGCTCAGCGTGAACCACAACCGGCTCGCCGCCGTGCGGGCTGTGCCGACGCCGACCTTGGCGCTCGATGTCCAGCGCGCCGGGCCGCCAGGGCCGCCGGGCGGTGTCAGGTCTCCATCGTCGCTCATGCTATCCCCCACTCGCGTCCCTTGGCGGGACGACCTGTCCTTGCGCCGCGCCGGGCCAAGCCGGCGCACCTGCCTCCCGTGCCCCACCGGGGAACCTGCGGGGAATTTCCGGTGCGGTCAATCGGCATCGCGGCCGGCGACGGGGGATGAGACGAGGCGTGGCGGGAGGCCGTCTCCGCTCCGCTCACACGGGCGGGGCGGTGCTGGCGCGCAGCACCAGCTCGGTCGGCAGCACGATGTCGCCCTCGGATGTCTCGCCGCCGATGATCGCCAGCAGGCACTCCGCCGCCCGCCGCCCGATCGCCTCGCGCGGCTGGCGTATGGTGGAAAGGGCCGGGGTCATGTGCGAGACCAGTTCGATATCGTCGAACCCCATCACCGACACGTCACGCGGCACGGCGAGGCCGCGATGCTGCACCTCGCCGATGAAGCCGCAGGCCATGGCGTCGCTGGCGAGGAACACCGCCGTCGGGCGCTCGTTTGCCGGCAAGGCGAGCCACATCGCGCCGGCGCGGCGGCCGGAATCAAGGCTGAAGTCGCCCGGCAGCACCAGCGGCGGCGGCAGGCCGTGCGCCGCCAGCGCCTGCGCGGTGCCGGCGTGGCGCGCCTCGCTCAAAACGTTGCCCGGCGGCCCCGCCACGTGCCCGATACGGCGGTGGCCGAGGCCGATGAGATGCTCCACTGCCACCCGTGCCGCCGCGCGGTTGTCGATCTTCACCCGCGGCGCCGCGATGCCCGGTATCCATTCGCAGGCCAGCACCACCGGCACGCGGCGCTTCAGCCCGTCTGCCGGCAGCGTGCCGTCGAGCACGATCAGCCCGTCGGCGCGGCTCGGCTCGGCATAGGCCAGCAGGGCCTCCCCGCCCATGACACAGCTGTCGGCGATGAGCAGATTGTAGCCCGCGCCCGCCAGCACCGCCGCCATGCCGGCGAGGATCTGCGAGAAGAACGGGTTGGAGAGGTTCGGCACCAGCGCCACCACGCCGCCGGTGCGCCGGTGGCGCAGGTTCCGCGCCGCGTGGTTGAGGCGGTAGCCGGTCTGGCGGATCGCTTCCTCGACGCTGCGCCGCGTCTCGGCGCTGACCACGTCGGGGTTGGAGAGCACGCGGCTGACCGTGGCGGTGGAAACGCCGGCGAGCCGCGCCACGTCCACGATCTTCGGTCTCTGGTGCTGCATGGCCACTCCATAGACGCGCCGGGCCCCCGCTGGCAATCGCCTCGCGATGCCGTTACGGCAACCTTCGTCGACCCCCCTTGCAATCGATTACAGGCCTCCGTTAGGCTGAATGCAACCGATTACAAAAACCAACGGTTGGCCGGCATGCCGGTCGGGAGGAAGATATGCGGACCATCAAGGGACCGGGCCTGTTTCTGGCCCAGTTCATCGGCACTGACGCGCCCTTCGACAGCTGGCACAACATCACGCGCTGGGCCGCCGAGTGCGGCTATGCCGGCGTGCAGGTGCCGACCAACGACCCGCGCATCCTCGACCTCGACAAGGCCGCCGCCTCGCGCGACTGGTGTTCGGAATGGGCCGGGCAGGGTTCGCAGAACGGCGTCGTCGTCACCGAGCTGTCCACCCATCTGCAGGGCCAGCTGGTGGCGGTGCATCCCGCCTATGACGCGATGTTCGACGGCTTCGCTGCCCCTGCCGTGCGCGGCAACCCGGCCGCGCGGCAGGAATGGGCGGTCGACCAGATGAGGAAGGCGCTCACCGCCTCCAAGCATCTCGGCCTCACCGCCATGGTGACGTTTTCCGGCGCGCTCGCCTGGCCCTATGTCTATCCCTGGCCGCAGCGCCCGGCGGGCCTTGTCGAAGAAGCGTTCGACGAGTTGGCCCGCCGCTGGCGCCCGCTGCTGGACCATGCGGATGAATGCGGCGTCGACCTGTGCTTCGAGATCCATCCCGGCGAGGATTTGCACGACGGCGATACGTTCGAGATGTTTCTGGAGCGGGTGGACAACCACCCCCGCGCCAAGATGCTCTACGACCCCTCGCACTATGTGCTGCAGCAGCTCGACTATCTCGACCATCTCGACATCTATGCCGAGCGCATCGGCATGTTCCACGTCAAGGACGCCGAGTTCAACCCGACGGGCAGGCAGGGCGTGTACTCGGGCTACCAGAGCTGGGTGAACCGGGCAGGGCGCTTCCGCTCGCTCGGCGA
>JAEYTJ010000149.1 GCA_023434095.1 Pseudomonadota bacterium | reverse complement strand
GTCCGAACAACGTCATGGCCTGACCCAGCCATTCATGTCTTGATCGGGCGACGTCGTGGATGCCCCGGCCCAAGGCCGGGCATGACGTTCTGCACCATCGCCCCGACACACGCCTGCGGCGGATTCTCTCCTTGGACCCCGGATCGGCACGCCGCTGCGCGGCGCTGGTCCGGGGAACGTCAGCCCCCGCTAATGGTCGCTCGGCTCGCGCAGGCGGGCGTGGACCTGGCCGAGGCGCGCGGGGTCCAGCGTGCCGGTGCGCCCGCCCTCGCACAGCGCGCCGCGAAAGCCGAGATAATCGGCGCCGACGCCCACCAGCGCCGGGATGTCCTCCAGCCGCAGCGAGCCGGCGAGGCCGGTCATCAGCCCGTGCCGGCGCGCCTCAGCGACGAACTGACCGAGGGTGAGCGGGTCGAGATGCTCGGTCAGCGAGCCGGCCTTCTTGTCGGCAGTGTCGATCATCACCCCGGCGAAGCCGGCGCGCCCCAGCGCGGCGAGCACCGCGAAGTCCGGCGCTTCGTCGGCGAACAGCACGCCGATCAGCCGCACCCGGCTGGCGAGCGGGGCCAGCGCCTCGATGCATTCATTGGCGTGCGGCGAGACGAACAGGCCGACCTTGACCAGCGGCACGCCGGTGCCGGCCACTTGCTCGGCGGCGGTCCGGATGATGCCCGGCACCATGGGCTGGTCGCCCACCGTGGCGCTGAGGGCCGGGCGCCCCGCCGGGCCCAATTGCTCGCCCCAGGCGTTCCACAGCATGACGGCGGCGGTGAGCGCCTGCGGGCTCCACGCGCCGAGCGCGCCGAAGGCCGGCTGCTTGAGATCGACGATATCGGCACCGCCCGCGCGCGCCAGCTCCATCTCGTGCAGATCGGTGACGCTGGCCAGCAGGCCGGGCGCGGCCGGACTCACGAGGCGCGCCGGCGGCGGTGCTCCGCCACGGCCTCCAGCATCCAGCCCCAGGCTTCCAGCTCGTCCGGCCCGGCGGTCTTCTCCACCGCGATGGCGAGATAGGCCATTTCCTGGTCGACCTTGTCGTCGGGCAGCATGTTCAGCCGGCTGACCAGCACGGCCGCTTCCAGCACCGCCGCCTTGGCGCGGTTCATGCCCTCGAAGCGGGTGTGTCCTTCGGAATGGTAGGTCTTGCAGAAGAATTTTGGCCGCTGCGGGTCGTCCTCCGCGCGCTCCACCGTCACCTCGTCATGCGAGAGCGCATCGGCGAGGCGCGGGCAGTCGAGATAGGTCGCCTTCTTCACGTCCACCTGAAAGCGCCGCCCGACGACGCAGCTGGCGAAGATGCGGACATCGTCGGTGAAATTGACCACGGCGATGCGGGTGCTCGCGAGATTCTCCAGCGTGCGGGAGGGGCGGAAGGGCATGAGCAGATAGCCGCCCTCGATCACCGTCGCGCCCATCGGGGCGATGTGCGGCTCGCCGTCGAGCGAGCGGGTGGTGACGATGGCTTCACGGATCACGGCGTCTCTCCGGCTTTCGGCTCGGCCCTGGCTTTGGCGTCAGCTTTGGCACTGGCTTTGGCCTGCAAGGTCGTGCCGGCCTCCTTGAAAGTCAAACGATGGGCCGCCTCCGGGCTGCCGGCGATCTCGCCCGCCGCGCCCCATTTCAGCCCCTCGTCCTGCGCGTAGCGTTTGCCGAGCTTATAGGCGATTTCCGCCCGCGCGGCCTCGACGCCGAGATAGAAGGCATGGGCGCCATCGGCCTCCACGCCGAGATGGGGAAACAGCGCGAAGGGCTCGCCGGCCACATGGTGGCCGTCGCGGTTGTAGATGTGGATGCCGGCCTCGGTCACGTCGATGCGGAAATTGCGGTCGCGCACCTCGGCCGCGAGGCGGGCGATCTCCTCGGGCGTGGCGGCATAGGGCTTGCGGTCGCGCAGAGCCATCAGCCCGCCGCCGAAACCCTGCGGCAGTGCGCCCGCCTGCCGCGCGGCGAAATATTCGCGCCGCGCCCGGTCGAATTCGCGCACTGCCGTGCGGCAATGCGGGCTCACCTGCACCGCCAGCACCGCCTCGATGCGCAGTTCCGAGATCATGCCCATGAGGATGGCGTTGATGCCTGTCGTGTCGGCATCGGTCAGCTCGGTGACGTTGCCGATGCCCATGAGGATGGGGATGTCGGGATAGAGCCGGCGCAGTTCGGCATAGCGCACGACGGAAGCGGTGTAGCCGTAATGGATGGGGTCGAGGATCGGGTCGGCATAGAAGCGCTGGCCGCTCGCGAGGCAGGCCTCCACCGCGCGGCAGAGCGAGGCGAGATCGCCCTGCGTCGCCGGCACGAGAATGGGCACGGCCGGGCCTTCCTTCGCCACGTTGAGCGTGTTCTCGTTGAGGCTGAGCAGATAATCCGCGCCGGCGCGGGTGGCGCGGGTGAGTTCGGCAAGGTCGAAGGAATCGACGCTGACCTTCAGCCCCTGTTCGTGCAGCGCGGCGATGGCCTCTTCCAGATGGGGGAAGGGTGTGTCGGGCAGGCAGCCGAGGTCGATGACATCCGCGCCCTCGCCCCTGAGGAACAGCGCGCGGGCGACGAGGGCGTCGATATCCAGCACGGTGGCGTCAACGATCTCGGCGAAGATGGTGACGTCGTGCCGGGAGAGGTCCGCCGCCCGGCGCTTCTGGCCGAAATAATCCGGCAGGTCCGCCATCTCGTCCGGGCCGCGGGTGAAGGGCACCCCGAAGAAGCGCTCCAGCCGGTCGAGATCGCCGCGGAAGCGGCCCGGCATCAGCACGCGGTCGGTGCCCTCGGGCAGCTTCAGCCGGCGCTCGACGATCTCGGCCGTCATCAGCGCCGCCACCTTGACGCCGACATTGACGACGACGGGGTCGAGGCCCGCTTCGGTGATCTCGCCGGCGATTTTGGTCAGGCGCGGCTCGGCCAGCGAGCCGGTGACCAGGGCGATTTTTTCCGGCCTGCCGGCTGCGGGTGGATCGAGCGGGCGGTCCTCCGCCATGTCAGGAAGCGGCCTGTGCCGCGAGGTGGAGCCGGCGCGCGGCGATGGCGGCTTCGAGGTCCTCGATCGATTCCACCACGACGGTGTCGTCGAATTCCTTCAGCTTGGCGGTGTTCTCCAGATCGATGCGGCGCGGATAGACCGAGACCGGCCCCTTCGGCGCCATGGTGATCATCTCCGGCGCGGTGTCGCAGGCGAAGACGATGGCGTGGACGCGGCACTTGCCGGCCTGTGCGAAACAGTTGGTCACCAGCGTGTCGGAAATGCCGAACACCGCCTTCGCCACCGTGTTGGAGGAGGCGGGCGAGACCACCAGCGTGTGGTACAGCCCCTCATAGAAGCGGCCGACCGGGGCGGAGCTGGCGGTGGTCTCCTTGAAGATGCGGGTGTCCTTCGGCAGGTCCTGCTTGTACATGCGCAGCACCTCGTCCGCCGCCCTGGAGACGAACAGGTCCACCGCATCGAGCGCTTTGATCAGCGCGATGGACTCGGTGAAGAAATGGCCGGAGCCGGTGAGCGCCCAGGCCCAGCGCGGATAAAGCCCCTTGGTCGCGCTCATGCGGCGATGTCCTTCTGGGCGCTGGCGGCGAGGAGCGCCGCCGCCGTGGTCACCTCCACCGGGCCGGCGATCCGGGCGGCGAAGGCGGGAAAGAGCGGGTCGACGAGGCCGGAAGCCGCCCAGTCGGCCGGGGTGCTGCCGGCGGGAGCGGGGACGGATTTGACGAGGGTCAGCCGCGCGGCGCCGAGATCGAGGGCGAGCCAGGCGGCGAGGCTGTCGGAGGTCAGCTCCCAGCTTTCCGGCAGATCGGTTGCCGCCAGCGCCATCGCTGCGGGCCGCCACAGCGCGGCGCGGCCTTGCGCGTGCGCGGCAGCGATCTCCGCCGGCGTGGCGGTAAGGGCGAGGCCGGGGGCGAGATCGGCGAAGGCGTGGGCGGTCTGCTCCATGGCGAGGATCGCCATGCGGTGGCAGGCGGCCTCGGTGAGGCCGAGGCGCGGCTGCAGCGCCCGCACCGCATCCGCCAGCGGGCCGCCGCCGGCGACGAGAACGAGCGGCGCGCCGCACCGGGCCAGCGACGCGAGCAATGGCGTCAGGGCGGGATCGCCGATCAGGCTGCCGCCGAGCTTGACGACCGAGGGGCGGGGAGGAAAGGGCAGGTCCGGCATCGTTCAGCTTCCATACGGCCGGGCAAGGGCGAGCGTCGCCCGGGCGCATACCCTAAGCGGTTCCGCCTTCCGGCCAAAGAGCACGCCGCGCGGTTGCCGCCATACCAGCAAAAGCCGTCCGGCCAAAGCGGGCGGACCAAGAAAAAGGCCCGGGAGATGCCCGGGCCTTTGGAAGTTGACGATCAATCAGACGGCTCGCCGCCTGTAGAAGTGCGATTGAGGATGCGCCTCGTCCCCTTGATTGTCGAGCGCTGATTCGCGTCTCACGCGTCGTTTACCGGACCCGGGCAAGCGCATGTAGCGCGATACCGCTGGTGGTCGCGACATTGAGGGAATCGAAGCCGGCGCTCATCGCGATCCGCACCGTGCGGGTACGGGCGAGGATGGAATCGGGCAGGCCCGGGCCCTCGGCGCCGAGCAGCAAGGCGGTGCGCCGGGCGGGCCGCATCTCGCCCAGCGTCGCGGCGCCGGCCGGGCTGAGCGCCAGCAGCTCGAAGCCGGTGGCGGCAAGAAGGTCCAGGATCGTCTCCGCCGCGCCCTCGCGGGCGAAGGGCACGATCAGGCTGCCGCCGACCGAGACGCGGATCGCCTTGCGGTACAGCGGATCGCAGGAGGCGAAGTCGAACAGCGCCGCCTCGGCCCCGAAGGCGGCGGCGTTGCGCATGATGCCGCCGACATTGTCGTGATTGGCGATGCCGAGCGGCACCACGACCAGCGCCTCCTCCGGCAGGGCGGCGATGGTTTCCGCCATGGAGGGCAGGGCGCCGCGCAGGCCGACGCCGAGCAGGCCGCGATGGATGTGGAAGCCGGTGATGCCGTCGAGGATCGCCTGGCTGGCGGTGTAGATCGGCAGGTCCTCCGGCGCGTGCACCAGCAGCGGCGCCAGCGCCTCCACCCGGCTTTCCGCCAGCAGCAGTGATTCCAGCGCGAAGCGGTTGCGCGGGGAGAGCGCCACATCCAGCACCGTGCGTCCCTCGACGATGAAGCGCCCGCCGCGCCCGACGAGGTCGCGCTCCTTGATGACGCGGTAGGCGTCGATGCGGGGATCGTCGGGTGTGGCGAGGGGAATGAGGCGGGGCATGGTGGGCTCGGGCGGTGCGTTCTGCGAAAGGCGCTCGCCGGGGATGGCCGGCGCGGCGAGGGTGTGCGTCCTTCGAGGCCCGGCTGTGCCGGGCACCTCAGGATGACGAAGGAACCTCAGCTCCCGTAACACGCTCTCGTCATGCTGAGGAGCGGCGCGCCCTGCGCCGCGTCTCGAAGCACGCAGGCCGCCGGCCCGCGCCGAGCCGGGTTCACCCCTCCAGCTCTTCCCGTCTCATCTCCAGTTCCAGCCATTCCTCCTCGGCCTTGGCGAGTGCCGCCTGGGCCTTGGTGAGCTCGGCGGTGGCCTTCTGGAAGCCGGCGGGGTCGCGGGTGTAGAAATTGGGCGTGTGCAGCGTGTTGTTGAGCCGCGCAATGTCCGATTCCAGCTGCGCCATGCGCTTGGGCAGCTGTTCCAGCGCGTGCTTCTCCTTGAAGGAGAGCTTGCGCCTGGCGCCGGACGTCGCCGGTGCCGCCGCTTTCGCCGGCGCCGCCTTGGCGCTCGCCGCCGCAGCGGCGGCCTTGGCCTTCACCCCATGGCCGCGCTGGGCCACCATGTCGGAATAGCCGCCGGCATAGACCTCCCAATGCCCGTCGCCCTCATAGGCGATGGTGGCGGTGACCGTGCGGTCGAGGAAGTCCCGGTCGTGGCTCACCAGCAGCACGGTGCCGGCATAGTCGTCGATCATCTCTTCCAGAAGATCGAGCGTTTCGAGGTCGAGATCGTTGGTCGGCTCGTCCAGCACCATGAGGTTGGACGCCTGCGCCAGCGCGCAGGCCAGCAGGAGCCGCCCCCGCTCGCCGCCCGAGAGCTTGGAAACGGCGGTGCCGGCCTGTTCCGGTGCGAACAGGAAGTCCTTCATATAGCCGATGACATGGCGCGGATTGCCGCCGACGAACACCTGGTCGCCGCGCCCGTCGGTGAGCGTCTCGCGCACCGAGCGGTTGGGGTCGAGCGCGGCGCGGCGCTGGTCCAGCGTCGCCATCTCGATATTGGTGCCCATCTTGGCCTTGCCGCTGTCCGGGGCGAGTTCGCCGGTCAGCATCTTCAGCAGCGTGGTCTTGCCGGCGCCATTGGGCCCGACAATGCCGATGCGGTCGCCGCGCTGGATGCGGATGGAGAGATCGCGCACGATGACGCGCTCCCCATAGGCCTTGGAGATGTGCTCGGCCTCCATCACCAGCTTGCCGGAGACTTCCGCCTCGGTGGCGGCCATGGTGACGGTGCCGACGGCGCCGCGGTGGTCGCGGAACTGGGCGCGGAGGGCGGCGAGCTCGCCGACGCGGCGCACGTTCCGCTTGCGTCGTGCGGTGACGCCGTAGCGCATCCAGTGCTCTTCCGCGACGATCTTGCGGGCGAGCTTCTGCTGGTCGCGCTCTTCCTCTTCCAGCACCTGGTCGCGCCATTCCTCAAAGAAGGCGAAGCCGCGCTCCATGCGGCGGGTCGCGCCACGGTCGAGCCACACGGTGGCGCGGGTGAGGTCCTGCAGGAAGCGCCGGTCATGGCTGATCAGCACCAGCGCGGAGCGGAGCGCGGCGATTTCCGCCTCCAGCCATTCGATGGCCGGCAGGTCGAGATGATTGGTCGGCTCGTCCAGCAGCAGGATGTCCGGCTCCGGCGCCAGCACGCGGGCCAGCGCGGCGCGGCGGGCTTCGCCGCCGGAGAGATTGGCCGGGTGTTCGGTGCCGGTGAGGCCGAGCTCGCCGAGCAGGTACTGTGCGCGGTACTCCGCATCGCCCGGCCCCATGCCGGCCTCGACATAGGCGAGCGTGGTCTCGAAGCCGGAGAGGTCCGGCTCCTGCGGCAGATAGCGTACCGTCGCGCCCGGCTGCACGAAGCGCGCGCCGCTGTCGGCGGCGACGAGGCCAGCGGCGATTTTCAGCAGGGTGGACTTGCCCGAGCCGTTGCGGCCGACGAGGCCAACGCGCTCGCCGGCGGAAACGGAAAGCTCCGCCCCCTCCAGCAGCGGCGTGCCGCCGAAGGTGAGCTTGGTATCTTGAAGCAGAAGAAGAGGAGGCGCCATTGCGCGGGGATAGGGGCAAAGACGCGCGGGGGCAAGGGGGCGTGGTCAGTCGTCGTCGCCGAGCCGTTCGAGTGAGCGCCCTCCATACAGGATGCGGTCGAACACCACGCGCTCGCGTTCGATATGGAAGGCAATTGTCACGCGCCGCTCGAAGCCGACGATGCGCAGGCCGGGGACGATATCGTCGCGGGAAGTGCCGCGTACGGGGAAATCCGCGAAGGACAGCAGTATGCTTCGATCCGCTCGACATAGCTGAGCGCGATGTCTTTTCCCGAGCGCTCCGCGACAAACCTGAAAAGGCTGATCAGGTCGCTCCGAGCCTCGGGCGAAATGATGATCTTATACGCCACGACGCTGGATGCGCTGGCTGTGAAGGGCGCGGATTTCGTTGAAGACATCTTCCGCTGGGATGCCCCTTTCGGGGTGCGCCTGCATTTCGGCTATCACCGGCGCCACGTCCTCGCGCAGCCAGCGCTCCACGGCAGCGTCGCGTTCCTGCAACGCACGCAGTCCGGCGCGGATAACTTCGCTCGCGCTGCCATAGGTGCCCGAGCCCACCAGCCGGTCTATGAATTCGGCTTGCTCGCGTGGCAGACTGAAGGTGCGCTTCTCGGCATTCGCCATTCGGCCCTCCCTCGTTAGTATGAATTCATCATACCGCTTGCCCCTGAGAGTTCAATGACGCTCGCCGCCTCGTCCCCCCTCTCCCCCCTTCTCGCCGCCATCGCCCAGCGCATCGGCGCCCCCCATGTGCTGACCGAGGCGGCCGACATGGCGCCTTATCTGCACGAGGAGCGCGGGCTCTATAAGGGCGAGGCACCGGCGGTGCTGCGGCCGGGAACGACCGAGGAGGTGGCATTCGTCGTCGAGGCCTGCGCGCGGGCGGGCGTTCCGCTGGTGCCGCAGGGCGGCAATACCGGGCTGGTGGGCGGGCAGATGCCGTTCGGCCAGATGCTGCTCTCGCTGGCGCGGCTCGACCGCATCCGCGCGGTGGACCCCGTCGACATGACGATGACGGTGGAAGCCGGCTGCATCCTCGACAAGGTGCATGCGGCGGCGGAGGAGGCGGGCTGCCTGTTCCCGCTGCACATCGCCTCGCAGGGCTCCTGCCGCATCGGTGGCAACCTTTCCTCCAATGCCGGCGGCACCGCCGTGCTGCGCTATGGCAATGCGCGCGAACTGGCGCTGGGGCTGGAAGTGGTGCTGGCCGACGGGCGGGTGTGGAACGGGCTGAAGCGGCTGCGCAAGAACAATGCGGGCTACGATCTCAAGCAGCTATTTCTCGGCAGCGAGGGCACGCTCGGCATCATCACCGCCGCCGTGCTGAAGCTGTTCCCGCAGCCGGCGCAGCGTGCCACCGCCTTCCTCGCGGTGCCGGACCCGGCGGCCGCCCTCGCTTTGCTCAAGCGTCTGCGCGGGGAGGCGGGCGACGCGCTCACCACCTTCGAGCTGATGGCCGCCTTCGGGGTGGAGACGGTGCTGAGGCACATGCCCGGCACGGTGCGCCCGTTGCGCGAGACCTATGAATGGTACGTGCTGGCCGAGCTTTCCTCGCCCACCCGCGCCTTCGACCTCGCGGCGCTGATGGAGGAAGGGCTCGCCGCCGCGATGGAGGCGGGCGAGGTGCTGGACGCGGCCATCGCCACCAGCGAGGCGCAGGCGGCGAACATGTGGCGGCTGCGCGAGGACATGTCGGAGGCGCAGAAGCACGAGGGCGGCTCGATCAAGCACGACGTGTCGGTGCCGGTGTCGCGCGTGTCGGAATTCCTCGACCGCGCGCTGCCGGCCTGCGTCGCCGCGCTGCCGGGGCTGCGCCCGTGCCCGTTCGGCCATGTCGGCGACGGCAATATCCATTTCAACCTCAGCCAGCCCCTGGGCATGGACAAGGCCGCCTTCCTGGCCTTGTGGGAGCGGTTCAACCGCATCGTCCACGACATCGTCGACGAGATGGACGGCTCCATCGCCGCCGAGCACGGCATCGGCCTGTTGAAGCGCGAGGAACTGGCGCATTACGCCGATCCCGTGGCGCTGGACCTGATGCACCGGGTCAAGGCCGCACTCGATCCGGCCGGGACGTTGAATCCGGGCAAGGTGATCGGTGCTCCGGTGGGATGAAGTCTTAGTCTAGAATAATGTAAAATTGTACGTTCCTGCTGTTTTCCAGTTTTGAAGGATTCTACATTTGTATTTGTGAAGCATTTGGTGTTGTCGAGCCAGTCATTGCAGGTTTATGGAAGCCGGGACTGAGGACGTCCCGGCCCATAATTCCGCCTGCAGGCGGAGCGCCGGGGCAGACCGGAGCTTCGGGAAGCCGCCATGCCGACCACATCCACGACCCTCGCCTGGCGCCCCGCGCTGAACCTCCTGCTTGCGCTGGCGCTGCTGTTCGCCTCCCCGGCGGGAGCGTGGGCGCAGGTCCAGGAACCGGCCGCGCCGGCGGCGCCCGCGCCTGCCGTGCCCGCCGCCCCGCCGGCCGCCGATCCGCTG
>JAEYTJ010000096.1 GCA_023434095.1 Pseudomonadota bacterium | reverse complement strand
CCTCTAGGACGCGCAGAACACGGCGGCGATGCTCACGACCTTCAACGAGGTCGACATGAGCCACGTGATGGCGCTGCGCAGCCAGTACAAGGACCTGTTCGAGAAGAAGCACGGCGTCAAGCTCGGCTTCATGGGCTTTTTCGTCAAGGCCTGCGTGCAGGCGCTCAAGGAACTGCCTGCGGTCAATGCCGAGATCGACGGGCCCGAGATCATCTACAAGAACTACGTCCATGTCGGCATCGCGGTCGGCACCGAGAAGGGGCTCGTCGTTCCGGTGGTGCGCGACTGCGACCAGAAGGGCATCGCCGAGATCGAGAAGACCATCGCGGATTTCGGCCGCCGCGCCCGCGACGGCAACCTCAAGATCGAGGAGATGCAGGGCGGCACCTTCACGATCACCAATGGGGGCATCTACGGCTCGCTGATGTCGACCCCGATCCTCAACGCGCCGCAGTCGGGCATTCTCGGCATGCACCGCATCGAGGAGCGCCCCGTGGTGGTGAAGGGCCAGATCGTCGCCCGCCCGATGATGTATCTGGCGCTCAGCTACGATCACCGCATCGTCGACGGCAAGGGCGCGGTCACCTTCCTCGTCCGCGTCAAGGAAGCCCTCGAAGACCCGACCCGCCTCGTGCTGGACCTGTGACCGCGAGACGCCTCTCCTTCCGGGCGGCCGGCACGCACCGGCCGCCGCTCAACGGGTAGAAAAATGTCCTACGACCTGATCGTCATCGGCACCGGCCCCGGCGGCTATGTGTGCGCCATCCGCGCCGCCCAGCTCGGGCTCAAGGTCGCGGTGGTCGAGAAGCGCGCCACCTTCGGCGGCACCTGCCTGAACATCGGCTGCATTCCCTCCAAGGCGCTGCTGCACGCCTCGCACCGCTTCGAGGAAGCCGGGCACCATTTCGCCAAGATGGGCATCAAGGTCGGCGCGCCCGAGCTCGATCACGGCGCCCTGCTCGGCTTCAAGGACCAGGCGGTAGAAGGCAACACCAAGGGCGTCGCCTTCCTGATGAAGAAGAACAAGATCGACACCTATCATGGCACGGCCAGCATCCCGGCGCCGGGCAAGGTCGAGGTCGCCATGGCGGACGGGTCGCAGCAGACGCTGGAGACCAAGGCCATCGTCATCGCCACCGGTTCGGATGTGGCGAAGCTGCCGGGCATCGCGATCGACGAAAAGCGCGTCGTCTCCTCCACCGGCGCGCTCACGCTGGAGAAGGTGCCGGGCAAGCTGCTCGTCGTCGGCGCCGGCGTCATCGGCCTGGAACTCGGCAGCGTGTGGCGGCGCCTCGGCGCGGATGTCACCGTGGTCGAATATCTCGACCGCATCCTGCCCGGCATGGACCTCGACGTGGCGAAGTCCTTCCAGCGCATCCTCGAAAAGCAGGGCGTGAGCTTCCGCCTCGGCGCCAAGGTCACCGGCGTCGACACTTCCGGCGACACGCTCAAGGTCGCGGTCGCGCCTGCCGCCGGCGGCGATGCGCAGACGCTGGAGGCGGACGTCGTTCTCGTCGCCATCGGCCGCGTGCCCTATACGGAGGGCCTCGGCCTCGAAGGGCTCGGCGTCGAGAAGGATGCGCGCGGCCGCGTCGTCACCGATCACTACTACCGCACCAACGTGCCCGGCATCTTCGCCATTGGCGACGCCATCGCCGGTCCGATGCTGGCGCACAAGGCCGAGGACGAAGGCCTGGCGCTGGCGGAGCTGCTCGCCGGGCAGGCCGGCCATGTGAATTACGACGTCATCCCGGCCGTCGTGTACACTTTCCCGGAGGTTGCCTCGGTCGGCAAGACCGAGGAAGAGCTGAAGCAGGCCGGTATCGCCTACACGGTCGGCAAGTTCCCCTTCCTCGCCAATGGCCGCGCCAAGGCCAATGACGAGACCGACGGCTTCGTGAAGATCCTCGCCGACGCGACCACCGACCGCGTACTCGGCGCCCATATCGTCGGCGCCGAGGCCGGCGAGATGATCCACGAATGCGCGGTGCTGATGGAGTTCGGCGGCTCGTCGGAAGACCTGGCCCGCACCTGCCACGCCCACCCCACCCGCTCCGAGGCGGTAAAGGAGGCGGCCATGGCGGTGGAGAAGCGCGCCATCCACATGTGACGGCGCGAGGGCGTCCGGCCCGCGTCGCGTTCCGCAGAAAAATCGGCCCGGAAGTCACCTTCCGGGCCGCTTCCGTTCAGGTGGAGAAGAGGGTCGGTCAGGAACCCTTCACCTCGGTCTTGGTGTCCTTTGCCGCATGCGCCGGGCAATCGGCGAAGGCGGCACCGGTCACCGCCGTGGTCAGGGCAAGCGCACACAGAGCGGTCACGAGACGCTTCATGGAATGTCTCCTCTGCTTTCGGGGTCCAATGGGATCGAGTGTCCCCCAGCTTCCGCAAGGTGAAAAGCCCCGTCTCGGTCCTCTGGCACCGCTGCGGGCGATTTAGCCCGCGGCTCACGCATCCGTGTAGGTGACGGCCTCGATCTTCCAGCCGTCCGGGTCGTGCAGGAACGCCGCGAAATACCCCTCGCCATAATGCGGGCGCAGGCCCGGCGGGCCGGCATCGCGCCCGCCGGCCGCCAGCCCGGCGGCATGAAACGCCTGCACCGCGCGCCGCGTCGGCGCCATGAAGCACAGATGGAAGCCGGGCGGCGGCGTGATCGCGTCGGCCCGGTGCTGAATCCAGAACGGCGCCGCGCCCGCCGTGCCCTCGGGCGAGGGCAGCTCTCCCTCCGGCCCCCAGCAGGCGGATTCACCCTCCGGCTCGGCATGGGAGGAAACCCTGACGAAGCCGAGCGGCGCCAGCACCGCGTCGTAGAAGGCGAGCGAACGCGCATAGTCGCTCACCCCGAGCGACATGTGCTCGATCATCGGCGCGACGCGTGTCATCGGCTCTCCCTCACTTTGCGCTGGCGCGCGGATGCGCCGCCTTCCACGCCGCCATCAGCGTATCGGTATCGACGGCGGCATAGATCTGCGTCGTCGAAAGCGAGGCGTGGCCGAGAAGTTCCTGGATCGAACGCAGATCGCCCCCCCGTCCCAGCAGATGGGTCGCGAAGGAGTGGCGCAAGGCATGTGGCGTGGCGCTGTCCGGCAGGCCGAGCGCGCCGCGCATGCGCTCCACCGCCAATTGCACGATGCGCGGCGAGAGCGGCCCGCCCCTGGCGCCACGGAACAGCGGCGCGGTCGGCTCCAGCTGATAGGGGCAGGCGCGGGCATAGGCGTCGACCGCCTCGACGACCGGCCGCAGCACCGGGACCATGCGGGTCTTGCCGCCCTTGCCGTGGACGACGATCTGGTCGCCGCGCCCCGGCTCGGGCATGTCGCGGCGCATCATCCCCAGCGCTTCGGAAATGCGCAGCCCGGAACCGTAGAGCAGCGCGATCACCGCCGCGTCGCGGGCGAGTATCCACGGCTCGCGCGCGTCTCCCGCCCGTGTGGCCGGGTCGGCCAGTGCGCGCGCATCGCCGGGGGCGAGCGGGCGCGGTAGGGTGCGGGGCACGCGCGGCCCCCGCACGGCGGTCAGCGCCCCGACCTTGCCGAGCCCCTCGCGCTCCAGATGCCGGCCGAAGGAACGGGCGGCGGCGAGAAAGCGCATCTGGGTGCGGGCCTTGATGCCCTCGGCCCGCCGGGCGGCGATCACCGCGCGCACGTCGCGCGGCGCCAGCGCGGATAAATCACCCAGGGTCGGCGGATGGCCGATCTGCCGCGCCAGCAGGCCGAGAAAGCCCGCGACATCGCGGGCATAGGCCTCGCGGGTCTTGGGCGAGAGCCGGCGCTCATGACCCAGCCGGGCGAGCCAGCCCGCAAGGGCCGCCGCCACATCCGGCGTCGCCCCCGCCAGCAGGCCGCGCGCGGCGCGCTCCGCCTTCTGCACATCGGTACTTGCCATGCACCTGCTCCACCCGCCGGCGATCCTGCGACGGGGCGGTTAAGATCGCCCTAGCGGCAGCGCCGGAGCGCGCCTCGACACGACCCTAGCGCGCCGATACGTTTGCGCCAGCCGCCTTTCCCGGGTCGGCGAGCGGGCCTTCCCTCCAAGCGGACATCCTCTTCAGGAGTCGATCTGTGTCCTACGAGAACTACGTCGAATGGAAGGGCTGGGACGGCGACGATTTCTCCAGATACACCGCGAAGGAAGCGCTCTTCTACCAGGCGGAACTCGGCCACGTGGTCACAGGCACGCCGGGCTGCCGGCCCCGCATCGTCGAGATCGGCTTCGGCAACGGGTCGTTGCTCGGCTGGCTCCGGGACAAGGGGGCCGTCGCGACCGGCATCGAGGTTCAGGACGATCTCAAGACCCGGGCGCGACAGGCGGGTTTTCCGGTCATCGACACGCTCGCGGCAATTCCGGACGGCGAGGCCGACATGGTGATCGCCCTCGATGTGTTCGAGCACATCCCCTACCCCGACCTGCAACGCCTGTGCGCGGACATTCACCGCGCGCTGAAACCGGGCGGCCATCTGATCGCGCGCTTCCCGAATGGCGACAGCCCGTTCTCGATGCGGTTCCAGAACGGCGACGAAACCCATGTCCTTCACATCGGCGACGCGATGATCGGTAAGCTCATGCGCGTGACGGGTTTTTCCGTCGAAGCCCTCCGCGCGCCCTCCGAAGTGCCGGCGAACGCGAAGGAAGCCGTGCTGCTTCCGATCAAGCGCGCAATGCGCCGCCTGTTCTCCGCCTATGTGCGGGTCGCCTTCCTGGGCGCCGCGACGCCCAAGACCTTCATGTACAATTACATGCTCGTGGCCCGCAAACCGTCGCCCTCGCCCCAGGAACGGTAGGGCGGCGGCTATACCGCCGGCATCGGAAGTCGCGCCGCGATAGGCTATGAAGTCCCCGCCATGGTCGCCGACGCCGATTCCCCCTCCCTGTTCCCCCCGGCGCCGGTGCGCGTGGTGGACGTGCTGCTCCCGCTCGCCCTCGGCGCGGCCTATTCCTACCGCGTACCGGACGGCATGGAGGTCGCGGTCGGCGACATCGTCGTGGTGCCGCTCGGCACCCGCGCCGTGCTCGGCTGCGTCTGGCCGAGCCCCGAAGGCGCCAAACCGGTCGACCCCGCCCGGCTCAAGCCGATCCAGCGCCGCTATGACGTGCCGCCGCTGAACGCGCGCATGATCGCCTTCATCGCCTGGATCGCCGAATACACCGTCATGCCGCCGGGCATGGTGCTGCGGCTCGCCCTGCGCCACGACGAGAGCGCCGGCCTTGGCCGCGAGCGCGTCGGCGTTCGCCTTACCGGCCACCGCCCGGCCCGCCGCACGGCGGCGCGCGAGAAGGTCGTCGCCGCGCTGGAAGACGGGTTCGTCCGCGCCAAGAGCGAGGCCGCGCGGGAGGCCGGCGTCTCGCCCTCGGTAATGGACGGGCTCATCGACGACGGCGTGCTGGAAACCGTGGTGCTTCCGCCCGAGCCCGCCGCCGAGCCGCCGGACCCGGACCACGCCGCCCCGGAGCTGCTGCCCGCCCAGGCGGAGGCCGCCGCCCGTCTCGTGGAATCGGTGAAGGCCCGCCTTTTCCAGCCCTTCCTCATCGATGGCGTCACCGGCTCGGGCAAGACCGAGACTTATTTCGAGGCGGTGGCGCAGGCGATCCGGCAGGGCCGGCAGACGCTGATCCTGATGCCGGAAATCGCCCTCACCCAGGCCTTTCTCGACCGCTTCGCCCGCCGCTTCGGCGTCCGCCCGGCGGAGTGGCATTCGGCCGTGTCGACGAAGCGGCGCGGACGCATCTTTCGCGGCGTCGCCTCGGGCGAGGTCTCCGTGGTGGCGGGCGCCCGCTCAGCCCTGTTCCTCCCCTTCCGCGATCTCGGCCTCATCCTCGTCGATGAGGAGCACGACAACGCCTACAAGCAGGAGGATGGCGTCCACTACCATGCGCGCGACATGGCGGTGGTGCGGGCGCGCATGGAGGCGGCAACCATTGCCCTCGTCTCCGCCACGCCCTCCATCGAGACCGAGGTGAACGCACGGCGCGGGCGTTATACGCGCCTTGCGCTGCCCGAGCGCTTCGCCGGCACCAGGGTGCCGCGGCTGGAACCCATCGACCTGCGCCGTGAGGGTCCGCCCCGCGGCCAGTGGATCGCCCCGCGCCTTGCCCGCGAGATGGAGCGCACCGTCGAGGCCGGTGGCCAGGCGCTTTTGTTCCTCAACCGGCGCGGCTACGCCCCGCTCACTGTGTGCCGCGCCTGCGGCCACCGCATCAAATGCCCCTCCTGCTCCTCCTGGCTGGTCGAGCACCGCTTTCGCCGCCGGCTCGAATGCCACCAGTGCGGCTATGCCATGCCGGTGCCCGATGCCTGCCCGCACTGCCACGAGCCCAACGCGCTCATTCCCTGCGGCCCCGGCGTCGAGCGGCTGCACGAGGAAGCGGCCAAGCTGTTCCCGGAGGCCCGGCTTCAGGTGCTTTCCAGCGACCTCGCCGGCGGGGTGGAACGGCTGCGCGCCGAGCTGAAGGCGATCGAGGACGGTGAGGTCGACATCATCATCGGCACCCAGCTCGTCGCCAAGGGCCACAACTTCCCCGGCCTCGCGCTGGTCGGTGTCGTCGATGCCGATGTGGGGCTGGGGCACGGCGATCCCCGCGCGGCCGAGCGCACCTTCCAGCTGCTGCATCAGGTCGCCGGCCGCGCCGGCCGTCACGAGGTCGAAGGGCGCGCCTTCCTGCAGACCTACATGCCCGAACACCCGGTGATGCAGGCGCTGGTGGCCGGCGACCGCGACGCCTTCTACGACCGGGAGATCGCCATCCGCGAGGAGGCGCATCTGCCGCCCTTCGCCCGCTTCTGCGCGCTCATCGTCTCCGGCACCGACGCCCACGCCACGCAGGCCCATGCCCGCGCGCTGGCCGCCTGCTCGCCCTTCACCGACAAGGTGCGCGTGCTCGGCCCGGCTGAGGCGCCGCTGGCGCTGATTCGCGGCCGCCACCGCTACCGGCTGCTCGCCCGCTCGGAACGCGGCTTCGACCTCTCCGCCTATGTCCGCGCCTGGATGGCCGGCGCGCCCCGCGCGACGGGCAGCCTGCGGGTGGACATCGACATCGACCCGCAGAGCTTCGTCTAGCCAAGCGCGCGGGTCTTCCGCCGCCTGCCATTGACGACGGATCGCGCGCGGCCTAGCTTCGCCGCCATGATGTTCGCTTCGATGAAGAGGGCGCGACATAGCGCGGGACGGCGAATTCGCCGCCCGGCCGACAGGTTCGGCCGGGTTTCCTGAACGCACGCCTTCCCGATTCCTCGTCATCTTCGGACGTTCCCCATGACTGCCGCTCTGTGCCGCCACCGCCTCGTCGTCGAGGCGGACGCTCATCCCAATCTCATGCTCCGCCTGCTGGAACCCTTCGCCGTCCACGATGTCCAGCCGACCCGCATCCGGCTCGACGGGCCGGAGGACGGCCGGATCGATCCCGCCCGTCTCGGCACGTTGCGGGCGGAGATCGCCTTCGTCGCTGGTCCGGAACTGGCCGAGCGCCTGTGGGCCCGCATCGACGTGATGGTGCCGGTGCGCGCCTCCCATCTCGTCTCCAGCGCCTCCGGCGAAATCGCGGCCTGAACCATGCTGGCCCAGCTCGGCGCCATCGCCCTCGTCGTGGCGCCGGTCTTCGGCCTGATCGGACTCGGCTTCGTCGCCTCGCTGTCGGGTCATCTGCGCGAGCGCGCCGCCGAGGGCCTGTCCGAATATGTGTTCGGGCTGGCGGTGCCGGTGCTCATCTTCAAGACGCTGGCCGAGGCGCAGCTTCCGGCCGAAGGCCAGCCCTGGGGCTACTGGATCGCCTACTTCACCGGCGCCTTCACCGTCTTCGCCCTCGGCATGCTGGCGGCGCGGAAGCTGTTCGGGCGCGGCCACCTCGAATCGGTGATCCAGGGCTTCACCTCGGGCCAGGCGAACACGGTGTTCGTCGGCGTGCCGCTCATCCTGCAGGCCTTCGGGCCGGAGGGAGCGGTGCCGCTGTTCCTGCTCATCGCCATCCACCTGCCGATCATGATGGTGCTGGCCACTGTTCTGGCCGAAGGCGCGGCCGCCGGCTTCTCGCTGAAGACGATGCGCCAGCTGGGGCGGATGCTGGCGCTCAACCCCATCCTGCTCGGCATCTATGCCGGCGGCATCGCCAAGCTGGTCGGCTATGTTCCCGGCGGCGTGCTCAAGCAGACCCTCGACATGCTCGCCGCCTCCGCCGTGCCGTGCGCGCTGGTCTCGCTGGGCCTCGCCCTGCACCGCTACCCCATACGCGGCGATGTCGGCCCGGCCGTCCTCATCACCGCGCTCAAGCTCGGCGTCCACCCCGCCATCGTCTATGCGCTGACCTGGGTGCTGCCGATGCCGCCGGTCTGGGCGGATGTGGCGGTCGTGTTCGCGGCCATGCCCTGCGGCATCAACGCCTATCTGCTCGCCCAGCGCTACCGGACCGGCGTCGCCGCCTCCGCCAGCGCGGTGTCGCTGTCGACGGTGGCCAGCCTGTTCACGGTGACCGTCTGGTTCCTGATTCTCGGCGTGAGCTGAACACCGCCGCGCTCAGTCCAGCTTCATGCAGTTGGCGTAGAAGGTGGTGGTCGCCGGCCAGTCGGAGAACACGCCCCTCACCCCGATGTCACGGCCGAGCACGTCGAGCAGCGCCAGCATGTCGCCGTCGCGGTCGATCACCGGCTTGACCGACTGGTAGTAGTAGCCGCCGCCGGTGTTGAGCGGGCCGGAGCGCTCCAGCGACCAGGCGATGAGGCCGAGCCCGGCCTTCTTCGCCTCCTCGGCGTAGATGGAAGGCACGATCCGGCCGTCCTTGTGGGTAACCAGCATCCACAGCGGCGGGGCGAGGATCTTCACGCCCCTGTCCGCCAGTTCCTGCATGGAGGGCTGCCAGCTCTCGGGCTTCATGTTGTCGAAGCCCTTGCTCTCCTCGTCGCGCCCGTCGAGATAGACCGTCTGGGCGCCGAAGGCCGGCTCCGCCTTCAGCCAGTAGAGCACGTCGTCGAGGCGGAAGGACTGCGCGTAGACATCGCGCGGGTCGACGCCGGCCGCCTTGTACTCGTCGATCATCTGCTGCGCGTAGTGCTCCTGTGTGTAGCCGCCCTCGAAGGGCATGGCGACTTCCGGGGTCTTCAGCTCGGGAGTGAACTTCAGGCCGAGCGATCTCACCAGCGCGATATATTCCTTGTGCGACATGAGCGTCGCCCGGTTCACATAGAGGTCGGTGCGCCAGCTCGGCGTGCCGTCCATATATTCCTCGGCGGTTGCGGCGCGCGGGTTGAAGCCGTCCATCTTCGGCCGCAGCGACTTGAACTCGGCCAGCGTCAGGTCGCTGGTGCAGCATTTGGCGCTGGCCTTGCGCCCCGTCGCGGGGTCGGCCGGCTGGAAGCCCTCGGAACATTTCGCCGCGAGTTCCGGCCGGGCGAGAATGTCCGTCGTGGTGTGCAGGTCGCACTGCGCATGGCGGCACACCAGCTCGCGATCCTTGGTGAACGCCACGTCGCATTCGATCACGCCGGCCCCCATGCGCGCGGCGGCGAGGTAGCCCTCGCGCGTATGCTCGGGAAACTGCAGCGGTGCGCCGCGATGGGCGATGGAGAAATTCCTCGCCGCGAACGGGCCCTTGCACCGGGCCAGCTCGTCCTTCAGCGCCCCGTCCTTCATTTCGCCGACGAGATAGAACGGACGCGGGCCGATCTCGATGTCGGTGATCGCGGCGTTTCCGCTCTCGGCCGCCGCCGGCGCGGCCAGAACGAGCGCGAACAGCACCGGGACAAGGGGGCGGGCGACGGAGCGCAGGGTTGCACGCAGGGCCTGGATCATCGTCACGAAGCTCTCCTGTCGGCGCGGGCGATGCACCCTGACTATCCCCGGGCGGTGACAGGGGTTTGACGCGGGCTCAGACGGCCCCCTCCCCGCGCGGCGGCTGCGGCCAGCGCACCAGCGCCTCATGGCCGGCGGGCGTGAGGGCATAGACGCCACGCTCGGCGCGGGCGAACCAGCCATAGACATTGGCGAGCAGGATCTTGCCGGCGTCCGGCGCGTGCGGGCGCAGGTCGCGCGGGCGCGCCGGCCCCGCCGCCAGCGCCGCGGCGCAGGCCAGCGCCTGCTGGCGATAGG
>JAEYTJ010000090.1 GCA_023434095.1 Pseudomonadota bacterium | reverse complement strand
GGTGTGGACCGGGCGGAAATCGATCGAGACCTTCTTGGTCTCGTCGTTCGCCCAGGCGAGCGTGTGCTTCATCCAGTTCACGTCGTCGCGGTCCGGGAAGTCCTCGCGGGCGTGGGCGCCGCGGCTTTCCTGGCGGTTCGCGGCGCTCTCCATGGTGACGATGGCCGGCGAGATGAGGTTCTCGTACTCCAGCGTCTCGATGAGATCCGAGTTCCACACCAGCGAGCGGTCGGTGACGCCGATGTCGCTCGAGGCCTTGAATACGTCGTGAATGAGCTTGCGGCCTTCCTCGAGCACCTCGCCGGTGCGGAAGACGGCGCAGTTGTTCTGCATCACCTTCTGCATGTTGAGGCGCAGCTCGGCGGTCGGGGTGCCACCCGAGGCATAGCGGTACTTGTCGAGGCGGCCGAGGGCCAGCTCGGCGCTGTTCTCCGGCAGCGGCCGGTGCTTCTCGCCGGGCTTCACCAGCTCCGCGGCGCGCAGGCCGGCGGCGCGGCCGAACACCACGAGGTCGATGAGAGAGTTGGAGCCGAGGCGGTTGGCGCCGTGGACGGAGACGCAGGCGGCCTCGCCGATGGCCATCAGGCCGGGCACCACCTTGTCCGGGTCGCCGGCGCGCTTGTCCAGCACCTCGCCGTAATAGTTCGTGGGGATGCCGCCCATGTTGTAGTGCACGGTCGGGATCACCGGGATCGGCTCGCGGGTCACGTCGACGCCAGCGAAGATCTTCGCGCTCTCCGAGATGCCGGGCAGGCGCTCGTGGAGGATGGCGGGGTCGAGGTGGTCGAGGTGCAGGAAGATGTG
Source organism: Pseudomonadota bacterium (assembly GCA_023434095.1). Classification (GTDB taxonomy): domain Bacteria; phylum Pseudomonadota; class Alphaproteobacteria; order Rhizobiales; family Xanthobacteraceae; genus Ancylobacter. The sequence continues at coordinate 3,083 of JAEYTJ010000090.1, read as the reverse complement.
GTCCTTGGCCTTGCCCACGCCCCGGCCTTCGCGGATCTCCATGGTCATGGACCGCGAGACCACGTCGCGGGAGGCAAGGTCCTTGGCCGAGGGGGCATAGCGCTCCATGAAGCGCTCGCCCTCGGAATTGGTGAGGTAGCCGCCCTCGCCGCGCGCGCCCTCGGTGATCAGGCAGCCCGAACCGTAGATGCCGGTGGGGTGGAACTGCACGAACTCCATGTCCTGCAGCGGCAGGCCGGCGCGCAGCACCATGGCGTTGCCGTCGCCGGTGCAGGTGTGGGCGGAGGTGGCGGAGAAATAGGCCCGGCCATAGCCGCCGGTGGCGAGGATCACCGTCTGCGCGCGGAAGCGGTGGATCGTGCCGTCGTCCATCTTCAGCGCGACGAGGCCGCGGCAGCGCCCGTCCTCGTCCATGATCAGGTCGAGCGCGAAATACTCGATGAAGAACTCGGCCGAGTGCTTCAGGGCGGCGCCGTAGAGCGTGTGCAGGATGGCGTGGCCGGTGCGGTCGGCGGCGGCGCAGGTGCGCTGTGCCGGGCTCTTGCCGTAGTCCACCGTCATGCCGCCGAACGGGCGCTGGTAGATGCGGCCTTCCTCGGTGCGCGAGAACGGCACGCCCCAATGCTCCAGCTCGTAGACCGCCGCGGGGGCGTGGCGCACGAGATATTCGATGGCGTCCTGGTCGCCCAGCCAGTCCGACCCCTTCACGGTGTCGTACATGTGGTAGCGCCAGTCGTCGGTGCCCATATTGCCGAGCGAGGCGGCGATACCGCCCTGCGCCGCCACCGTGTGCGAGCGCGTGGGGAACACCTTGGTCACGCAGGCGGTGCGCAGCCCGGCCTCGGAACAGCCGACGACGGCGCGCAACCCCGCGCCGCCGGCGCCCACCACCACCACGTCATAGGTGTGGTCGGTGATCGGGTAGGCGGCGCCGGGCGATGAACCGTTGGCGGCGCCATTGGCGGCAGACGTCCCGGCCATGGTCTCAGCCTCCGAAACTGATCTTGAGGACGGCGAACGCACCCGCGCTGCCGACCGCGATGGTGAAGAAGGTGTTGGCGATCAGCGCGAGCACCTTCGGCCCTTCGGCCTGCACATAGTCCTCGATCACCACCTGCATGCCGAGGCGCATGTGGAAGCAGACCGAGAACAGCAGCAGCAGCAGCACGATGGCGACCAGCGGATGGCCGATGATGGCCACCACCCGCGCCTGCTCCTGCCCGGCTGCCGCCACGACGATGGGCAGGGCGATCAGGATCAGCAGAAGATTGCCGATCGCGGTCACGCGCTGCAGCCAGAAATGGCCGGTGCCGGAGCGCGCCGAGCCGAGGCCGGCGACCCGCCGGCGCGGGGTGCGCATGGAAGAACCCGGAGACACGCGCATGCTCAGCCCTTCACCAGCCAGATGACGATCCACAGCACCGCGGTCAGCGTGAGCGACCCGCCGATGGTGAGCTTGGCGAAAAGTTCGCGCGGGCCGGGGCCGAATCCCGCCCCCGTGTCCCAGACGAAATGGCGGATGCCGCCCAGCGCGTGGTGGATCAGCGCCCAGCTGTAGCCGACCAGCACCAGAAGCCCCAGCCAGCTGCCGTAAAGCCCGTTCACGGTGCTGAAGGCCTGCGCTGAGCTGGCGGCGGCCAGTAGCCAGATCACCAGCAGCGCCGTGCCGAAATACAGGGCGACGCCGGTAATGCGATGCACGATGGACATCATCATCGTCAGCATCGGGCGGTAGATTTGCAGATGCGGGGAAAGAGGCCGCTCGGCCGCTCCTGCCATGTCGGTGTCCCAGATCACTCAGGAAGATGAAGTGTGCGTAGCGGAAACGATTGCAGTTCGCAATCATTCCAAAGGTAAAGTCTATCGTTCCTCCCGCCGCGCCCTCTTCCGGGTTGCGCTGCAGCACGCGCACCCTAGCGCATCAACGCCGGCCCGCGCACCCCCCATTCGCCAGCGCCGCCGCACATGGAAAGCCCCGTGAACGCGGCCGCTGACGGGCTGTTAACCATCTTTGCCATTTAATTGACGGAAATCCGCCGTCTGTAGGGGTCTCGCGGAACCCGCGCCTTCGAGGTCGCCCCGTCCATGCTTTTTGCGAAACCCAGATGCCTGCTTGGCGCAGCCCTGGCCTTGTTGCTCGCCCTTGGCGGCTTGGCGCCCTCCCCGGCGCGGGCCCAGTCCGAGGCCCGGGATTCGGTGCGCAGCCTCGTGTCCGGCGGCCTCACCCGCGAATTCATCCTGCACCGGCCGAAAAGCGCCCCGCCCGGCCCCCTGCCGCTGGTCATCGCGCTGCACGGCGCCCTGCAGCCGGCCGGCATGATGCAGCGCTATCTCGATCTCGACGCCGTCGCCGACCGCGAAGGCTTCGTCGTCGCCTATCCCAAGGGCATGAACCTGTTGTGGAACGACGGGCGCAGCTCGATCGCCGGCTTCATTCCGCTGCTGCAAAAGCGGGACGACGGCCGCTTCGTCCTCGACGTTCTCGACACGCTGGCCGCCGAGGGCCTCGTCGATCCGTCCCGCGCCTATCTCATGGGCTTCTCCAATGGCGGCTTCCTCACCGCCTATGTCGCCTGCAACTATGCCGACCGCTTCCAGGCCTATGCGACGATGATGATGACGGTGCCGGTCGGCTATACCGAGAGCTGCCGGCCCTCGAAGCCCGTGCCCATCCTGCTGATGAACGGCACCTATGACCCCATCGTGCCGATGTTCGGGCGCCCCACGCCCGGCGCGCGGCTGATGTCGGCGAATGCTACCGCCGCGCTGTTCGCCCGGCTCGACGGCTGCGCCGCGCCGGAAGTCGCCAGCGCGCCGCACGCCCGCATCACGCGCTGGAACGATTGCGCGCCCGGCGCCGCCGTCGCCTATTACGAGATCGCCGGCGGCCACCAGCCGCCCTCGCAATCGACCGACGCCGTGGACGCGCTGGCCTCCGTGCTGCTCGGCCCCCGCCGCAGCGGGCTCGACGCGCCGGAGGAGATCTGGTCCTTCTTCAAGCGGTTCGGCGGCACCCCGGCGGTCGAGATTGCCGGCAGCGCCTCCGCCGCGCCTGCCTCCGCCGCCCTCGCCCTGGCCGCGCC
>JAEYTJ010000069.1 GCA_023434095.1 Pseudomonadota bacterium | reverse complement strand
TCGGTCTGTGACGTACCGGGACTAGCTGTCTGGAACGCTTCCAACCGGAGCGAGACAGATTGCCGGAGCCCCCCATGACCGACGACATGCTCGATCCCGTGCACGAATCGCCCTTCCGCACCAGCCTGCTCGAAGAGGCGGACGGGGCCGGCAGCAACCCGACGCTCAATCCGACCATGGGCGAGCTGATCTCGATCCGCTTCTCCCGTCGCGGGCTGCTGAAAGGCTCCCTTGCCGTGTCCGCCATCGCCGCCACGGTCGGGCCGGCGGCGCTGCTGACCGCTGAAAAGGCGCAGGCCGCCGTGACGGGTGCCTCTGCGGCGAACGGCTCGGCCTTCAGCTTCGTCGAGGTTGAGGCCGGTGTCGATGAGACCCATCATGTCGCGGAAGGCTATGACGCCGAGGTGTTGCTGCGCTGGGGTGATCCGCTCTTCGCCGATTCCCCCCCCTTCGATCCGAACAACCAGAGCGCCGCGGCCCAGCGCCGGCAGTTCGGCTATAATAACGATTATGTCGGCTTCATCCCGCTGGGCGGTTCGTCCGAGCACGGGTTGCTGGTGGTGAACCACGAATACACCAACGAGCATTTGATGTTCCCCGGCATCGTCAGCGTCGCGGACGGCAAGCAGAAGGTCGCGCCGGCGGACAAGACGCGCGTCGATATCGAGATGGCCGCCCATGGCGGCACCGTGGTCGAGATCCGCAAGGTCGACGGCAAATGGCAGGCGGTACGCGACGGCGCGCTCAACCGCCGCATCACGTCGACCACGCCGATGCTGCTCACCGGCCCGGCCGCCGGCAGCGAGCGGCTGAAGACGGCGGATGACGCGACCGGCACCAAGGTGCTGGGCACGCTGAACAACTGCGCCGGCGGCGTCACTCCTTGGGGCACCTATGTGATGGCCGAGGAGAATTTCCACGGCTATTTCCTCGGCACACTGCCCGAGGGCCACAGAGAGGCGGCCAACTACAAGCGCTGCGGCGTGCCGGAGGGCGCCTATGAGTGGGGCACCGTCTATGACCGCTTCGACCTCGCCAAGCAGCCGAACGAGCCGAACCGCTTCGGCTGGATCGTCGAAGTCGATGTGAACGACCCCAACTCGGTGCCGAAGAAGCGGACCGCCATGGGCCGTTTCAAGCATGAGGGTGCCGAGTCCATCGTCGCCAAGGACGGCCGCGTCGTGTTCTATCTCGGCGACGATGAGCGCTTCGACTATGTCTACAAGTTCGTCACGGCGGGCACGTTCAACCCGACGGACCGTGCCGCCAATATGGACCTGCTCGATTCCGGCACTCTCCATGTCGCCAGGTTCGACGCCGACGGCACGCTGGAATGGATGCCGCTGGTGTTCGGCGAGGGGCCGCTGACTGCCGCGAATGGCTTCGACAGCCAGGCGGATGTGCTGATCGAGACCCGCCGCGCCGCCGATCTGCTCGGCGCCACCAAGATGGACCGCCCCGAAGACGTCCAGCCCAACGGCGTCAATGGCAAGGTCTATGTGATGCTGACCAACAATACCCGCCGCAAGGACGAGCAGGTCGACGCCGCCAACCCGCGTGCCAAGAACGCCTTCGGCCACATCATCGAGATCGCGGAGGCCGACGGCGATTTCGCCGCGGGCACGGGCAAATGGGAAGTGCTGCTGAAATGTGGGGACCCTTCCGTGGCGGCGGTCGGCGCCTCCTTCTCCACCGACACCACCCGCAATGGCTGGTTCGGCATGCCGGACAATTGCGCGGTCGATTCCGCCGGCCGGCTCTGGGTGGCGACCGACGGCAACAGCCCGAAGGACACGGGCCGTACCGACGGGCTTTGGGCGGTGGACACGGAAGGTGGCGCCCGCGCCACCTCCAAGCTGTTCTTCCGCGTGCCGGTGGGGGCCGAGATGTGCGGCCCGCTGTTCACGCCGGACGACCGCACCGCCTTCGTTGCCGTGCAGCACCCCGGTGACGGCGGCACCGACTGGGCCCCCTTCGGCCGGCCCTCCTATTACGAGGACCTTTCGACCCGCTGGCCCGACTTCAAGGACGACATGCCGGTGCGCCCGGCGGTGGTGGTCATCACCAAGAAGGATGGCGGAGTGATCGGAAGCTGAGGTGACGTCCTGCGCTCCTCCCCGGGCATGGCCCCGGGAGGAGGCTCAGCCGAAGCGGTTGTTGCGCGGAAAGCCCTTGGGCGGCAGGCGGCCGGCGCCGGCGCGCTCGCCGCGCCATTCGGCCAGGTCCGTCACGGTCCACGTACGGCCGGAGCTGTCGGTCCAGGTGAGGCCCTCTCCGGCGGCGAACACCTTCACGTCGCTCATCGCGCCGTCCTTGTAGCGCTGCAGCCGCACGCCGCGCCCGCGCGTCATTTCCGGGATCTGGCTGAGCGGGAACACCAGCAGCTTGCGGTTCTCGCCGATGACCGCGACGCTGTCGCCGGCGGCCACCACGACCTTCGTCGCCTCCTGGGCGTCGACGCCCAGCACCTGCTTGCCCTTGCGGGTATTGGCGAGGCAGTCATCCTCGGAGACGAGGAAGCCCCGCCCCTCCTTGGCCGCAACCAGCAGGCGCCGCCCTCCCTGATAGGGCAGCACGTTGAGGATATCAGCCTCCTGCTCCAGCTCGATGGAGAGGCGCAGCGGCTCGCCATGGCCGCGCCCGCCCGGCAGCTTCGAGGCGTCCAGCGTGTAGAATCGGCCATTGGTGGCGAACACCAGCAGCTTCGCTGTAGTCTCGGTGAAGAAGCTGATCTTCAGCCGGTCGTCACCCTTGAAGACGAGCGCGGAGAGATCGGCCACATGGCCTTTTAGCGCTCGGATCCAGCCCTTCTCCGACACCACGACGGTGATCGGCTCGCGCTCCACCAGCGCCTCGATCACCGCGTCGGCCTTATGCGCCGAGGCTTCGCCGAAAGTGGTGCGGCGGCGGCCGAGCGGGGTTTCGGGGGCGAACATCTTGCGGGTGGCGGCCAGCTGGGCCGCGACCGCCTTCCACTGCCGCGCCTCCGAGCCCAGCAGCTTTTCGAGCCCGTCCTTCTCCTTGGTGAGGGCGTCGTGCTCCTTGCGGATCTCGAATTCCTCGAGCTTGCGCAGGCTGCGCAGGCGCATATTGAGGATGGCTTCCGCCTGCACGTCGGTCAGCGCGAAGCGTGCCATCAGCGCGGGCTTGGGCTCGTCCTCCTCGCGGATGATGCGGATCACCTCGTCGAGGTTGAGATAGGCGATGAGATAGCCGCCGAGCACTTCCAACCGGTGCTCGATCTCCGCGAGGCGATGGCGGGAGCGGCGCAGGAGCACCTCGCGGCGATGGTCGACCCATTCGCGCAGTGCCTCAACGAGGCTCACCACCTTCGGTACCTGCCCACCCACCAGCACGTTCATGTTGAGCGGGAAGCGCGTCTCCAGCTCGGTGACGCGGAACAGGCTTTCCATCAGCAGTTCGGCATCGACGTTGCGCGCGCGCGGTTCGAGGACAAGCCGCACATCCTCGGCGCTCTCGTCGCGCACATCGGCGAGCAGCGGCAGCTTCTTCTCGTTCAGCAGGTCAGCGATCTTCTCTACAAGCCGCGATTTGGGCACGCCGTAGGGAATCTCGGTGACGACGACGACATAGGTGCCGCGCCCGGTCTCCTCCTTCTCCCACCGGGCCCGCAGGCGGAAGCCGCCGCGCCCGGTAGCGTAGGCGTCGGCCATGGAGGACGGGGATTCGATGATGACGCCGCCGGTCGGGAAGTCCGGGCCCTGGACGAATTTCAGCAGGTCGTCCGTGGTCGCCGACGGGTTGTCGATCAGATGCAGGCTCGCATCGATCAGCTCGGCCGCGTTGTGCGGCGGGATCGAGGTCGCCATGCCGACCGCGATCCCGGTCGAGCCGTTGGCGAGCAGATTGGGGAAGGCGCCCGGCATGACGACGGGCTCGTCCGTCGTGCCGTCATAGTTCGGGCGGAAGTCGACCGCGTCCTCGTCGATGCCGTCGAGGATCAGCCGCGCCACCTCGGTCAGGCGCGCCTCGGTGTAGCGCTCGGCGGCGGCGTTATCGCCGTCGATATTGCCGAAATTGCCCTGCCCGTCGACCAGCGGGTAGCGCTGGGAGAAGTCCTGCGCCAAGCGCACCATGGCGTCGTAGATCGCCGCATTGCCATGCGGGTGGAAAGAGCCCATCACGTCGCCGACGATCTTCGCGCTCTTGCGGAAGCCGCCGCCGGGGTCCAGCCGCAGCAGCCGCATGCCGTAGAGGATGCGGCGGTGCACAGGCTTCAGCCCGTCGCGCGCGTCCGGCAGCGCGCGGTGCATGATGGTGGACAGCGCATAGGCGAGGTAGCGCTCTTCAAGCGCCGCCTTCAGCCCGATCGGCTCGATCGTGCCATCGTCGGTCGGAATCGGTGGCTCACCCATGCCCCTTGCTACCGCGAAGCGCGCGCGGGAACAAGACGCGAACGCGCCGCCAGAAATCTATCCACCGGGCCGTTTCAGCGCGGCGAGGAGGGAGGCGCGGGCATCGGGCAGCGGCAGGCCGCGCGGGTCGAACACGCGACGGGCGAGGAAATGGCCGGTCAGCGCGAAGGCCGCCTCGACATCCTCCGCAAGCGGCGGCTCGGCCACTTCGGCGATGAGGAAATAGGGCAAGGTGAAAAGCTGTGCCTGCCAGGGGGCGCCGGCGTCGCGGCTCACGGCACGGCCGGACTTGGGCGAAACATAGAGCAGGTCGTTGCGCCCCCCCGTGGCGGCGCAGCTCTCCAGATCGAGGCCAAAGCCGAGTTCGGCCAGCATGGTGAGTTCGAAGCGGGCGATCATCATGCCGGTGAGCCGCTCATGGTCGAGATGGGCGACCATGGTGGCCAGCATGGCGTGCAGTGCCGGGTGCGGGTCGCGTTCCGGCAGCAGGCGAACAAGACTTCCGATGTGGCTGAGCGCAAAGGCGGAATGGGCCATGCCCATCAGCCGGCCGGCATGCGCAGCCGTCACTTCCAGCGCATAGGTGCCGAGATGTTCGTCGAGCCGGGCGTGCCAGTTCGCCCGCACCTCGTTGCCCGGCTGCAGCGCCGCCGCCTGCCTGCGCGATCCGCCGCCGCGCACCAGGCCGAGATGGCGGCCATGCGCGGCGGTCATCAGTTCGACGATGGCATTGGCCTCACCGTGACGGCGCACGCCGAGAATGATGCCCTCGTCCGACCACTCCATCGGGCGGCCTCACTCCTGCGGGAAGTCCAGCCCCATCTCGCGGTAGCGGGCGGGATCGTCCGCCCAGTTCTCCCGCACCTTGACGAACAGGAACAGATGCACCGGCGCCTCGACGATCTCGGTCAGCTCCTTGCGGGCAGCCATGGAGATAGCCTTGATGGTCTCGCCGGATTTGCCGAGCACGATCTTACGCTGGCTTTCGCGCTCGACGAAGATGGTCTGCTCGATGCGGACCGAGCCGTCCTTGCGCTCTTGCCAAGAGTCGGTCTCCACGGTGGAGCGGTAGGGCAGTTCCTCGTGGAGGCGGTGGAACAGCTTCTCGCGGGTGATCTCGGCGGCGAGCGAGCGCATCGGCGCGTCGGAAATCTGGTCCTCGGGGTAGAGCCAGGGGCCGAGCGGCAGTGACTGCGCCAGCCATTCGCGCAGTTCCTTCAGCCCGTCGCCGGCCAGCGCCGAGACCATGAACAGCCGGTCGAAGCTGATCAGTTCCGCGACCTTGGCGGCGAGTTCCAGCAGGCTCTCGCGCTTCACCAGGTCGATCTTGTTGAGCAGGATCGCGCGCGGCCGCTTCACATCCGCCAGCCCGCGAATGATGGCCTGCACGTCCTCCGTCAGCCCGGCGCGCGCGTCGATCAGCAGCACCACGGCGTCGGCATCGCCCGCCCCGCTCCAGGCGGAACGCACCATCGCCTTCTCCAGCCGGCGCTTCGGCGCGAAGATGCCGGGCGTGTCCACCAGCACGATCTGCGTCGCGCCCTCGATGGCGATGCCGCGCACCAGCGCGCGGGTGGTCTGCACCTTGTGCGAGACGATGGAGACCTTGGTGCCGACCAGCGCATTGGTGAGGGTCGACTTGCCCGCATTAGGCGTGCCGATCAGGGCGACAAAGCCGCAGCGCGTGTTCTCGCCGGGGGCTTCGGCCGCTTCTTCGATGGTGTCGTTCATGGGTTGACCCGTTGGAGAAACGCCGCAGCGGCAGTCTTCTGAGCGTTCTGCTTGGAGGAGCCGGTCGCTTCGACCGGCTCGAAGCCCGGCACGTCGACGGCAATGCGGAATTCGGGATTATGATCGGGGCCGGAGCGCTCGACCAGCCGGTAGTGCGGCGGCGGCAGGCCCCGCCCCTGCGCCCATTCCTGCAAGGCGGTCTTGGGGTCGCGGGCGGAACTGCCGGGCGTCGAGAGCCGGGCGCGCCAGAAGCGCTCGACCATGGTTTCGGCGGCGGGATAGCCGGCATCGAGATAGACCGCTGCCAGCACCGCCTCCACCACATCGGCGAGGATGGCCGGGCGCTCGCGACCGCCCGAGCGGTCCTCGCCGGCGCCGAGCCGCAGATGCGGCCCGAGCCCCATGGCAAGGGCGACCTCGGCGCAGGCCTCCTCGCAGACGAGATCGGCAAGGCGGCGCGACAGCTCGCCCTCCTCTGCCTGCGGATAGGCGCGGTAGAGCATGTCCGAGACGATGAGCCCCAGCACATGGTCGCCGAGGAATTCGAGCCGCTGATAGGAGCGTACACGCGCCTTCGAACCCTGTACGCCGGTCACGGCGCTGATATGGGTCAGGGCGAGGCGCAGATGGGCTCGGTCGGCAAAGACATGACCGAGCGCCGCTTCGAGGGCGTCCAGCTCGGCGTCGTCGGGGACGCGGTTCCTGCCGCGCGTCATCGCACGAAGGAGAACAGACGGTCCCAGCGCACGGTCCACGGCCATTTCCAGAATTGCCAGGCCGCGTCGCCTTCCTTCACCGAGAAGAAGATGATCTGCGCACGGCCGATCAGGTTCTCGTAGGGCACGTAGCCGACCTGGCTGAGCACCCGGCTGTCGGTGGAGTTGTCGCGGTTGTCGCCCATCATGAAATAGTGGCCGGGAGGCACCTTGTAGACGTCGGTATTGTCGTAGAAGCCGTTCTCGACGAGATCCAGCGTGTAGTAGCTCACCCCGTTGGGCAGGGTCTCGGTCCAGCGCTTCACGCGCTCCATCCGTCCATTGCCCTCGTCGTCCATCCAGTAGCCGGCGTCCTCGCGCTTCACCGGCACGCCGTTGATGTGCAGCAGGCCGCCGATCATCTGGATCTCGTCGCCGGGAAGGCCGATGACGCGCTTGATGTAATCGGTGCTCTCGTCCCGGGGCAGCTTGAACACCACGACATCGCCGCGGTCCGGCGTCGAGCCGAGGATGCGGCCGTCGAACAGCGGCGGCGACAGCGGCAGGGAGAAGCGGCTGTAGCCATAGCTGTACTTCGAGACAAAGAGATAGTCGCCGACCAGCAGTGTCTCCTTCATCGACCCCGAGGGGATGTTGAAGGGCTGGAACAGGAAGGTGCGTATCAGCAGGGCGATCAGAAACGCCTGAAGGATGACCTTCACGGTTTCGCCAAGGCCGCCTTCCTGCTTCTTCGGTTCGGTGGTGGACGTCATGTTGCCTTCCGGTGCGCTCATCGGCACGGCGTGCGCCGCGCGTGGCGGCCGTGCGGCTCGTATAACCGCTCAGGGAAGCGGCGGCAACGCGCCCCGCTCACGATCGCACGAGGTGACGTGCCGGCAGCGTGGCCTATCCGCCGCCGGAAACGGGAACCGCGCTGATGATGACGAAAGCCTGGGCCAGCGGGCCATCATCGGTGATGGTGAGATCGATGCGCGCCTCGAAGCCGGCAGGGGTGATGGCGTCGAGCCGGGCTCTGGCCCCCCCGGTGAGCTTCAGGGTCGGGCGGCCGGATGGAAGGTTGACCACGCCCATGTCGCGCCAGAACACACCCTGCGCCAGCCCCGTGCCGAGCGCTTTGGCGCAGGCTTCCTTGGCGGCGAAGCGCTTGGCATAGCTTTCGGCACGGCGGGCGCGGCGGTCGGACTTGGCGCGCTCGACCTCCGTGAACACGCGGTCGAGGAACCGCTCGCCGTGCCGCTCCAGCACGTCCGCCACGCGCCTTACGTCGGTGATGTCAGAACCGATGCCGAGGATCACGTCGTGTTCTCCCTCACGCCGCCTGCGGCGCTCCGATCCGGGCGCGGCCACGCGCCATTGCCGCACGCATCTGGCGCACGGCCCCTTCGAGCCCGACGAAGATGGATTCCCCGATGAGGAAATGACCGATATTGAGTTCGCGAATCGGCTCGATGGCCGCCATGACCTCCGCCGTCGCGAAGTCGAGCCCGTGGCCAGCGTGGATTTCAAGGCCGAGTTCACGGCCCTGCCCGGCCGCTGCGACCAGCCGGGTCAGTTCCGCGTCCGCCTTCGCCGTCTCGCCGGCGGCAATCATCTCGCACCAGGCGCCGGTGTGGAGTTCGATCACGGCCGCGCCGATATCGGCCGCGCGGGCGATCTGGTCGGCGTCGGGCGCCACGAACAGCGAGACCCTGATACCAACGGCACCGAGCTTCTCCACCTTGTGCGCCAGGTCGATTCCGCCGCCGATGACGTCGAGGCCGCCTTCCGTCGTACGCTCCTCGCGGCGCTCGGGGACGAGGCAGGCGGCGTGCGGGCGCTGTTCAAGCGCGATGGCAACCATCTCGTCGGTCGCCGCCATCTCGAAATTCAGCGGAACGGTGAGCTGGTCGCGAAGGCGTCGCATGTCGCTGTCGCGGATGTGGCGCCGGTCCTCGCGCAGATGCGCGGTGATGCCGTCCGCTCCAGCGGCGCAGGCGAGCTGGGCCGCGCGAACCGGATCCGGCAGATCACCGCCTCGGGCGTTGCGGATAGTGGCGACGTGGTCGACATTCACGCCGAGGCGGATGGGGGGAACGAGCGTGGTCACGCCTTCACCCCTTGGATGCTGCGCGAGCCGGGCTTTACCGGCGGAAGGGCCGCGAGTTCCGGCGGCAGCGCGTCGGCGGGATAGGCGGGAATGTCGAGCCGGGCGAGCGCCACCAGCGGGACGCCGAGATCGGCCTTGCCGTTGGAGCGGTCGATCAGGCAAGCGGCGCCGACGACGTTGGAGGTGTGCTCGGCGATGGAGGCCAAACATTCGCGCGACGACAGGCCTGTCGTGACGATATCTTCCACCATCAGTACCTTCGCCTCCGGCGGAATGGTGAAGCCGCGGCGTAGCTGAAAGGTGCCGCCCTCGCGCTCGACAAACACGGCCATGGCGCCGAGCTGGCGGGCGGTCTCGTAGCCGGGCACGATGCCGCCCACCGCAGGCGAGACCACGTAGTCGATCTTGCCGAAAGCTGCCTCCGCCTTTTCCGCCAGCGCCTTGCACAGGCGGGCGGTGCGCACCGGGTCCTGGAAGATGAACAACTTCTGCAGGAAGACCCGGCTGCGCAGCCCGGAGGTAAGG
>JAEYTJ010000375.1 GCA_023434095.1 Pseudomonadota bacterium | reverse complement strand
GCCGGTCCCCGCGGCCTTCCCGCGGCGGCCGGGGGAGCGCGACGCGCTGGGGCGGCACTGGCCGCGCGTTTCCGCCAATCCCGCCCGCGGCGCCCGCCTGGGCGATCGCGGCCGGCTTGCGCCGGGGCAGCGGGCCGACCTGCTGCTTGTCGATGCCACCGACATGGCGCATCCGGAAGTGGTGGCGACGCTGGTCGAAGGGCGTATCGTCCATGCGCGCCGGGCGGTGGAGCATCGGCCGGTCGCGGGCGTGGCGCAGGCGGCGGAGTGAGGGCGTGAACCGGAGCGTGAAGGCACAGGCCGGGGGGGCGAGCGATGTGTCCGGCTTTGACGGGCTGGTGTTCCGCCCGCGCCGCGACACGCCGATCTGGCAGCAGATCTACGACTACATCCTCTCGCTGATCGACAGCGGCTATCTCAGGCCCGGCAGCCAGCTGCCGGGCGAGGTGCATCTGGCGGAAAAACTCGGCGTCACCCGCATCACGCTGCGGCGGGCGCTGCAGCAATTGCAGCAGGAAGGGCACCTCACCTCGCGCAAGGGGGTGGGGGTGTTCGTGCGGAGCCTGCCCTCGGCGCTGGTGGTGCGCGACGGCAGCCGCTTCGCCGAGAGCCTGCGCGCCGACGGCAAGGCGGTCACCACCACGACCCTGATGCTGGAGGAGGAGTTCGCGGACGCCGCCGCCGCCGAACATCTGCGCCTGCCTTTGGGCGCGCCGGTGGTGCGGCTGCGCCGCGTGCGCTCGGCGGACGGGCAGCCGATCTATATCAGCACCAAGGTCTTTCCCGCCGCGCTGCTGCCGGATTTCGCCACGGTCTATTCCCGCCGCCAGTCGGTGACCGACGTGTTCATCGCCCATTCCATCCAGAAATATCGCCGGGCCGAGACCCGCATCAGCGGCGGCTTCGCGACGCCGGATGAGGCGAGCCTGCTGGCGCTGACCCCGGGAACGCCGGTGTTCCGCACCAGCTCCATCAACACCGATGCGAGCGGCAACCGGCTGGAATGGGCGCGCGGCTGCTGGCTGCTGACCTCGGTCGACTTCGTGTTCTGAAGAGGTTGCGGGTCTACGCCCGCCAGCCCCGGCTCTTGCCGACGGCGGCGGCGAAGCGAGCGCGGTCCTGCTCGCTCACCGACCCGTCCGGGGTGAAGCGGCGCATCGCGCCTCGGGCCGCGCCGATCTCCGTGCCGCACAGCGCGGCGAGGCCGAGCGCGGTCATTTCGTGCATGTCCGGCACCTTCACCGTGCGCCCGCTGGCGGCGGCGAGGAAGCGGGCGAAATAGGCGCTTTGCGAGAGGCCGCCATCGATGGAAATCTCGGTGATCGGCGCCCCCGGCGGTTGCGCCGCGTCGATCAGACCGACGGTGAGCAAGGCGATGCCTTCCAGCGCCGCGCGCACCATGTCGCGCCGGTCGGTCGCCGCCTCCATGCCGATGAACAGCGGCGCCGCCTTGCGGTCCCAATAGGGCGCGGCGAGGCCGGACAGCGCCGGCACGAAGACGAGGCCCCGGCTCAGCGCCGAAGGCCCGTCAAATCCGTCGAGCTCGCGGGTGTCGGTGTACAGCCCGAGCCGGCGCAGCCATTCCAGCGCCGCCCCGGCGTCATAGACCCCGCCCTCGACGGCAAAGACCGGTGCTTCGCCCTGGCGTTGCCAGGCGATGGTCGGCAGCAGCCCCTCCGCCTCCGGGCGCTCACGGCCGGCGACGGCGAGCAGGAAGGCGCCGGTGCCGAAGGTGATCTTGGTGTCCCCCGGCGCCCGGCAGCCATGGCCGTAAAGCGCCGCCTGCTGGTCGACGATGGACACCTTCACCGGCACGCTGTCGAGCGTGCCGAAGCCGGCATCGACGGCGCGGATCGGCGGGAGGGCATCGCGCGGCACGCCGTGCAACGCACACAGTTCCTCGCTCCAGTCCCCGGTCGAAAGATCCAGCAGGCCGGTCCGCGAGGCGGTGGCGAGATCGGTGGCGAAGGTGCCGGTGAGCCGGTCGAGGAAATAGGCGTCGGTGGTGCCGAGCCGCAGTCGGCCGCTCGCCCGCGCCGTGGCCACGGCGGGGATGTGGTCGATCAGCCAGGCGAGCTTGGAGGCGGAGAAATAGGGGTCGAGCGGCAGGCCGCTGATCGACGACGAGCGGGCGACATCGGCGGCCGGGTGGGCGGCGAGGGCGTCGGCGGTGCGGGCATCCTGCCAGACGATGACCGGCGACAGCGCTTCCCCGCTCATCGCGTCCCAGGCGAGGCAGCTTTCCCCCTGATTGGCGAGGGCGATGGCGTCCACCGTGCCGGCGGTCGCCAGCACGGCGCGAATATTGGCGAGAAGTTCGGCGGGGTCATGCTCCACGCGGCCCGGCGCCGGGTGGCTCTGGACATGGGGGAGGGCGGCCGCCACATGCGCCGTGCCGTCCGTCTCCACGACGAGGCAGCGGGTCGAGGTCGTGCCCTGGTCGATGGCGGCGACGCGCATCACGCCGTCTCCTCGAAGCTGAAATGCACGGTGGCGGCCGTGAGCGCGGCGGGCGGGATCGGCACGAGGATGCGCCGCTCGGGCATCCATGTCTTGCGTGCCGACCAGACCTCCCGCCCGTCGACGAGCAGCGACAGCCGCCCGCGCGCCCGCCGCAGGAAGCGCAGCTGGAAATCCGGGAGGGCCGGCGCGCCCGTCGCTCCGCGCCGGATCAGGCCGGGCACCACCAGCTTGATCGGCGGATCGAAGGTGACGGGCAGCAGCGCCGCCGCGCCCGCCTCGCCGCGCGCGAGGTCGTCGGCGATGGCGCCGCCGACGGCACGCCCCTCGCGGAACGACCAGCCGCCGGTCTCCACCGCCCGCAGCAGGTTGCCGGCGGCGAAAATATGCGGGTCGGCCGTGCGGCCGAATGGATCGACGGCCGGACCGGAACTGCCGGGCTCAATACCGAGCGCGGACTGACGCAGCAGCGCCGATTCCGGGGTGAAGCGGCCGGTGAGCAGCACGCCGTCGCAGGCGAAGACGCGCACCGTGCCGTCGGCGAGCCGCACCGTCGCCTCCTCCACCCGCGTCACGCCTTTGATGTCGACGAGTTCCGCTCCGGCATGGAAGGGCACGCCCATCAGGCGCGGGAAGGCCATCAGCGGTGCCGGGGCGAGCGGGTGCGGGCCGGGCTCGATCATCGCCACCGGGCGGGCGCCGTGGCTCCGGCAGGTGAGCACGGCGGAGAGGCTGACCAGTTCCGAGCCGACGATGAGCGGCCGGCGGAATGGCATCAGCCCGTGAAAGGCGACATAGGCCTGCAGCGCGCCGGTGGTGACGACGCCGACCGGCCGGTCGCCGGAGATGAGGCGGGCCGCGCGCGGCGTCTCGCGAATGCCGGTGGCGAGCAGCAGGCGCTTTGCGGTGAGCGTCTCCACCCCGCGTGGGGAGGTGACGACCAGCCGCCCGCCGGTCTCGATCCGCACCACGGAATGGCCGGTGCGGACCTCGACGCCGGCCTGCGCGGCCTCGCGCTCCAGCCGCCTTCCATAGGCGGCGCCGAGATAGACCCGGCCGAATTCGCGCATGCCGAACGGCGAATGGCTGCAATGGCGGGTGGCGCCGCCGAGGTGCGGCTCGCGTTCCAGCAGAACGACCCGCGCGACGCCCCGGCGGCGCAGTTCGACCGCCGCCGCGACGCCGGCCGGCCCGCCGCCGACGATGAGGACATCCGCCTCGCTCACGGCGTGCCCTCCACCGCCAGCGGTTCGGCAAGCCGGCCCTTGGTCATTTCGGCAAGCCGGGCATTGCAGTAGAAGCCCTGGCAGCGCCCCATGCCGGCGCGGGTGCGCCGCCGCAGCCCGCCGAAATCGCCGGGCGGCACCTCGGAGGCGAGCGCCGCCTCGATCTCGCGGCGGGTCACCAGTTCGCAATGGCAGACGATCTCGCCATGGTCCGGCTGCTGCCAGTCGCGCGGCAGGGTCTCGGTGAGGTTGGGAAGGTGCACGGGCGGTGCGGCTTCCACCGGCGTGAGGCCGAGGCCGAAGCCCTCGATCAATCCCAGCGCGTGCTGCGCCAGGCCGAGCGCGGCGCTGAGCCCGGTGGAGCGGATGCCGCCCAGCGTGACGGCGCGGCTCTCCGGGCGGCAGAAGATGCGATAGGCCTTGCTCTCGCTTGCCGGGCGCAGGCCCGCATAGATCGCGGTGACCGGAATTCCGGCCAGCGCCGGTACGATTTCCGCCCCGCGCGCCAGAAGCGCGTCCAGCGTGTCCCTTTCCACCGTGGCGTGAACGCGGTCGTCCTGTTCCTCGGCAGTGGGGCCGATGAGCACATTGCCGAAGGCGGTGGGGCAGACGACGACGCCCTTGGTGATCTCGGTCGGCACGGGCAGCACGATGCGCGGCACATGGACGGCGGCCGCCTTGTCCAGCACCACGAACTGGCCCTTGCGCGGGCGGATCTCGAATTCCGGTTTGAGGCCGAGGCGCGCATCGACGATGTCGCCATAGAGGCCGGCCGTGTTGACCACCGCGCGGGCGCGCAGCTCGCCGGCGCTGGTCGAGAGATGCCACTCGCCGTCATAGCGGCCGTCGATCAGCTCCGCATTGCGCAGGAAGCGCGCGCCGAGCCTCGCTCCTTGCGTGAGATAGGCGAGCGGCGCGGTCCAGGGGTCGATGACGTGCTCGTCCGCCACCTCGATGGCGGCGACGAGCCGTTCGGAAAGACCGGGCATGGTGGCCCGCGCGGCGGCGCTGGAGAGCAGCGCCAGGTTGGCGACGCCATTTTCGCGCCCCTGCGCGGTGATGGAGTCCAGTTTTGCCGCCTCGGCCTCGTTCCAGGCGCAGACCAGCGCGCCGGTCTTCACCAGCGACAGGCCCAGCGAACCGGCGATGGAGAGATATTCGGCGCGCCCGGCCTTGATCAGATCGAGTTCGAGGCTGCCGGGCGGGGCGTCGAAGCCGGTGTGGAGAATGGCGCTGTTGGCCTTTGAGGCGCCGGAGAGAATGTCGCTGCCCTTCTCGACCAGCACCACCTTGGCGCCGGCGAGCGCAAGGCGGCGCACCACGGCGCAGCCGACCACACCGGCGCCGATGACGGCGACGTCGAAATTCTCGCGGGTGGCTGCGGGGAGGGGGGCGGCGTCGGGGCGCATGGCGCTCCTTTCCTATCGGCACGGCCAAAGCGGGCCGGCAGGGCCGGCCGTCAGGTCATTGCGAGCGCGGGGAGGGCGCTCGGGGCCCCGCCATCCCGGGGATGGCGGGGCGAGAGGCAAAGCGGATGGCTCAGCGATAGGGATAGCCGGCCTTCTGCATGGTCTCGTCATACTTCTTGAACGCCTCGACCACCTTGCCAGCGCGCGGGCTGGAGGCGGCCACCTCGTCCCAGAAGCCCTTGGAATCCGCCACCACCTGCTGCCATTCGGCTGGCGGCAGGGCGGTGAGTTCCATCTTCTGGCCCTCGACGCGCAGCTTGGCTTCTCCGCCCCAGTACCAGACGTCGCGGTAGTAATGCGACTGGTCGATGCTCATCAGGAACAACTCCTTCAGATGCGCCGGCACCTTCTCCCAGCTCGGCGTATTGGCGAAGTAGCTGCCGAACCAGGCGCCGGTGACCGAATTGGTCAGGGCGTAGTTGCACACATCCGCCCAGCCGACCTCATAGGCCTCGGTGAAGCCGCACCAGGCGACGCCGTCGAGTTCGCCGGTCTGCAGCGCGACTTCGACGTTGTCCCACGGGATGGTCACCGGCACGAGGCCGTACTTCGAGAGGAACTTGCCGGCGGTGGGCACGCCGAACACGCGCAGGCCCGCCATGTCGGCGAGGCTCTTGATCGGCTTGTTGACGGTGAAGATGTGCAGCGGGTCCCAGGCGCCGGTGGACAGCCAGGTGACGTTCGGCACGTCGGCATAGGCCTCGGCCCAGATTTCCTTGAGGCCGTAATAACGGAACAGCGCCGGCACATCGAGGCTGTAGCGGGTGGCGAAGGGGAAGTAGCCGCCGAACACCGCGATATCGACCGGCGAGGCCATGGTCGCCTCGTCCGACTGCACCGCGTCGAGCGTGCCGGACTGCAGGGCGCGGAACAGGTCGGAGGTCGGCACCAGCTGGTCGGCGTAATAGAGCTCGATCTCCATCGCGCCGTTGGCGGCGGCGTTGAAGGCGTCGATCTGCGGCTTGATGACATGGGCGCCGAGCGGGGCGCCGGAATAGGTCTGCAGGCGCCACTTGATGGTCCCAGCCTGGGCGATGACGGCGGGCGCGGCAAGCGTCGAGCCGGCGAGCGCCGCGCCGGTGCCGAGCGCCGCCTTGCCGAGGAAGCTGCGGCGGGTGGCGAGGATGGCGTCGGCGGCCGGATCGACCTTCTTCGGGAAGGGGGCGTGGGTGACGGGCTTCTTGGTGTCGTCGGTCATCTGGTTCTCCTCTGGAAAGGGGGAAGGATGGGGCTGTTGCTCAGCCCTTGACTTTCATCTGCTCGGGCAGCCAGAGCGCGATCTGCGGGAAGATCATCAGGATCACGATGGTGAGGAACATGATCGCGGCGAATGGCCAGATCGACTTGTAGATGTCGACCAGCGAGATCTCCTTCGGCGCCAGCGAGCGCATCAGGAACAGGTTGTATCCGAAGGGTGGGGTGATGTAGGCGATCTGGCAGGTGATCGTGTACAGGATGCCGTACCAGATCAGCTGGTTGTCGAAGCCGAGATCGAGCGCCTTCACCAGCGGGATGTAGAGCGGCGCGACGATGACCAGCATGGCGGTGTCGTCGAGGAACATGCCCATCAGGATGAAGCTGAGCTGCATCATGATGATGATGGTCCAGGGGTTCAGGTCCCACTGCTTGATGAACAGGAACTCGATCGCCTTCACCGCGCCGAGCCCGTCAAACACGGTGCCGAAGGCCAGCGCGGCAAGGATCAGCCACATGAACATGCAGGAGACGTTCAGCGTCTTCAGCGAGGTGTCGCGCACCACGCGCCAGGTGAAGTGGCCCTTGTAGATGGCCGCCAGCGTCGCCGCGGCGGCGCCCACGGCGGAGCTTTCGACCAGGCTCACATAGCCCATGACGAACAGCCCGGTCATGAAGAAGAAGATGGCGAAGGGAATGATGCCCGCGCGTGCCAGCACCAGCTTTTCGCGCAGCGGCATGTTCAGCTCGTCGTCGGTGAGCTTCGGCGCCAGCTTCGGGTTCAGCTTCACGCGGATGTAGATGTAGATGATGAAGAGCGCCGCCATGAGCAGGCCCGGGCCGACGCCGGCGAACCACAGCTTGGAGACCGGCTGGCGGGCGATCAAGCCGTAGAGCACCAGCACGACCGAGGGCGGCAGCAGGATTCCGAGCGACGAGCCGCCCTGCACCACGCCGGAGATCAGCACCTTGTCATAGCCGCGGCGGATCATCTCCGGCAGCGCGATGGTGGCGCCGATGGCCATGCCGGCGACCGAGAGGCCGTTCATCGCCGAGATGATGACCATCAGGAAGATGGTGCCGATGGCGAGACCGCCGGTGAAGCGCCCGAACCAGACGTGCAGGGCCCGGTACAGATCCTCCGCGATGCCGGATTCCGCGAGGATGTAGCCCATGTAGATGAACATGGGCAGGGTCAGCATCGCGTACCAGTTGAACAGCTTGAACACTTGGTTGAACGGCAGGTCGATGGCGCCGGGGCCATAGAGCAGCAGCGCGGCGGCGGAGGCGACGAAGCCGATGCCGGCGAAGACGAGCTGGCCGCTGATGAGCGCCAGAACCATCGACGCGAACATCAGCAGCGCGATCATCTCATAGGTCATCAGAGCTTCTCCCCGCGCAGGGTGGCGATGTGCTTGAACACCAGCGCGAAGGCCTGCATCAGCATCAGCACGAGACAGACGGTGAGCAGCGCCTTGATCGGGATCACGGACGGGTTCCAGATCGAGAAGCGCTTCTCATTGGTGGCGATGGCGTATTGCAGGCTGGAGATCGAGCCGACGAGCATCACGCCGAGGTAGAAGATCAGGCACCAGATGGTGACCAGGTCCATCTTCGCCTTGCCGCGCTCGGACAGCGTCGCGTACCAGAGGTCCATGCGCACATGCTCGCCATTGCGCAGCGTGAACGGGCCACCCATGAAGTAATAGGCGGCGAGCATGAACTGCGTCAGTTCCACCGCCCAGTGCACCGGCACCTTGATGAGGTTGCGCGTCACCGCGTCGAACATCAGCAGGCCGCCCATGGCGAAGATCAGCGACGCGGCGAGATAGCCGACATAGTCCGAGAGCTTGTCCGTCACGCGGACATAGGCGGCGATCAGCCGCCAGCCGCCCCCGCTCTGCTTCACGCCTTCCACGTTCACATGGATTCTCCATCGCTTGCCGGGTGCGCCGTGCCGGGCGGGAGGGTGTCCGGCCGCAACCGTGCTCCGCCGGGCGGGACCGGCAGGGCGCATGGATGCGCGGCGCGGCCCTGCCGCCGTCGGCCGGGCGCATGCCCGGCGGTCGATGCCCGGTTCAATTCGGTCCCCTCGCGCTGCATTGCACTATTGTTGTGCTTGCTTGATTTTTTCGCGCTTGCGATCACTCTACCGTAACGGAGCGGAAAGGAAAGCCCGATTTTTGACCTAATTGACCGTTTGGTCGCCTCCTTTGTGAACATTCTCTCCGTATGGTCGCCTTTGGTGCAGAAAATCTGACCAAATGCACTAAGCGCATCGAATTCTCTGGAAGGTGCCCGCTCATTCGGTCATTCTTGGCCGTATTGACCGCCTGACCGCACTGGCATAACCGATCCCGAATGCCTGACTGTCCGAACGGGCAGGGCGCGCGGAGCCGGCGCGGGTGGCGGCTCGTCGGGAGACATGCGTGGCACTTTCTTCGCGCCATCAGGACATCGTCGCGCTGGTCGCCGCCTCGGGAGAGCTGACGGTGGAGGCCCTGGCCGATCGGCTCGGCGTGTCGCGCGAGACGGTGCGGCGCGATCTGGCACGGCTGGAAGGCACCGGCCATCTCCGCCGCTATCACGGCGGGGCGCGGGCGCTGGCCTCTTCCGGTGCGGAGCCGGACGAGGAGCGGCCCTTCGCCCAGCGCATGGTGCAGAACGCCGGTGGCAAGAAGCGCATCGCGCTGGCGGCGCGCGAGCTGTTCGGGCCCGAGGACTCGCTGTTTATCGACACCGGCAGCACCACCATCGCCTTCGCCGAGGCGCTGGCGGCGCGGTCCTCGCTGGTCGCCATCACCAATGCGCCGCGCATCGCCGCGACGCTCGCGGCCAATCACAGCCACAAGGTGTTCCTGCTCGGCGGGGCCTATGGGGCGGATGCCGGCGAGAGCCTGGGTCCGCTGGCGCTGGAGCAGATCGGCAAGTTCCGCGCCCGCCACGCCGTGCTCACCATCGGCGCCATCGACGCCGCCGCCGTGATGGATTTCGACCTTCAGGAGGCGGAGGTCGCCAAGGCGATGATCGAGCGCGCCGACCGCGTCACCGTGCTGGCCGACCACAGCAAGTTCGAGCGCGGCGCGGTGTTCGAAGTCGCGCCGCTGGCGCGCATCGACCGGCTGGTGACGGATCTGCCGCCTTCCGAGGCCATGACCCGCGCCCTCGCCGAGGCCGGGGTGGAGCTCATCGTCGCCGACGCCGAGTGAGCCGCCGGGCTCGCAAGGGGCGCCTCAGTGCCCGCCGAACACCAGCGTCTGCACCGGCAGGATCAGGGCCTGGATGCGCAGCAGCAGCGCGTGGACGAGCGCCACTGCGTCGACCCCGTGCAGATAGAGCGCGGTCAGCCCGCCGACCTTGCCGGAGGCGATCAGCTCGTGATGGCTGGAATAGGCATTGGCGACGCAGCTCGAACCCGGCGGAACGCCGTCGAGCCCGCCCTCATACAGCGGTTCGAGCGTCACGGTGATCGTGCCGGGCGCAACGACCTGCCGGGCGTCGACCAGCTGTTCGCTGGTGCGCAGCTGGCCGGCGGCGATGAAGTCCTGCACGCCGGTGACGACCATCGGGATGATGGCGAAGGGGCGCGAGAAGCAGGTTGCCTCCGCCACCATGCCGACCTTCATCACCTGTGCCTCGATCTGGCCGAAGCCGGCGATCAGCCGCTCGCGGCCGGCGTCGTCCGGAATCAGAAGGCCGGCCGGGCGCATCAGCGGGTTGACGAGATCGCCCACGCGCAGGGTGAACTGCTCGACCCGGCCGGAGACGCCGGCGCGGATGGCGGTCTTGGCGAGCGCCACGTCGGCCTCGGCCAGCGCCGCCTCGGCGCTCGCCTTCTGCGCGGGCAGCAGCGTGTCGGCGCGCAGCAGCGCGCCTTCCCTGGACGCCAGCACCGCGTCGAGCGTGCCCTGCCGGCCGTCGACGACGGTCTGCAGCCGCTCCAGCTCGCGCCGGGAGACGACGTCGGCATTGCGCTTGTTCAGCTCGGCCTTGGTGTCGAGTTCGTCACGCGCCTGCTGCAGCGCCTTCTCGGCCTGGGTGATCTGCCCCTGCGCGGCGGCGACCTCGGTGCGGGCGACCACGATGGACGCCTCGGTCTCGGCGATGCGCCGGCGGGCGCTTTCCACCGCCGCCTGCTGGGCGGCGTCGTCGAGGCGGAAGATGACGGCGCCCTTCTCGACATGGTCGCTCACGCCCACCGAGATCTCGGCCACGCGGCCGATGGTCTCCGGCACGATGGGCACGGTGCGGAAATAGGCGGTGACGTTGGTGGAAGAGGGATGGTTGTAGAAAATGACGGTGATCAGCGCCACCGTCAGCATGAGGCAGGTGGTGATGCCCCAGCGCAGCTCGAACCACACGGAATAGAGCGTGATCTCGCGCCCGATCCGCTTGCCCTGCGCATAGCGCCGGTAAAGGTAGTCGGGCAGGATGGTCAGCACCGAGCACAGCAGCAGCTCAAGCATGGCCGTGGCTCCCGCTCTCGGCCGCCCGGGCCTCGGCCGGCGTGACCGGTTGCGGTTCCGGTGGCGGCAGGCCGGCAATCTTCTCGGAGGCGCGCGCGATGCGGTTCATCGGCGCCAGGAAGTCCGGCAGATCGATGAAGGCCAGCAGCAGCGCGGCCACCCACAGCACATGGGCGTGGGTGAACAGCGCCAGCAGGCACATCACCGCGACGATCTCGAACTGCAGCTTCTGGCCCTTGTGCGCCAGCCGCTCGGGCAGCGAGTGGATGTGCAGGAAGAGCACGCCGGCCAGCAGCACCGCCGCGACCAGCGTGACGGCGGCGACCACCATCAAAAGATCGGTGCCGCCCGGGGCGGTGATGAAGAACGGGAGATGGTCGACGGCAGCAGCGTGCGGCAGGGGGGACATGCCACTCTCCGGAACAGCGCGCGGGGGACGCCGCCGCGCTCAGGGTGCCGGCCGCCGAATCTTCCGGCCGGCCGATGGTGCCAACTTACTTCTTTCCCCAGTTCAGGTACATGCCCACATCGCCCGGCATGCCATTGGGCCATTCGACGATCAGCGCGGAAAGCCCGTAGCCGGCGCCCCTCAGATGGTCGCGCCAGAGTTCGAAGGCCTGGCGCGGGCGGCCGGTCAGCGTGTCGGGCCAGCTGGCCTCGGCATTGTTGATCGCCCGGCCATGGTCGGTGCACAGCGTGTTGGGGAAGCGCATCACCATGATCTCGGTCTCGCCGCGTTCGGCGGCGGCGCGCATCTTCACCAGCAGGGTCTCGGTGATCTCGTGCAGCTTCTGCGGCGTGAGGTCGATGGGCTGGGCCAGCGTCTTGGCAAGCTCCTCCTTGGCGTGGCGGGCGTGGTCCATCGCCTCCACCGCCTCGTTCATCTTCGCCAGCGCGATCTTGTCCATATAGCCGCGCAGGTCGGCGGCGGACATGAAGCTCTCGTCGCCGAGCTTCTCGTGCGGGCCGGTGGTCTCGGTCATCGTCGCGCTCCTCGGTTGGTGCCGCCAGCGGCGGATGGGCTTCAGAAAATCGCGGGCACGTGGTGGCGCACATCCTCCGGCTCGACATAGCCCTTCGGCTTCTGCCGCTTCGGCAGGACGACCTTGGCGCGCTTCGGCGCCTCGTAGGGCACCTTGGACAGAAGGTGGCTGATGAGGTTCAGCCGCGTGCGCTTCTTGTCGTCGGAGTGCACGACGTACCAGGGCGCCCAGGCGCTGTCGGAGGCCGCGAACATGGCGTCGCGGGCGCGCGAATAATCGTACCAGCGGCCATAGGATTTGAGGTCCATGGGCGAGAGCTTCCAGATCTTGCGCGGGTCGTGGATGCGCTGCTCGATCCGCCGCGTCTGCTCCTGCGGACTCACGTCCAGCCAGTATTTGAGCAGGATGACGCCGGATTCGACGATGGCCCGCTCGACCGCGGAGATGGTTTCGAGGAACTTCTCGGCCTGCGCCTCGGTGCAGAAGCCCATGACCCGCTCGACCCCGGCGCGGTTGTACCAGGAGCGGTCGAAGATCACGACCTCGCCCGCTGCCGGCAGGTGCGGCAGGTAGCGCTGGGCGTACATCTGCGATTTCTCGCGCTCGGTCGGGGCGGGCAGCGCGACGACGCGGAACACGCGCGGGCTCACGCGCTCGGTGATGGCCTTGATCACACCGCCCTTGCCGGCGCCGTCGCGGCCTTCGAACAGGATGCAGATCTTGGCGCCGGTCGCCTTGGTCCATTCCTGGAGGGCGACCAGTTCGCCATGCAGCCGCTTCAGCTCCCGCTCATACTCCTTGCGGGAGAGGGGGGCGGGCGTTTCGGGGGTCTTTTCTTTCATGGGTTCCGACGCCTCCCGATACATGTGCGTCCGGCGCCGCCGAAGGGGCGTCGGCACGACGATCATACCGTAATTTCGGCGCGACGCGCGGCCTTGATTTGATGCAACGGCGCGTGCGCTCAGCCGCCGGAGGCGGCGGGCTCGAGCGGGGCGATGTGCAGCGACTGGAACTGGATTTCGCCCGAGGCGAACTGCTCCGAGGTGGAGCGCGAATCGTGGATCAGCCGCAGGCGCTGGGCGTCGCAGCGGCCGTCATCGGGAATGGCGATGTCGAACGAGAATGGGCGCCAGACGCGCGGGGCGCCCATCAGCTGGCTGGACTGGCCGGCCACCGGCCCGCCGGGATAGCACAGCACCTGCCAGACCATGCCGCGCTTGGACGACATCAGCCCCTTCTGCTCGCCGGAGAAGCGATAGGCGCCGGGCCGCAGGAACGTCACCTGCTCCACGCCGCCGAGCCTGATCCGTCCGACGCCGAAGCGGATGCGCAGCACCCGGCCGGCCTGCTCGTCGCCGCGCGGCTGCAGGTCGACGAAGGCGTTCACCGAGCGCGGAATGTTCCAGTTGAAGGGCAGGGTGCCGGGATCCGCGGAGAAATCGAGATTGTTGACCGGCTGGACCTTCAGCACCTCCTCCGCCGGCAGCATCTGCAGCCAGATATTGTAGGCGCCTTCCGCTCGCTTCTCCGCCGCCATGCGGGCGCGCAGGAGAGGGATGAGCTCGGCCTGGCCGGGAGGGCTGCCGGCCTCCTTCATCGCCTGGATCAGGGCAAGCGGGGCGTCGGAGACGGCGAGCTTGGTGCCCATGCTGCTGAGGAACAGCGGGCGCCAGCTGGGATTGCGCACCAGCGCCGCCACCAGCGCCGCCCGCCCCTCCGGCTCCAGCGCCAGCGAATTGAGGTAGCTCAGCGTGTACTGGTTCAGCGCCGGCCGGGTCTGCAGCAGCACCTCCGCCAGCGCCACGACGCCGGCATAGTCCTTCTGCTCGTAGTCCTGGTGCATCAGCCAGAATGCCGCGACGGTCTCGCGCCGCGAGCGGGCGACCGCTTCCAGCATCGCCCGGCGGCTGGTGTCGAGATCGTCGGTCGCATCGCCGAGCAGGCGATAGGCCGAAGCCTCCAGCGGAGCGCCCGCGGCGATGCGGGTGGCGAGATCGCGGATATCGGCGCGCATCGCGGCCAGTTCGTCCGCGGCCGGCGGCGGGCCGGGCTCCTGTTCCGCCTCCGCGGTCTCCTCGTCCGGGCCGTCCCGCGGCGCCGCCAGCGAGGCGCTGTGTTCGCGTTCCTGCCGGGCGAGCGTGTCGTCTTCCGGCAGCGCCTCGTCGGCAGGCGAGGGTGGGCTTGCTCCCCGATCGGCATTTTCCCGGGCGGCGGCCGCTGCCGCCTGTTCCGCCTGCGCTGCCGCCTCCTGTTCCGCCCGGGCGGTAGCGGTGGCGATCTTCACCCGTTCCGTCCGCGCCAGCGCGAGGAGCGCCCTGGGATGGTCGGGGTACAGCCAGAGCGCCAGCTGCGGATGGCTCTCGGCCAGCGCCATGGGCAGGGAGGTGGTGGCGATGAGGGCAGCGAGAGCGACCAGCCCGGCCGCGAGCGCCGCGCAACGGCGGGGGTGCACGGCGGCGGCCAGGCGCAGATTGCGCAGCCAGGTGAAGCGGGGGCGTGCTCTCGGCGGGCGCCGCCGGCCCGACGAACGGCTCATCGGCGCCCCCACAGAAGACCCCAGAGCCGCACCCAGAGCGAGGGCTCCTCGATCTTATGCACGCTGAGCGGCTGGGGGCGGCGGGGCGAGGCGCTTCCGCCGGCGAAGCGCATGCCCGCCGCCGGCCCTGCGCCATTCACGCCCGGCCGGCCCGCGCCGTTCGTGCCGGAGGCCGGCTTCGCGGACGAGGTCTTCGCCGAGGAAGCCTTCGCCGACGGCGCGGCTGCCGATGCTGCCTTGGCGGCACCCGCCCGGCCGGAGCCGGAGGT
>JAEYTJ010000372.1 GCA_023434095.1 Pseudomonadota bacterium | reverse complement strand
GAATGGCATGGGCGAGGATCAGCCCGAGATAGGTGTTGTTCAGCCCCACTGCCGCGAAGCCGAAGAACATCGCCACCGCCACGATCACCACGGGCACGATCATCGGCGAGATCAGGATCGACAGGATGAGCCCGGCGAAGGGCACATTGCCGCGCGACAGGCCGAGCGCGGCGAGCGTGCCCAGCCCGGTGGCGATGAGCGTCGAGAACACCGCGACGATGCCGCTGTTCTGCAGCGCGATGCGCCAGCGCTCATCGGTGAAGAAATCGATGTACCAGCGCAGGCTAAGCCCCGGCAGCGGATAGGTGAACCAGGGCTCGCTGGAGAAGGAGAGCGGCATGATCACCAGGATCGGGCCGACAAGGAACAGGAACACCAGCGTGCAGAACACGGCGAAGAGGAAATAGGCCAGTTTCTCGCGCGGGGTGGCGTAAGACGGTGCCAGCATGTCGATCAACCCAGCTTTACCTTGTCGATGCCGACCACGCGGTTGAACACCGCATAGAGCACCAGCGTGATCATCAGCAGGATGCCGCCGAGCGCCGAGGCCTGGCCCCAGTTCATCTCGCGGTTGGTGTAGAGCGCGACGAAATAGCTGACCATCTGGTCCTGCGGCCCGCCGACCAGCGCCGGGGTGATGTAGTAGCCGAGCGACAGGATGAAGGTGAGCAGGCAGCCGGCGCCGACGCCGGGCAGGGTCTGCGGCATGTACACCGACACGAAGGCGGCGAGCGGCCCGGCGCCCAGCGAGCGCGCCGCGCGCAGATGCGAGGGCGGGATCGACTTCATCACCGAGTAGATCGGCAGGATGGTGAAGGGCAGCTGGATATGGGTCATCGCCAGCACCGTGCCGAAGCGGTTGAAGATCAGCTGCACCCGCTCGGTGGTCAGGTTCAGCGCCAGCAGGATGTCGTTGAGCACGCCGTTGCTCTGCAGCAGCACGATCCACGCCGTGGTGCGCACCAGGATCGAGGTGGTGAAGGGCAGCAGCACCAGGATCATCAGCACATTGGCGTGGCGAGGGGGCAGGATGGCCAGCAGATGCGCGACGGGATAGCCGAGCACCAGGGTCGCCAGCGTCACCAGCAGGCTGATGGAGAGGGTGCGGATGAAGATGTCGATGAAGATGGACTGGTCGGCGAAATTCAGCGTCACCGCCCCGCCGGCATCCTGCCGCAGGTCGAGCGAGGTGAGCAGGTAATAGGGGGTGAAGGTCTGGCCCGCCCGCTTCATGATCGCCCAGAATTCCACCGAGCCCCATTCGGGATCGCTGGCGAGGAACTTCTCCTTCCACGGCCCGCTGCCGCCGGCATCGACCAGGCGCCCGGCCTTGAGGAAGCGCGAACGGGCGCCGGGCACCTCGTAATTGATGCGCTTGCCGACCAGCGCGGTGGTGCGGTCCTTCTGCGTCTGCACCAGATCGGTCGCGAAGGCCGCGAACACGTCCTCGTCGGGCGTCGCCCGGCCGTCCCAGCCGGCGAGAGCCGCGATGGTGCGCGGCATCGTCTCGCGAACCTCGGTATTCTCCACCGCGCGCACCATCATCAGCCCGATCGGCAGCGCGAACACCGCCAGCACGAACAGGAGCAGCGGCGCGACGAGCGAGAAGGAGCGCAGGCGGTTCACCCGCTCGGCGCGCCGGAGCTTGGTCTTGAGCGAGGTGCGGTCCGCGTCGGGTCCGGCCTCGCCTTCCAGGGCGGCCACGGCCATGTCGAAAACTCCCCCTCGGTGGTGTCGCGCCCTTCCTTCCCGCAGGGGCGGCGCGATCGGTTGGCGGCCCGGACACCGAGAGCCCCGGCCCTGATTGCCGCCCGCCCCCCAGGGCGGGCCGGCGCGTCAGCTCGCGCCGCGGCGTCGCCGCAGCGCAGCCTCTGCGGTCACTGGGCGATCCAGGTGTTGAAGCGCTTCAGCAGCTCTTCCTTGTTGTCGCCCCAGAAGACGGGATCGTTGGCGAGCGCGGTCTTGGCGTTGTCCGGAGCCGTCGGCAGGTCCTTGAGGATGTCGGGCTCGACCAGCGGCGTGGCGGCGAGCAGGGCCGGGCCGTAGGAAATGTACTTGGTCTGGGCGGCCTGGGCCTCAGGGCTGGAGGCGAATTCGATGAACTTGTAGACCGCGTCGAGGTCCTTCACGCCCTTGGGAATCGCCCACAGGTCGTAATCCAGCAGCTGGCCGTCCCAGACGATGGCGAAGTTCTTCTTGTCGACCTTGTTGGCGGTGAAGATACGGCCGTTCCAGGCGGTGGCCATCACCACTTCGCCGGAGGCGAGCAGCTGCGGCGGCTGGGCGCCCGCTTCCCACCAGACGATGTCCTTCTTGATGGTGTCGAGCTTCTTGAAGGCGCGGTCGACGCCTTCCTTGGTCTTCAGCGTCTCATAGACCTGATCGGCCGGCACGCCGTCCGCCATCAGCGCGAATTCGAGATTGCCGAAGGGGGTCTTCTGCAGGGCGCGCTTGCCGGGCCAGGTCTTGGTGTCGAACAGGCCGGCAATGGTCTTGGGGCCGTCCTTCAGTTTGTCGGCGTCATAGGCGTAGATGGTCGAATAGATGATGGTCGGGATGCCGCATTCGAAGGTCGATCCCTTCACGAACGCCCCCTCGCCGCCGAATTTGGAATAGTCGATGGGGACGAGGAAGCCCTCGTCGCAGCCCTGCTGCGCGGTGGCGGCGTCGACATCCACCGCGTCCCAGGTGGTGTTGCCGGATTCGACCATGGCGCGGATGCGCGCCGCCTCGCCATTATACTCTTCCTGCGTGATCTTGGTGCCGGTCTTGGCCGTGTAGGGCTTGAAATAGGCCTCGTCCTGGCTCGTCTGGTAGGCCCCGCCCCAGGAAGTGATGGTGAGGCTGTCCGCCGCGAAGGCGGTGCCGCAGGCCGCCGCGAGGGCGAGCGCGGAAAGGGTCATCGTCAGCGACTTCATCTGCATGGTCATTCCCTTTGGGTCTAGGGGGCGGAGGTCTGGAGGCGGAGGTCTCAGGCCGCGTCGAGGGCGCGGCAATCCTGCGCGCGCCATGCCAGCGGGATGCGGGAGCCAACGGCGAGGACCGGGCGGTCCTCGACATTGCCGACCTTGACGACCACTTCGGCACCGCCGTCGAGCACGCAGCGCACGCGCACATGGTCGCCGAGGTAGATCGTCTCGGCGATCACGGCCTCGAAATGGTTGTCGAGCGACGTGCCGGGCGGGGCGATCTTGACCCGCTCGGGCCGGATGGAGAGCAGGCACGCCTCGCCCACCCGCGCCGCATCGGTCAGCGTGGCGGTGACGACGTCGCCATTGGCCAGCACGACCGAGCACAGCGTGCCGTTCGCCGCCTCGATGCGGCCGGGCAGCCGGTTGTTCTCGCCGATGAACTGGGCGACGAAGGAATTGGCGGGGTTCTCGTAGAGCTCGGAGGGCGGCGCCACCTGCTGGATGATGCCGGCATTGAACACGGCGACGCGGTCCGACATGGTCAGCGCCTCGCTCTGGTCGTGCGTGACATAGACCACGGTGATGCCGAGGCGCTCATGCAGATGGCGGATCTCCATCTGCATGTGTTCGCGCAGCTGCTTGTCGAGCGCGCCGAGAGGCTCGTCCATCAGCACCAGCTTCGGCTCGAACACCAGCGCCCGGGCGAGCGCGACGCGCTGCTGCTGGCCGCCCGAGAGCTGGCCCGGCATGCGCGCGGCGAAGCTGCCGAGATGCACCATGTCGAGCGCCTTGCCGACGCGCTCGGCGATCTCGGCCTTCGGCCGCCCCCGGACCTTCAGCGGGTAGCCGACATTCTGCGCCACGCTCATATGCGGGAACAGCGCGTAGTTCTGGAACACCATGCCGATATTGCGCTTTTCCGGCGGCAAGGCGTCGATGCGGGCGCCGTCGAGCATGATGTCGCCGGCGGTCGGGGTCTCGAAGCCGGCCAGCATCATCAGCGTGGTCGTCTTGCCCGAACCGGAAGGGCCCAGCATGGTGAGGAACTCACCACGGCGAATGCGCAGGCTGAGGTCCTTCACGACCAGCACTTCGCCGTCATAGCTCTTCTGGACACCGGCAAACTCGACGAAACTCTCGCTGGCACTGACCGGAAGCTTCATGTTTCCTCCTCGGACCGGCCGCTGCGGCGCACGGTGCGACCCGCGCGACGCTTCGGCCGTTGCACATCCCGCAGAAGCCCCCCGGACACGCCGCACTGCCGGCGATTTCCCGAGGCCCCGACGCCCTCAGCGCCCGCAAACGCCATGCCAAGCGACGAAATCGAGCGCGCACCGGGAGGAGGCGCTAAAAACCTATTTCCGATCAACTAATTACGGGTTTCTGGGGAGGCACGGGCTTGTGCGGCGCCGCCGCCATCACCCCCGGCACAGCGGATAACCATGGCGGCTTCGGCACCGGGGGCGACGGCGATGACGCGCTCGCCATCGCCCATATGTTCAAGAAATAGGCGTGCCGCTTTTTGCTGCCGATGGCCGGCAAATCCTTGCATATGGGGGATTTATGCCCGGCATCGCCGAAGAGGCGACAAGGCGCGGGCAATGACGCCGCCCCCGGCGGCATGATCGAATCGCCATGCGCGCTGTAGATAAGCGACCTTCGCCTAAGCGGGGGGCGGCCGGTTGGCGGGATGACCCTTTTCCATGCGCGCCTGAGACCCTCGCTCTATTCGCAACGGCTGCCCATGGCGCGGCGACCTTGGTTCGTCCCACCGGACCCACGTCGTCGCCAGGCTTCATGTATACAATGACAACGCATTTGCCTTCGATGATAGCGGAACGCGGCGACGCTGCCTAATGTGCAATCTTCGTCATTTCCGGGGGCCTGCGATGCCGCGCGATCTCGTCTTCAGTCTTGCCGGGCTCCGCGCCGCCTATGCGGGCGGATTGCGGCCCGAAACGGTGATCGAGGAGGCCTTTGCCCGGCTCGACGCGCTCGCCGATCCCGGCATCTTCCTGCATGAGGCGCGCGCGAGCGCCCTCGCGCAGGCGCGGGCGCTCGGGGCCCCGGACGGACGGCCGCTCTGGGGCATTCCCTATGCCGTGAAAGACAATATCGACGTCGCGGACATGCCGACCACGGCGGCGTGCCCCGCCTTCAGCTACGTGCCGCCGGCCGACGCCGCGGTGGTGGCCCGGCTGAGGGCCGCCGGAGCGATCTGCCTCGGCAAGACCAATCTCGACCAGTTCGCCACCGGGCTGGTCGGCGTGCGCACGCCCTACCCCGTGCCGCGCAACGCGCTCGACCCGGCACTGGTGCCGGGCGGCTCTTCCTCCGGCTCGGCAGTGGCCGTGGCGCATGGGCTGGTGGCCTTCAGCCTCGGCACCGACACCGCAGGCTCCGGGCGGGTACCGGCGGCGCTGAACGATATCGTGGGTCTCAAGCCGAGCCTCGGCGCGCTCTCCTCGGCCGGCATGGTGCCGGCCTGCCGCACGCTCGATACCATCTCGCTGTTTGCCACCAGCGTAAGCGAGGCGTGGGAGCTGTTCACGCTCACCGCCGGCTTCGATCCCGCCGATCCCTGGTCCCGCCCGCTGCCGCGTCCGCGCCTCTCGCCGCTGCCGTCGCAGGTCACCGTGGCGGTGCCCGACGCCGCCAGCCTGCGCACCTTTGGCGACATGGCGCAGGAGGCGCATTTCCGCGCCACGGTGGAGCGGCTGCGCGCCGGCGGGGCGCAGGTGCGCGAGATCGACCTGGCGCCGTTCTACGCGGTGGCGGAGCTGCTCTATGCCGGGCCCTGGGTCGCCGAGCGGGTGGCGGCGGTGGGCGCGCGGCTGGTCGAAGCCCCGGAGACGCTGCACGCGGCGACGCGGGCGATCCTCGCCCCCGGCCTCGCACTGTCAGCGGTCGACGCCTTCAAGGGGCTGTACCGGCTCGAGGAGCTGCGCCGCGCCTGCGCACAGGCGCTGGAGGGGGCGGATCTCCTCTGCGTGCCGACCCTTCCCTGCTTCGTGACGCTGGCCGAGGTGGCGGCCGACCCGTTCGGGCCGAACAGCCGGCTCGGGACCTACACCAATTTCGTCAATTTGCTGGACATGTGCGGCATCGCCGTGCCGACCGGACCGCGCGCCGACGGGCGGCCCGGCAGCCTCACCGTGCTGGCACGCAAGGGCGAAGATGGCCGCGCCGCCGCGCTGGCGCTGTGGGTCGAGCGCGAGGGAGCGGCGCCGTTACCTGTCGCCCACTCCCCCGCCGATGACGAGATCGCCCTCGCCGTCTGCGGCGCCCACATGGCCGGCCTGCCGCTCAACGGCGAACTCACCGCGCGCGGCGGGCGCTTCCTGCGCAGCACCCGGACCCGACCGCAATACCGGCTCTTCGCCCTGCCCGGTGGCCCGCCCGTCCGGCCGGGCCTGCTGCGCGCGGACGAGGGCGAAGGCGCGGCCATCGCGCTGGAAGTGTGGGCGCTGCCGCGCAGGGCCGTCGGCGACTTCCTTGCCGGCATTCCCGCGCCGCTGGCCATCGGCACGGTGGAATTGGAGGACGGCAGCGCGGTGAAGGGCTTCCTGTGCGAGCCGCACGGCCTTGCCGGCGCGCGCGACATCACGCAAAGCGGCGGCTGGCGGGCGGCGCTGGCCGACGCCTAGACCTTCGGGCGCCGGGCCGGCTACCCCTTGGCGCCCTGCCCGCGCGCATAGACGTCTTCGTAGCGGATGATGTCGTCCTCGCCGAGATAGGTGCCGGTCTGCACCTCGATCAGAACCATCGGCACCTTGCCGGGGTTCTCCATGCGGTGGACGGCGCCGAGCGGGATGTACACCGACTGGTTCTCGGTGAGCAGCTGCGGCTTGCCGTCGATAGTGATGCGCGCGGTGCCGGACACCACGATCCAGTGCTCGGAGCGGTGATAATGGCTCTGCAGCGACAGCGCCGCGCCGGGATGGACGACGATCCGCTTGACCTGGAACCGGTCGCCCAGCGCCAGCGTCTCGAACCAGCCCCAGGGCCGGTGATCCCTGGGGAAATGCTCGGCCTGCCGGGCGCCGCGCGCCTTCAGCGCGGTCACCGCCTGCTTCACCTCCTGCGAGCGCGAACGGTCCGCCACCAGCACCGCGTCCGGCATGGCGACGACGAGCATGTCCTTCAGCCCGATGCCGACCAGCTCGAGCCCCTCGGCTTCCGAGCGCAGCAGCGAGTCGGCGCAGTCGATGGCGGTCACCGGGCCATGGGCGACCACATTCTGCGCGTCGGCTTCGCCCTCGCGCATCACCGAGGCCCAGTCGCCGAGATCCGACCAGTCGCCGGCGAAGGGCACCACGTCGAGATTGTCCGAGCGCTCCATGATGGCGTAGTCGATGGAGATGTCCTGCG
>JAEYTJ010000360.1 GCA_023434095.1 Pseudomonadota bacterium | reverse complement strand
GGGAGGGGCGACGTCCGCCGTTGCCGCGTCGGCCGCGCGCTGGGCCGCGTCATAGGCCGAGCCTTCGGCCGCCGCCTCGTCATAGGGCGATATCATGATGACGCCGAACCAGGGGTCCGGCAGGCCCGGCTTGGTCACCGTGCCGAGGGATTGGGCGCTGGCCGGCAGGGCGAGGGCGAGCGTGACGCCCGCCGCCAGCGCCGGTCGCCGGGCGCGGGCCGCAAGGCGGTTCCCGAAGGGGCGCGGCAAGGAGAGACGCGGCAAAGGGTTACGCGGCATGATGCAGTCCGGGTCGATTTCAGCGAGCGGACAGGTTGGGGCCGAACTGTGGAATGAAGATGGCGCAGCGCAGCATTTTGCGCCGGCGCCTTATTTTTCAATGATTTAGGTAATTTATTGCCGTCCGCCGAAAGGATCAGTCGAACAGGCTGGAGACGCTTTCCTCATGCGCCGTGCGGCCGATGGCCTCCGCCAGCAGGCTGGCGATGGAGATGACGCGGATGTTGCGCGCGACCCGCACCGCCTCGGTCGGCTGGATCGAATCGGTGATCACGAGCTCCTTGAGGTTGGAGGCGGTGACGCGCGAGACCGCGCCGCCGGAGAGCACGCCATGGGTGATGTAGGCGTAGACCTCGGTGGCGCCGCGCGCCAGCAGGGCGTCCGCCGCGTTCACCAGCGTGCCGCCGGAATCGATGATGTCGTCGACGAGGATGCAGCGCTTGCCTTCGACATCGCCGATGACGTTCATCACCTCGCTCTCGCCGGGGCGCTCGCGGCGCTTGTCGACGATGGCGAGCTGGGCGTCGATGCGCTTGGCGAGCGCGCGGGCGCGGACCACGCCGCCGACGTCGGGCGAGACCACGGTGATGTCGGACAGTTCGAAGCGGGACTTGATGTCCGCCACCATCACGGGGGCGGAAAACAGGTTGTCCGTCGGAATGTCGAAGAAGCCCTGAATCTGGCCGGCATGCAGATCGACGGTGAGCACGCGGTCGGCGCCCGCATGGGTGATCAGGTTGGCGACCAGCTTGGCGGAGATGGGCGTGCGGCCGGAGGAGCGGCGATCCTGGCGGGCATAGCCGAAATAGGGCAGCACAGCGGTGATGCGGCGGGCGGAGGAGCGGCGCAGCGCATCGGTGATGATGAGCAGCTCCATCAGGTGGTCATTGGTCGGGAAGGAGGTGGACTGAAGGACGAACACGTCCTTGCCGCGCACGTTCTCCTGGATTTCGACGAAGATTTCCATGTCCGCGAAGCGGCGGACCACGGCCTTGGTCATCGACGTGCCCAGATACGCCCCGATCGCCTCTGCCAGCGGACGGTTTGCGTTGCCGGCGACGAGTTTGATCGAACCGTTATTGTCAGACATTCCGGCGCGCTCCCAGCCGTCACCCTTCCGCCGGCCGTCTTACGGCCGTCGCGCAGACCTGATAGGCGGGCCGGCCCGGCCTGTAAAGGTTCCAGAAGCTCCCCGCGCGCGCTTGTCCCATGCGTTGCCGCATAGGTGCCGCGCGCGGGTCAGGGATGGGAGGCGAAGGTGAGGGCGCGGCCCGAACCGTCCGTCGCCGAGGCTTCCGTTACGACATCCGCGGGGATGTCGTCGGGCGCCGCGCTGGCGACCACGGGGCCGTCTCCGGGCGCCACGGGCGGTGCGTCCGCCGGGTCCGGCTGGGCGGCGGCCGGGGCGTCCGTCGCGGCGGACGGCGTGCCGCCGGCGAGGCGGGTGGAAATCTCGTCGAGGCTCTGGGCGGCGATGCGCTGCACCGTAGCGTCGTCGAGGTTGTTCCAGACATCCTTGCCCGGGCCGAGCTTCTCGCGCCCGGCGACGCGCAGCACGCGGTCGCTGTCGGCGTCGAACACGTCCCACACCCAGTCGACCTCGCCCTTGCCGTTGGCGACGGTGGCGGCGAGATAGCCGCGCACGCGATAGGCCGCCTGGCCGCCGCGCGACACGATGGGGATCTGCCTGGCCTTCGCCTGATCGGAGATGTCGGCGACCAGACGGTTGAACACCGGCTCCGGCGGGCCGTCGATGGATTCGAAGGCGATGGTCTTGCTGCCGGAGGAGATGGAAGTCGCCGCCACCGGCTTGTTGCCGCCACCATTGGTCTGGCACGCGCCGAGGGCGAGGGCGGCAAACAGAACCGCGGTCGTCGTGAGGCGTCGGCCCAGAGGGCGAAGGCGAGCGCGCATAAACCGTTCCCTGCGAGCCGGTCGCGCCGCGTATCCCTGCCGAAGCAGGCTCGCGAACGTCGCCAGCGGACGGGAAAGGGTTAAAACTAATTAACGATCAGGTCCAGAGGGGCGGGCGTTAAGCCCTCGTTAGCGTTAACACCGACGAGATAGGTGCGCCCGAGGCACATGGCGGTGCCGGTGTCGCTGTCCATCAGAATCATGTGGGCGAACAGCACCATGCCGGCCTCCAGCACCCAGGGATTGCCCTCGTAGAACATCGGCGGGTCCATCCAGGAAGGTGTGAACTTGGCGCCGAGCGAATAGCCGCAGGCGGCGAGGCGGTGCTTTTCCAGCCCGTGGCCGTCCATCACATGGGCATGGGCGGCGAACACCTCGCCGGCGGTCCTGCCGGGGACCATGGCATGGGCGCAGGCTTCCAGCGCCTGCTTCGCCGCCGCGAACAGCTCCAGATGCCGGTCGCGCGGCGGCCCAACGATGACGGTCTCCATCATCGCCGCGTGGTAGTGGCGAAAGGCGCCGGCCCATTCGAGCGTGAGCTGGTCTTCCTCGCTCAGCACCCGCCGCCCGCTCTTGTAGCGGCAGAGCAGGGCGTCGGCGCCGGAGCCGATGATGAACTCGTTGGCGGGGTAGTCGCCGCCGCCCCTGAAGATGGCGCCCTGCATGGCCGCGAGCACCTCGCCCTCGTCGATACCGGGCGCGATGGTGGCGAGCGCCGCCTCGCGCGCGGCCAGCGCCAGCTTGCCGGCCTGCCGGACATAGAGAATCTCGGCCGCCGACTTCACCGCCCGCAGGCGGTCGACCAGCCGGGAGGCGTCGATGAGCGTGGCGACGCCCTCGAAGGCGGCGTCCAGCTTCTTGCCGTTGGCGGCGGTGAGGCCGTAGCTCTCATATTCCACGCCGATGCGCCCGCCCGCGCCGCCCAGCTCCGTCACCATGGCACATAGCTGCTGCTGCGGGGTGGCGTCGGCGCGGTCGGTCCAGACGCGGATGTCGGCGATCAGCGAGGTGTGCTGCGCCTGCCGCAGATCGGCCGAACGGGTGAGGAGCGCCAGCCGCCCGTCGGCGCCAAGCCACAGCGCCTGGAAGAAGCAGAAGCCGAACGTGTCGTAGCCGGTGAGCCAGTACATGGACTCCTGCTGGAACATCAGCAGCCCGTCGAGCCGCTGTTCCGCCAGAACGGTGAGCAGGCGCTGGCGGCGACGCTCGAATTCCGGGTCGGTGAAATGCAGGGTCATGGCAGTGCCTCGCGTCTGGCGATCGGTGCGCGAATTCTCTCTTCCGTCGTCGTTCGCCATCCTGAGGCGCGAGCGAAGCGAGCCTCGAAGGATGGTTTTCCTGGTGTGCCCAACGACCATCCTTCGAGGCCCGGCCGGGACCGGGCACCTCAGGATGACGGCGCGCCGGGGGCGGCTTCACCCCATGGTGCGGGATTGGGCGCCCTCACACCAGGGTGATGGCGGCGATCAGGCGTCCATAATCGGGTTCGCCGCGATGGGTGGCGCGGCGATAGGAGAAGAAGCGCGCCTCGTCGGCATAGGTGTCGAGGCCGAGATCGTCGATGCTGCCGACGCCGAGCGCGGTGAGCCGGGCGGCGATGTAGCCGGGCAGGTCGAACATCGCATGGTCCGGCCGGGCCGAGGGGATGAGGAAGCGGTCGTTGCTCGGGCCAAGGCGGATGAGTGTTTCGACGAAGTCCGGCCCGACCTCGTAGCTCGGCTGGCGGATCAGCGGGCCGATGGCGGCGACGATGTTCTCCCGCCGGGCGCCAAGCTCTTCCATGCGGGCGATTGTGGCGTCGAGCACGCCGCCGACCGCGCCCTTCCAGCCGGCATGGGCGGCGCCGACGACGCGGGCAACCGGGTCGGCGAACAGCACCGGGCCGCAATCGGCGATGGTGACGGCGGCGGCGATGCCCGACGTGGCGGTGGCCACCGCATCCGCCCTGGGTCGCTCGTCCCACGGCCCGTCGACGATGACGCAGTCCGGCGAGTGGACCTGCCAGGCAGTGAGCAGGTGCCCGTCCGCTACGCCCAGCGCCGCTTCCATCCGGGCGCGGTTCTCGGCGACATGGGCGGGGTCGTCGCGCGAGCCGGTGCCGCCATTGAGCCCGGCATAGATGCCTTCCGACACGCCGCCCTCGCGGGTGAAGAAGGCGTGGCGGATGCCCGGGAGGGCGCGGAGCGCGGGAGATTCGACCTTCATGCGCCGATGTCCTCGAATGTCTCGCCGGGGGCGAAGCCGGCCACCATGTCCAGGGCAGGATGCACCAGCGCGAGCGCCTTGAAGAGGGTGCCCATCTGCCCTTCGTCCGGCCCGGCGAGGCGCAGGCGCGCCGCCTCGATCATCTCGCGGTCGGCCTCGCCCGCCGCGCGCTTCAGGCGGAAGGCGCGGTCGTCGAGGCCGAGGCGCTCCAGCAGGGCGCCCTGCGGCAGCGGGCCGAACACGCGCGCGCCGGCGCCCGTCGCCGCCCGGGCAAGCGCGGCGAAGTCGACATGGGCGGTGAGGTCGGCCTCGCCCGGATGCGCCAGCACATCGTCGAAGGCGTGCCGGTGGAGCGCCTGCAGCGTGTCGCCGAAACCGCCGGCATGGCCATAGTCCACCAGCAGCGCCGCGCCGCCGGTGGCGGCGAGGCGGGCACCGAGCGTTGCCGCCACGGAGAGCCCCAGCGGGCAGATTTCCAGTACCGCGCCCAGCGGGGCGGCGGCGAGCCGCGCTTCGGCGCGGGCATCGAGCCGGGCGCCCGGGCGCAGCCCGAAGGCGAGGGTGCCGGTGGGGCCGAGGCCGACCATGCGCTCGGCGAGGCCTTCCGGCGTGCGGACGAACTGGCGGATGGGCAGGGCGTCGACGAATTCGTTGGCGAGCAGCACCAGCGGGCCGGGCGGCAGTTCCTCGATCCGCGCCACCCAGTCGACGGGATGGCCGCGCAGCGTCTCCGCCTGACGGGCGCGCAAGCGCGGCGAGGCCTCCACCAGCACCACGCGGGCGGCCTCATGGAAGCCGGGCACGCGCGCGGTGGCGCGCAGCATGTCGGCCATCATCGTGCCGCGACCGGGGCCGACTTCCGCGAGGACGAAGGGCGATGGCGAGCCGAGCCGCAGCCAGGTCTCCGCCGCCCACAGGCCGAGCAGTTCGCCGAACATCTGGCTGATTTCCGGCGCGGTGATGAAATCGCCCGAGATGCCGAAGGGTTCGCGCGTCGTGTAGTAGCCGAGCGTCGGATGGAACAGGCACTGCTCCATATACTCCGCCACCGTGATCGGCCCGGTGAGCGCGATCTGCCGCTTGAGGTGTTCCGCCAGCGCCGTCATGCGGCACCCGCACTGAGCGCGGGGCGGCGTCGGGCGCGCCAG
Source organism: Pseudomonadota bacterium (assembly GCA_023434095.1). GTDB lineage: Bacteria > Pseudomonadota > Alphaproteobacteria > Rhizobiales > Xanthobacteraceae > Ancylobacter. The sequence continues at coordinate 14,440 of JAEYTJ010000360.1, read as the reverse complement.
ACCAGCCAGCTTCCCAGCGCCAGCATGGGCAGCGAGAGCAGCATGCCCATGGTCAGCCAGCCGCCGAGGAGATAGCCGAGCTGCGGGTCCGGCTCGCGGAAGAACTCGACGAAGATGCGGGCGCAGCCATAGAGAAACACGAACATGCCGGCCACCGTCCCCGGCCGGGCCAGCGCCCCGGCGCGGATGGCGAGTTGCAGCACGACGAAGATGACCAGCCCCTCCAGCCCCGCTTCATAGAGCTGGCTCGGGTGGCGCGGCTCCGGACCGCCATGGGGGAAGACGAAGGCCCAGGCGACATCGGTGGGCCGGCCCCACAATTCGCCATTGATGAAATTGGCCAGCCGCCCGAGGAACAGGCCGACCGGCACCACGCTTGCCGCGATATCCAGCATCGAGACGAAGGGCAGGCCGCGCCGCAAGCAGAACAGGTACATGGCGAGGATGGAGCCGAGGAAGCCGCCATGGAAGGCCATGCCGCCATGCCAGAGGGTCAGCGCCTCCCACGGGTTCGCGGCGTAATAGGGCAAATTGTAAAACAGCACATAGCCGATGCGCCCGCCGAGGATGACGCCGACCGCGATCCACACCACCGCGTCGTCGAACTCCTCCGGCCGGATCGGTGCGCGCCCGCCCCACAGCGCCGGGCTGGAACAGAGCCGCTTGGCCATCCACCAGCCGAACAGCAGGCCGCCAATATAGGCGAGGGCGTACCAGCGCAGGGCGAAGGGGCCGAGCTCGAACAGCACCGGGTCGATGTTCGGGAAGGGGAGGGCGAGAAGCGGCGGTGTCAGGAGCATCGGGACTCTCGGCGGAAGGGCGCGCGGCCGGGCGCCGGGCATGCGGAAGGCGGCGCCTTCGCTTTGCCCCCGTTGCGTGACGGGATCAAGGCGTCCTGTGCGCCGGCGCGGTGTGCAGGGGCGCCCGCCCTTGCGATCGCCGCCCCGCCGCCCCATTGTTTCTGCAAAGGCACGGCATTGTACCGGCCTCATCCCGGGAGATGACCATGACCCAGACCACCGGCCGGATTTTCGACGATTTCGCCAAGCTGATGAACGACGCGGCCGGCGTCGCCACCGGCGTGCGCCGCGAGGCGGAAGGCGTGATGCGTGCCCAGGCCGAGCGTATCCTGCGTGAGCTCGACGTCGTCACCCGCGAGGAATTCGAGACGGTGAAGGAACTCGCCGCCGCCGCCCGCGAGGAGAACGAGCGCCTCGCCGCCCGCCTTGCCGCGCTGGAGGCGCGCGAAGCCAAGCTCGAGGCGACGATCGACCCTCCCGATTCGCTTGGCTGACCCTTTCCCCCGTACGGCTTGTGGACGTTTCGCCCCGGCGCTTGCGGCGCCGCGCCGAATCCGCCGACAAGTCAAAGGTGCCAATTTTCGCCATGGCCCGTTTTTCTGCGGACCATGGTACAACGGTCGTAGCGAGGTACGGATTCAGCGCGATATAGTTGGGACGACGGCGATTCGTTTGATTCTTGAACGGCTTGCCGGTAACCGTCGCGTTGCGTGCGTTCGACCCCCTCCGCGTCCACCCTCGCGAGGTCGAGCATGACCCATACTAGTGACTTCGAGACCGACATCAGCCTCAACCCGCTGGATCTCGTCGAGCGCATGGCCGCGCTCAACGAATGGGCGTTCGAGCGTTCGGCCGAGGACGAGATCACCATCTCCCTCGAAGGGCGGTGGACGGATTGTCACGTCTCGTTCCAGTGGATGGACGAGGTGGAGGCGCTGCACATCGCCTGCGCCTTCGACCTGAAGGTGCCGGAAAAGCGCAAGACCGAGGTGCTGCGCCTGCTCTCGCTCATCAACGAGCAGATGTGGGTCGGCCATTTCGACCTCTGGTCGAAGGAAGGCGTGATCATGTTCCGCCATGCCTTGCTGCTGGCGGGGGCGGAGGCCACCGACCGGCAGTGCGAGGTGCTGATGGAATGCGCCATCGAGGCGGTGGAGCGCTATTTCCCCGCCTTCCAGTTCGTCGTCTGGGCGGGCAAGAGCGCGCGCGAGGCGATGGACGCCACCCTGTTCGAGACCGTCGGCGAGGCCTGAGCGGCGCCTTGTGACAGATGGGCGCGAGTCGCCTGTTTCTGCTTCGAGGCCGGCCCGAGGGGCCGGCACTTCAGCATGACGAACCTTGGGAGTGGAGGGGCGCCGTCGCCACCCTCCGTACGCCGCCGCCCTGAGGTGTCCGGTGTAGCCCGCTTTCAGGGATCGCCCCTTTCGCTGTCTGCCAAAAAGCGTGGACGCCCTGCGCCGGGACGGGGCGTCGCGGTGCCGGACGGGCTATGCTGGGCGACGAGGACATTCCTTCCGCACCAGATGCAGAGTTCGATCATGGCCACACTTTCCGACATTCCCGGGCGGGTGCTGCTCGTCGGCGCCGGCAAGATGGGTGGCGCCATGCTGGAAGGCTGGCTCGACCTCGGGCTCGACCCTGCTCTCGCGGCGGTGGTCGATCCGGCCCCGCCGCCGGAGGTCGCCGCCCTTATCGAGGCGCGCGGCGTGGCGCTCAACCCGCTCAATGGCGGTCCGCCGGCGGTGATGCTGCTGGCGGTGAAGCCGCAGGTGGCTCCCGACGTGCTGGCCAAGGTGGCGCCGCTGGCGGATGCCGGCACGCTCATCGTCTCGGTCATGGCGGGGCGCACGCTCGGCTTCCTCGAAGCCCGCTTCCCCAAGGGCGCGGCGGTGGTGCGCTCCATCCCAAACACGCCGGCGGCGATCGGGCGGGGGGTGACGGTGGCGGTGGCGAACGGCGCCGTGAGCCCGGACCAGATGAACATCGCCGACGCGCTGCTGCGCGCCACCGGCGGGGTCGAATGGGTGGAGGACGAGGCGCTGATCGACGTCGCCACCGCCGTTTCCGGCTCCGGCCCGGCCTATGTGTTCCTGCTCGCGGAAGCGCTGGCGGCGGCGGGGGCACAGGCCGGCCTGCCGGCCGACATGGCTGACCGGCTGGCGCGGGCGACGGTGGCGGGCGCGGGCGAATTGATGGTCCGCACCGGGATCGAGCCGGCGCAGCTGCGCCGCAACGTCACCTCGCCGAACGGCACCACGGCGGCGGCTCTCGCCGTGCTGATGGACGAGGAGAAGGGCTTCGGCCCGCTGCTGGCCGAGGCGGTGGCGGCGGCAGCGAGGCGCTCGCGCGAACTCGCAGGCTGACCCCTCCCGCTTTCGTGCGCGATCCCGGCGCGATTTGCCGCGCGGGGGCTTCTCCCCGGCCTGACCGCGCCTTACATCAGGGTGAGGCAACGTTCAGGAATGGAGGTCATCATGGCACGCTCCCCGGGAACGAAAGCGACCGCCGAGAAGGCGAGCGAGGGCCGCGCCCTCGCCCTCGACAGTTTCATGCGGCTGCTGGCGCGCAAGCCGTTCGAGCGGATCAGCCTCGGCGAGGTGGCGGACGAGGCGAAGATGCCGCTTTCCGAGCTGCGCGCCGCCTTCGGCTCCACCTTCGACATGCTCTCCGGCTTCCTGCGCGAGGTCGATTCCAGAGTGCTCGCCGCCCCGACCGACGACATGGCGGACGAGCCGGCGCGCGACCGGCTGGTCGATGTGCTGATGCGCCGGCTCGATGTGCTGGCCCCGCACAAGGCGGCGCTGCGCTCGCTGCTGGAGTCCGCCCGGCGCAACCCGTTCTTCGCGCTGGCGCTGAACAAGCTCTCCGTCCGCTCGCAGCAATGGATGCTGGCGGCGGCGCGGATCGACACCGCCGGCATCAAGGGGGCGGTGCGCGCGCAGGGACTGGCGCTGGTGTTCGGCCGGGTCCTGCAGACCTTCCTCACCGACGACGATCCGGCGCTGGCCCGCACCATGGCGGCGCTGGACCGCGAATTGGCGCGCGGCGAGCGGGCGCTGGGACTGATCGAGGGCGCGGTGTGCCTCGCCACCGGCGGCCGGCGCGGGCGTCGCCGTGGCGTGGCACCGGAGGAGCCGGCTTCCCCGGCGCCGCCGGACGCGCCGGTCATGGCGTGACATCGGCACGGCGCTGTGGCGTAGACTGCGGCGCGGAATCAACCGCGCGCCGCCCGTCGTGAGGAGTTCACCGTGAGTCTCGCCCCCATCGAACAGATCACGATCGCGGATTTCCTGAAGGTCGATATCCGGGTCGGCACCATCATCCAGGCCGAGCCCTTCCCCGAGGCGCGCAAGCCCGCGATCAAGCTGGTGATCGATTTCGGGCCGCATATCGGCTGCAAGAAATCCTCGGCGCAGATCGCGGTGCACTATGCGCCGGAAGATCTCGTCGGGCGGCAGGTGGCGGCGGTGGTCAATTTCCCGCCCCGCCAGATCGGCCCCATCATGTCCGAGGTGCTGACCCTCGGCTTTCCCGATGAGGACGGCGCGGTGGTGCTGTTCAAGCCCGACCTCGAAGTGCCCAACGGCGCGCGGCTGTTCTGAGGGGCAGGTTCACACCGGAATACGGACCGTCGCGCGCAGCCCGCCCATCGCGCTCTCGCCGAGAATGACGTCGCCGCCATGGGCGCGGGCGGCGTCGCGGGCGATGGTGAGGCCGAGGCCGGAGCCGCCGGCATCCTGATTGCGCGCCTCGTCCAGCCGGAAGAAGGGCCGGAACACGTCCTCGCGCAGTTCGGGCGCGATGCCCGGCCCGTCGTCGTCGACGGCGATGGTGAGCCAGCGCTCGTCCCGCGTGCCCGTGATCTCGATGCGCGCGGCGTGCCTTCCGGCATTGCCGACGAGATTGGCGAGGCAGCGGCGGAAGGCGTCGACGCGCACCATCACCAGAGGGTCCCCGGTGTAGCTGGCGCCTACGCTCGCGCCCTGCCGCTCGGCATTGAACCGCGCTTCCTCGATCAGCCGCGCCATGTCGGCCAGCGCCGGCGCCTCGGCGACATCCTCGCGGGCGAAGGCGAGATAGGCTTCCAGCATGCTCTGCAGGTCGTCGACATCCTTGCGCAGCGCTTCGGTGTCGGCGCTGTCGCCGAGCAGCGCCAGCTCGAGCTTGAAGCGGGTGAGGATGGTGCGCATGTCGTGGCTGACGCCGGCCAGCATGGTGGTGCGCTGCTCGATCTGCCGCTCGATGCGCCGCTTCATCTCCAGGAAGGCCAGCGCCGCGCCGCGCACCTCGCGCGCCCCGCGCGGGCGGAAGCCGGGCACGTCGCGCCCCTTGCCGAAGGCGATGGCGGCATCGGCCAGCGCTTCGATCGGCTTGATCTGGTTGCGCAGGAACAGGATGGCGACCGCCATCAGCACCAGCGCCGTGCCGACCATCCACAAAAGGAAGATGTGCGAGTTGGAGAGATAGGCCTGGCTGCGGCGGGCGAACACCCGGAGCACCATGTCGTCCAGCTGCACCCGCACCTCAAGGAGGTTCGAGTTGCCGACCGTGTCGGTCCAGAACGGCCGGTGCAGGCGCTTGGCCAATTCGCCGGTGAAGGCGGAATCGAGGGTGGAGAAGAACGGCTTGGGGCCGGGCGGTGGCAGGCGCTCGCCGGGCATGAAATCCACGGTGAGGCCCAGGGTGAGCTGGGCGATGCGCTTGATCTTGTCCTGGTCTTCCTCGGTGGGGAAGGCGACGGCGAGCTGGGTGACGGCGGTGATGTCCTGCGACACCGCCGCCGAGAGCCGGCGCGTCACCGTGTTGTAGTGGCGCTCCATGAACACGAAGGCCAGCACCGACTGCAGGATCACCACCGGGGTGACGATGATAATCAGCGAGCGGGCGAACAGACCCTTCGGCATGACGCGGTTGAACCACGCGCCGAAGCGGGCATTGTTCTCCCGCATGCGGCGCTGGGTCAGGCGAAGGCGCGCCCGCGCGGCGCCCACCACGCTGGTGTCGCGGGCGCTCAAGGGGCGACGACCAGCCGGTAGCCGACGCCGCGCACCGTCTGCACATAGGCGGGGTTGGCCGGGTCGCGCTCGATCTTGCGGCGCAGCCGGTTGACCTGCACGTCCACCGCGCGGTCGCCGGCGGCGACGCCCGGCGCCACGAGGTCCTGGCGCGGCACGGTCTGGCCCGGGGCCTCGCCAAGCACGCGCAGCATGTCGCGCTCGCGGTCGGTGAGGCGCACCATCTCGCCGTCGCGGGTGAGTTCGCCGCGCGCGAGGTGGAAGGTGAACGGGCCGAAGCGCACGGCCTCGATAGCCTGCGGCGGGGGCGGGGCGGCACGCTTGATGATGTTGCCGATGCGCAGCAGCAATTCGCGCGGCTCGAAGGGCTTGGCGAGATAGTCGTCGGCACCGATCTCGAGCCCCTCGATGCGGTCGCCGGGCTCCGAGCGGGCGGTGAACATGAGGATCGGCACGGGCGAGTCGGCGCGCACCGAGCGGGCGAGATCGAAGCCGTTCTCTCCCGGCATCATCACGTCGAGGATGAGCAGGTCGAAGGCGAGGCCGCCGAGCCGGGCGCGGGCGTCGGCGGCGGATTCCGCCGTGGTGACGCGGTAGCCGTGTTCGGACAGGAAGCGCGACAGCAGGTCGCGAATGCGGCGGTCGTCATCGACGATGAGCAGATGGAAGGCGTCGTCGGCAGGCATGGTGCGGGCATCCCTTGCCGCTGCGTCCGGGCTGTGGCGGGCGTCGCGCATGGCGGTCCTCCCGTCAGCCGGCCGTGCGGCCGCGGGCGGCGCTGCGCGCCTCCACGGCCTGGTCGGCGCGGGCGATCAGCTTTTCGGTCGAGCTGCGATCCTCGGGGTCGATCATGGCGACAAGAAAGCGGCGCACCACCTCGCGCGACTCGCCGCCGCTCTCCTCCAGCGCGCGGCGGATGCGGCGCGACTGGATGGCGAGGAATTCCTGCGTCAGCGCCTCGCCCTTCGGGGTGAGGTAGAGCAGGCGCTGGCGGCGGTCGGACGCGCCGGCGCGGCTGTCGATGAAGCCCTGGTCCACCAGTTCCCGCAGCACCCGGCCGAGGCTCTGCTTGGTGATGCGCAGAATGTCCAAAAGGTCGGTCACCCGCATGCCGGGATGGCGGTTGACGAAATGCAGTACCCGGTGATGGGCCCGGCCGAAGCCGAAGCCGTGCAGGATCTCGTCGGGATCGCTGACGAAATTGCGGTAGGCGAAGAACAGGAGCTCGATGAGGTCGAGCATCGGCTCGCCGTCTGCGCCGGTCGGAAGGCGCGGTGCCGCTCCCGGCTCGCTCTTGCCGGTGCGCGTGGTCAGCGAGACATTTATGTCAGCCATGTTGACTTTTTTCGTTATGATCGTTACCCAGATGTCCCGTTCAACGAAAGGATCGTTCGGAGAACCCGCCCGATCCGCCTCGGAACAGGAAAGAGTCGACCCGCTCGGACAGAGCGGCGACGATAACGGGACTTCGGCCGCGAGGCAAAGCGTTGCGCTCTCGCCTGACAGGCCGTAGCCACCATGCCGAAGGACAGAAGGGCTCCGGCGCCTCCCATGGCGCGCCGGCGCCCCGGTTGGGAGACTTAACCATGGCGAGCGAACCTTTCGACAAACGCAGCGGCTGGATCTGGTATGACGGCGCCTTCGTGCCCTGGCAGGACGCGCAGGTCCACGTACTGACCCACGGGCTGCACTATGGCAGCTGCGTGTTCGAGGGTGAGCGCGCCTATGGCGGCGAGATCTTCAAGCTCGACGAGCACACCACGCGGCTGAAGCACAGCGCCGAACTGCTCGACTTCGAGATCCCCTACAGCGAGGACGAGATCAACGCCGCCTGCCGGGAACTGTTGGCACGGCAGAAATTGGTCGACGCCTATCTGCGCCCCGTGGCCTGGCGCGGCTCCGACATGATGGGCGTCTCCGCGCAGCACAACCAGATTCACCTCGCCATCGCGGCGTGGGAATGGCCGAGCTATTTCGACCCGGCGCAGCGCCTCAAGGGCATCCGCATCGGCATGGCGAAGTACCGCCGTCCCGACCCGCAGACCGCGCCCTCGACCTCGAAGGCGGCCGGTCTCTACATGATCTGCACCATCTCCAAGCACGCCGCCGAGCGCGACGGCTTCGCCGACGCGCTGATGCTGGACTGGCGCGGGCGGGTGGCCGAATGCACCGGCGCCAACGTGTTCTTCGTCAAGGACGGCGTGGTCCACACGCCGGAGGCCGACGCCTTCCTCAACGGCATCACCCGCCAGACGGTGATCGCGCTCGCCAAGCGGCGCGGCATCGAGGTGGTGGAGCGGGCGATCATGCCGGAGGAGCTGCCGAGCTTCGACGAGTGCTTCATCACCGGCACCGCCGCCGAGGTGACGCCGGTCTCCGAGATCGCCGGCCAGCACTTCCAGCCCGGCCCGGTCACCAAGACGCTGCTGGAGGACTACATGTCCGAAGTGCAGCCGAAGAAGGCAGCGGCGGCCTGAGCCTGCTGCGGCCATCGCTCGATGAATGCAATGCCCGGCCTCGCGCCGGGCATTGTCGTTTCGGGGCTGTGGATCGTCGGTTTCGACGCCTGCGGCGCAGTTTTGCGCTGGGTCCCGGCGCGGCGCTGCGCCTTCGGCTCCGCTGGGCCGGGACACGAGGTGGTTCCGTGCGTGTCCCGGACAAGCCGCGCGCAGCGTGGCGCCGATCCGGGACCCAGGGGACCGGTGAACGCTCCCGGATCGGCCTTCGGCGGTCCGGGAGGGCGGGGGAGTGATCGGTTTGGGACGCCTGCGGCGCAGTTTTGCGCGGGGTCCCGACGCGGCGCTTCGCCTTCGGCTTCGCTGGGCCGGGACACGGGGGAAGGCGAGAGCCAGATGCGGCTAGTTCCAGCGCTCCGCCGCCGCGTCGTCTTCGTCCTTGGCGGCGACCCAGCCGGTGCCTTCGTCGTGCTCTTCCATCTTCCAGAACGGGGCGCTTGTCTTCAGCCAGTCCATCAGGAACTCGGCCGCCTCGAAGGCGGCGGTGCGGTGGGCGGAGGCGGTGACGACGAGCACGATATTGTCGCCCGGCACCATGCGGCCGAAGCGGTGGATGACGGTGGCGCCGATCAGCGGCCAGCGGGCGCGGGCCTGCTCGACCAGCCGGCCGATCTCCTCTTCCGCCATGCCGGGATAGTGCTCCAGCGTCAGGGCGATGAGCGGGGCACCGCCGGGGGCGTCCTGCGCGCGGCAGAGGCCGGCGAAGGTGACGACGGCGCCGATATCGGTGCGCCCCTGCGAAAGGGCGGCGGCTTCCTGCGCGGCGTCGAAATCCTGCGCCTGGATGCGGACGGTGAACATGCTCACCTCGCTCGTTCAGCCGCCCGTCATGGGCGGGAAGAAGGCAATCTCGCGGGCGGCGCCCAGCGGCGTGTCGGGCCGCGCATGCCGCCGGTCGAGCGCCGCGCGTACGATGCGCGGATTCTCGAAGGCATAGGCGTAGCCGTCGCCGCGGCCGGCGAGATGGGCGGCCAGCTCGGCGACGGTGGCGACGCCTTCCGGCACCTCGATCTCCTCCGCCTCGCGCCCGATGCGCTCGCGCACCCAGGCGAAATACAGCACCTTCACGCCGCGTCCCCGATCAGGTGGCGGGCGCCGGCGCGGAAATAATCCCAACCAGTATAGAGCGTCAGCAGCGCCGCGATCCACAGCAGGCCGATGCCGAACAGGGTGATACCGGGCACCACGAGGTCCGCCGCCGGGCCGGCCAGCAGCACGCCCACCGCGACCAGCTGGGCGGTGGTCTTCCACTTGGCGAGGCGGGTGACGGGAACGCTGACACGCAGTTCGGCGAGGAATTCGCGCAGGCCCGAGACGAGGATCTCGCGGCAGAGAATCACCACCGCCGCCCAGAGCGACCAGCCGCGAATGGTGCCGTCGGAGGCGAGCATCAGCAGCGAGGCGGAGACCAGCAGCTTGTCGGCGATGGGGTCCAGCATGCGGCCGATGGCCGATTGCTGCGACCAGGCGCGGGCGAGATAGCCGTCGAAGAAATCGGTGATGGCGGCGACGGCGTAGAGGGCCACCGCCACCCAGCGCAGCCACAGGCCGCCTTCGAGAATATCCGACCAGAACAGGCAGGCCGCGACCAGCGGCACCGCCACGCAGCGCCCATAGGTGAGGAGGTTGGGCAGCGACAGGGCGTGTCCGCGCGTCACCTTCGCCGGCTCCCGAGCTGTCTGCGGATTGGATGCGACATCGACCATACTGCGCCGGCTCCCTCACAGGCAGGTAAACACGCAGGCCCGCCACGTCAATGCGCGTCCCGGTGCCAAGCGTCGCCTGCCGCAGGGTTTTAACGATGCGGCAGGGCTGTGGCCATCGCATGACGGCATGGCCCGCAGGGGCCCTTCATGTCGCCTTCGCGTGAAAGAAGTCGTAAACCGCCCGCGCAGTGGCCGCGTTCACGCCCGGCACGCCTTCGAGATCGGCAAGCGAGGCGCGCTCGATGGCCTTGAGCGTGCCGAAATGGTGCAGCAGGGCGCGCTTGCGGGTTGGGCCGATGCCCGGAATCTCCTGCAGGCCGCCCTGCGTGAGGTCCTTCTTGCGGCGGGCGCGGTGTGAGCCGATGGCGAAACGGTGCGCCTCGTCGCGCAGGCGCTGGACGAAATAGAGCACGGGGTCGCGCGGCTCCAGCCGGAAGGGCTCGCGCCCCTCGACATAGAAGGTCTCGCGGCCGGCGTCGCGGTCCGGCCCCTTGGCCACGCCGACCATCGGCACGTCGGTGACGCCGAGGCCGGCGAGGGTCTCCTGCGCCGCCTTCAGCTGGCCGGGGCCGCCATCGATGAGCAGCAGGTCCGGCCACGCGGAGGCGGCGGCGGAGGCTTCCACCTCGGCGCCTTCGCTCTCCCCATCGGCAAGGGATATCCCACGAAGCGGGTCGGTGAAGGGGGTGGCGCTATCCGGTTCGGCCGCCACGGCCCCCTCACCCCCACGGGGAGAGGGGGAAGGAAAGGCTCCCGCGCGCGGATTCTCCTTCAAGAGCCGGGAGAAGCGCCGGGTCAGCACCTCGCGCATCATGCCGTAATCGTCGCCCGGGGTCAGTTCGGTCGAGCGGATGTTGAACTTGCGGTACTGGCTCTTGGCGAAGCCCTCCGGCCCGGCGACGATCATGCCGCCGACGGCGTTCGAACCCATGATGTGGCTGTTGTCATAGACCTCGATGCGCCGGGGTGTTCCTTCCAGCGCGAAGGCGCGGGCGAGTTCTTCCAGCAGCCGGGCCTGGCTGGCGCTTTCCGCCAGCTTGCGGCCGAGCGCCTCGCGGGCGTTCTGCAGGGCGTGCTCGACCAGCTCGCGCTTCTCGCCGCGCTTGGGAGCCGCGATCTCGACGCGGTGGCCGGCGCGGGTGGCGAGCGCCTCTTCCAGCAGCTCGCGCTCGGCGACGTCGTGGCTCAGCAGGATGAGGCGCGGGCAGGGCTTGTCCTCGTAGAACTGGGCGAGGAAGGATTCCAGTACCTCGCCGATGTCGAGCGTGCGGTCGGCGCGCGGGTAGAGCGCGTGGTTGCCCCAGTTCTGGCCGGTGCGGAAGAAGAACACCTGCACGCAGGTCGCCCCGCCTTCCTGATGGATGGCGAACACGTCCGCCTCTTCCACCGAACGCGGGTTGATGCCCTGCGTGCCCTGCACGGCGGAGAGCGCGGCGAGGCGGTCGCGCAGGGCGGCGGCGCGCTCGAATTCCAGTTCCTGCGAGGCGCCCTCCATCTCGCGCGCCAACTGCTCCTTCACCGCCTTGCTGCGGCCGGAGAGGAACTCGCGCGCCTCGCGGACATATTCGGCATAGTCGGTGTGGCTGACCTCGCCGGTGCAGGGGCCGGCGCAGCGCTTGATCTGGAACAGCAGGCAGGGGCGGGTGCGCGCCTCGTAGAAGCTGTCGGAGCAGGAGCGCACCAGGAACGCCTTCTGCAGCGCGTTGATCGTGCGATTGACCGCCCAGACCGAGGCGAAGGGGCCATAGTAATCGCCCGGCCGGTTGCGGGCGCCGCGATGCTTGGTGATCTGGGGCGAGACGTGGTCCTTGGTGATGAGGATATAGGGAAACGACTTGTCGTCGCGCAGCAGCACGTTGAAGCGCGGGCGCAGCTGCTTGATGAGGTTGGCTTCCAGCAGCAGCGCCTCGGTCTCGGTGCCGGTGGAGACGAATTCCATCTCCGCGGTCGCTGCCACCATGCGCATGATGCGGGCGGTGAGACCTGTCGGCCTTGTATAGGCGACGATGCGGCGCTTGATGCTCTTGGCCTTGCCGACATAGAGCACCGTGCCGTCCGGCCCGAGCATGCGGTAGACGCCTGGCCCGCTCGGCGCATGCTTGATGGCGCGCGCAATGGCGGCGCGGCCCATGGCCACGGAACTCGGCGCGGGCTCGGCCTCCTCGGCAAGGTCGGCGATGAGGGCCTCGTCCTGTTCGAGCTCGGCGATGTCGGCATCGTCGGCGTCGAGGTCGGGCGCGTCGCGTGTGGGTCGGGCGGTCATGGTCCCCTAGATACGTATTTGAGGGGCGCGAGAACAGGGGCCGGGCGCGTCTTCCCCGTGCGTGTTCCCCTTCCGGCACGGGAAGGAATATGCGCGGGGCGCCGGGCCGTTCTGCGCATCTGACGGATGCCCGCGCCGGAAAAAGGGCCTATGGGAACGCCATGTCCCAGTTGAGCGAAGCCGCCCCCCACACGCCCCTGCCCTGGGCCGGCTATGCCTTCGGCGCTGCCGGGGCGACGCTGTTCGCCTCCAAGGGCATCATCATCAAGCTGGCCTATGCCGAGGGTATCGATCCCGAGACGCTGCTGGCGCTGCGCATGGCGTTCTCGCTGCCGTTCTACCTCGTCATCGGCGCTCTGGCGCTGTTCCGCCTGCGCGGCATGGGCGAGCCGTTGCCGGGCCGGAAGCTGGTGGTGCAGTCCATGCTGGTCGGCGCGCTGGGCTACTGGCTGGCGAGCTATCTCGACTTCGCCGGGCTACAATATGCCTCCGCCTCGTTCAGCCGGCTTATCCTCTTCACCTACCCGATCTATGTCGCGCTGTTCGGCGCGCTGCTGTTCGGCCAGCCGATCCGCCCGAAGGCGATGCTGGCCTTCGCGGTCTGCTATGGCGGGCTGGCGCTGATCTTCCTGCAGAATGTCAGCGTCATGGGTTCGGACGTGGTGAAGGGGTCGGTGCTGGTGACGCTGGCGGCGGTGAGCTTCGCGCTCTATCTGCTGTGCGCCCGTTCGCTGCTGCAGAAGGTGGGCTCGGCGCTGTTCACCTGCATCGCCATGATCTCGGCCTCGATCATGGCGATCGGCCAGTTCGCGGTGATGCGGCCGGTGGAGGCGCTGATGGTGTCGCCGCACGGGCTGATGCTGGCGGTGATGGTGGCCATCGGCGCCACCGTGCTGCCGACCTTCCTGATGAACGCGGCGCTGAAGCGCATTTCGGCGCAGGCCAATTCGATGATCAGCACGGTGAGCCCGGTGGCCACCATGGTGCTGGCGGTGCTGTTCCTCGGCGAGAGCGCCAGCCCGGCCGAGATCGCCGGCGCGGTGCTGGTCATGACCAGCATCGGCTGGTTCACGCTGAGCGATGCGCGCAGGCGCTGATCGCTTGGGCGCGCCGAAGGGTCAGTCGTCCTCCACGTCCGGGGTGCGCCAGGCGAGATGCTGGCCGCCATCGACGGCGATCATCTGGCCGGTGACGCTGGACGCCCGGGCGAGATAGGCGACGGCGTCGGCGATCTCCTCCGGGCTGGGGCCGCGCCCCAGCAGCACGGAGGCGGACTGGCGGGCGAAGGCGTCGCCCTCCTGCCGCCGATTGGCGAGCGTCGGCCCCGGGCCGACGGCATTGACCCGCACGCGTGGCGCCAGCGCCTGCGCCATCATGCGGGTCGCCGCCCACAGCGCCTCCTTGGAGACGCTGTAGGAGAAACAGGCCGGGGTCGGCTTCAACACGCGCTGGTCGATGAGATTGACGACGGAGCCGCGCGCGCCCTCCGGCAGCTGCGCGGCGAAGGCGCGGGCAAGCTGCACCGGCGCCCGCAGATTCGCCGCCATGTGACGGTCCCACAGTGCGAGGTCGAGGGTCTCCACCGTGTCGGGATGGAACTCCGAGGCGTTGTTGACCAGCAGGCCGAGCGGCCCCAGCGCCGCGACGGCGGCGGGAATCAGCCGCTCGACCTCGCCTGCGTCGGCCAATTCGGCGGGGAGAACGGTCGCGCGCCCTCCCGCCGCCGCGATGTCCGCCAGCGCCGCCTCGGCCGCCGGCCCGGGACGGCGCACGTGCAGGGCGATGTCATAGCCTTCGCGCGCGAGGCGGAGGCCGATGGCGCGGCCGATCCGGACCGCGCCGCCGGTGACGAGCGCGACGGGACGGGCGGGGCGGGACGTGTCGGGCGCGGGCGGGGAGGGCAGGGTCATCCGGTCTCGGGGGGGCGTTGGCGATGGAAGCTCGGCGGAGGAGTTGGCGGCGGAGAGGCTCTGTGCCCGACAATACGAGGTACACGGCGCGGCGGATGACGCCTCACCGGCCGCGGCCGGTAGTTCGATGGGGCGGATCCACCCTCCTTCTACCGGCGGCGGTCCCGATGGGCCAGCCGTATCCGCGCGGCGCGGGCGCGCTTTTGCGGAACGTGTGGACGGTACTTGAG
>JAEYTJ010000223.1 GCA_023434095.1 Pseudomonadota bacterium | reverse complement strand
GTCATCCACTCCGAAGTGATGTTGCCGGAGAACGCCCCTGAGCATCTCCGTGACCGCGAAGCGCTCTGGAACGCTGTCGAGGCCGCCGAGGTCCGCAAGGACGCGCAGCTCGCCCGCGAGGTCGAGTTCGCCCTGCCGCGTGAGATGAGCCAGGCGCAGGGTATCGCGCTCGCCCGTGACTTCGTTGAGGCAGAGTTCGTCGATCTCGGAATGGTCGCCGATCTCAACGTGCATTGGGATATGGGCGAGGACGGCATGGCCAAGCCCCATGCCCATGTCATGCTCACCATGCGCTCGGTTGACGAGGACGGTTTCGGCCCGAAGGTGCGGGAATGGAATGCGACCCAGATGGTCGAGCGCTGGCGCGAACGCTGGGCCGCGCTCGCCAATGAGCGGCTGGCTGAGCTCGATATCGACGCGCTCATCGATCAACGCAGCCTTGAGGCGCAGGGCATCGCGCTGGAGCCGCAGAGCCAAATTGGTGCGCCAGCTCACCGCATCGAAGCAGAGGGTATCGAGGCTGCCGATCGGGCGGAGCTTCACCGGGAGATCGCGCGCGGCAATGGCGCACGCATCATTGCTGATCCGGCACTGGCACTGGATGCGATCACCCATCAGCAATCGACCTTCACCCGTCGCGACATGGCGCGGTTCGCGCATAGCCACAGCGACGGCGTGGACCAGTTCAACGAGGTGATGGGCGCGATAGGCCGTGCGCCCGATCTCGTCGAGCTCGGCAAGGATAGGCGCGGCGAGGACCGCTTCACCACCCGCCAGATGATCGAGGCCGAGCAGCGTCTGCACAGGGCTGCCGGTCTCATGGCGGAGCGCGAGCGCCTTCCGGTGAAGGATCAGGATCACGACGTCGCTCTGGCGCGTGCGGAACAGCGCGGCCTTGTTCTGTCCGGCGAGCAGTCCGACGCGCTGGCACACATCACAGGCACGCGCGATCTTGGCATTGTCGTCGGCTATGCCGGGACGGGGAAGAGCGCCATGCTGGGTGTGGCGCGCGAGGCCTGGGAGGCGGCGGGCCTGGAGGTTCGCGGCGTCGCGCTGTCCGGCATCGCGGCGGAAAATCTGGAGAGCGGATCGGGCATCATGTCCCGAACGATCGCCAGCCTTGAACATGGCTGGGGGCAAGGCCGGGATAGGCTCACCTCACGCGATGTTCTGGTGATCGACGAGGCCGGCATGGTCGGCACGCGCCAGTTGGAGCGCGTGCTCTCCCATGCCGCGGATGTTGGCGCCAAGGTCGTGCTGGTCGGCGATCCGCAGCAACTGCAATCCATCGAGGCGGGCGCTGCGTTCCGTTCGCTGGTCGAGCGTCATGGCGGCGCCGAGATCAGCGAGGTACGCCGCCAGCGCGCGGAGTGGCAGCGCGACGCCACGCGGGATCTGGCAACGCGGCGGATCGGCGAGGCCATCCAGGCCTATGAGAGGAACGGCATGGTCCATGCCGCTCAGACTCGGGAGCAGGCGCGGGGCGAGCTGATCGAACGTTGGAACCGTGACCGGCAGGTCGCGCCTGATCGCAGCCGCATCATCCTCACCCACACTAATGACGAGGTGCGCGCCCTCAACCAGGCCGCCCGCCAACGGATGCGGGAGGCCGGCGATCTCGGCGAGGAGGTGCGCGTCACCGTGGAGCGCGGGGAGCGTTCCTTCGCCCGTGGCGACCGCGTGATGTTCCTACAGAACGAGCGCGGCCTCGGGGTAAAGAATGGCACGCTCGGCACCCTCGAGCAGGTCAGCGCGCAGTCCATCTCCGTGAGCACGGATGATGGGCGATCCATCTCTTTCGATCTGAAAAACTATGACCGCATTGACCACGGCTATGCCGCCACCATCCACAAGGCGCAGGGCATGACGGTGGACCGCACCCATGTGCTGGCCACGCCCGGCCTGGATGCTCATTCCAGCTATGTCGCGCTGTCGCGCCACCGCGACGGCATGGAGCTGCACTATGGCCGCGACGACTTTGCGGATGGGGACCGGCTGGTCCGCACCCTGTCGCGCGACCGGGCCAAGGACATGGCCGCGGACTATGACCAGTCTGATCCGGCGCAGGCCTATGCTGAGCGCCGCGGCATCACCTTCCGCGAGCGTGTCATGGAGATGGTGCGCAAGGTTCCGGAGAAGCTGCGCGACCTCGTCGATGGGCTGAAGCCGGCCGTGGACGCGGCACGGGAAACGCCAGTCCTGCGCGAAGAGCTCGGGAACAAAGCCAAGCCGCTCACCCAGGAGCCTTCCGAGGATCCGGAGGCGATGCTGCGACGGGCGAGAACCCGCGCGCTCGTCCGTCATGCCCGTGCGTGGGATGCGATCCTCTCAACGGCGGAGGGCACCGGCCAGGGCACGCCTGAGCAACTGCGTGAGCTCACCGATGCCCGCAAGGCCTTCGACGAGGTGCGGCCCCATGGCTGGCGCGATGCGGAGGCCGCCTATGAGAAGAACCCGGAACTGGTGCACGATGCGGCCGACGGCAAGCTCAATCGCACCATCCGCGCCCTCCAACTTGAAACCGAAATCCGTACCGATCCGGAGCGCCGCGCCGATCGCTTCGTCGAGCGCTGGCAGAAGCTCGACCGGCAGCACCGGCACCAGTACGCGCAGGGCGACTACGCCGGCTACAAGGCAACCCGTGTCCAGATGGGCGACATGGCGCGGAGCCTGGAGCGCGACCCGCAGCTCGAATCCCTGCTCGCCGCTCGCAGGAAGGAGCTCGGCATCAGCTTTGAAACCGGCCGCAGTCTGGGCCGTGAGCTCGCCCATAGCCACGGCATCGACTTCGACCGCAGCCGTGGCCTGGGTTTGTAGACCCGTCCGATGTGCCGCCGTCGTTTCGCCACGCTGCACCGGCGCCGTTCATCCCCTTGCCGGCCGGCGGTCCCATGCCTTGTCTTGCGCAGGCGCCCTCAGGCGCATCCAGTAGGAGGCAGCACCGCCATGCAGACACCAGAGCGTATCATCCGCCTGAAGACCGTCCTCGCCCGCACCGGCCTGTCCCGCTCCACCATTTACCGCAAGATCGCAGACGGAACCTTCCCCGCTCAGCTCAAGATCAGCACCAACGGCGCCGGCTGGCGGGAATCCGACATCAACCGATGGGTTGCCGATCCGCCCCGTTGGCGGACACCGGACGAGACGGCAGTCGATAGGTTTTGATAGCGGGCCGACCATTCGGCGAAACAGCGCCGATGTTGTCGCTTGCCAAGCTTCCGATAGGGGCGGCTCGTTTTCATCGATTGAAGGCAGATCGCTGTGCGCGGCCGCCTCTACTCCCCATCGCGATCAGAGGCAAACGCAGCCGCGTAGGCGCCTTCGGCCCGCTCGATCTCGTCGGCCCTGAGCTCGCGGAATTCCTGCTCCCGGGCACGCTTTGAGAGAACTCCTTCATTCTGCCGCAGGAAGCGGAAGAGGAGATCAACGGTGCGATCCGGCATGTCGACGATCTGTCCGATCGCGACGCGGAACGCGTCATACGCCTGCAGGAAGCGCGTCTCGGCCGGCATGTCGATCTCGATCGTGCGCTCCACGCATGCGTAGAGGAATTCTGCGTGGGGCGTCGCATCGAAATAGCGGTAGAAATCCGCCGTCTCGTTCAGCACCCGGACGTTGCCGGTCGGCGTCGGCTCCCATTGGATGAAGGGGAGCAGGCGCGCAGACCAGCTTTCCAGCGTCCGCCGATAATCGTCGATCCGATCGAGGATCGCCGCGGAGATAGGAAAAACGACCCCCGGCGGATTGAACCCGCGTTCAGCAAGGACGTGATGGATCAGGTAGCGGTGCAGGCGCCCGTTCCCGTCTTCGAAGGGATGGATGTAGACGAAGCCGAAGGCCAGTGCGGCAGCTGCGATCACCGGATCGAGTTGGCGCTCCGCTGCCGTGCGGTCGAAGGCCACCAACCCGCGGATGAGATCATGCAGGTCCTCATGCCGGGCACTGATATGATCGGGCAGTGGCATACGGGTGTCGCGGTCATGCTCGCCGACGAACCCGCCCTCCGTGCGTAGTCCAAGCTGGACGAAGCGCGCATCGCCGATGACGATGCGCTGAAGCCTTAAGAGCTCGTCAAGGTCGAAGGAGCGTCGGCCTGCCTCACCGATTGCGCGGCCCCAGCGCTGGATACGATCCTGCGGCGGATGCTCCCCCTCGATTGCAAAGCTTGAGCGGGAATCCTTCAGCAGCAGGAAAGCGGCGGTGCGGGCGAGCAGATCGCGGGGCACGTCGGCAATAGCGGCGCGCGCCCGTTCGGCGAGATTCGTGCCGTGGAAGGCCTTCAGGGCTTCGGTCGCGAACACCATGGGGCAGAAGGCTGGCGTGCCAGGCAGGTTGTTCCTGACACGATGGCGGGTCGACGTGGTGCCGGACGCCGCCCATTGCAGGCCGGGATCGACGACAAGGGCATAGGCTCCCTTTTCGGCGGCCGGAAGATCGAGCCTCTCGCCAAGCAGCCATTCATACAGAAACCAGACGCGCCTTGCGTAGGAGCCGGTCGGCGTTGCGCGCACCAGCGCTTCGATTGGCGCCGGACCCGTGGCGCGAAAAATTCTCTTGAGGACGAGGAGATCGAGCCCCTCATATTTCAGGGCGAAGGTGAGGTGGCCTTCGAGACTGGCAGCTGGCGCATGGCGCGGCGTGTATATGCGCCAGCCATCCCGTGCATAGAGACGGTGATGAGTTCCGATGGCGCAGAGTGTCCGCGGAAGCGGCACGGCAAGGCCGAATGCGCCGATGAGTGCGGCGTAGCCGGCGGGGGTCGCTTCTTCAGGGAATGACTGGTCCTGAAAAACCGTAACTGGCCCTGAGAAGTCGTATCTCGTGCCGTCGTTCATGAAAAAGCATTTCTGGTGCGTCGAGGATAGCGTGGCTCAAACTATCCTGAAAAATCGTAACTATCTATGAAAAATGATAACAAAAGCCGTCTTATCTGAAATTTGCGCCTAGGCGCGGCGAGCGACTGGCAGTTCTCAGTGCCACTCAAGAACGGTCGCTTCGAGCGGCGCCGCGGATCGACAGCTTTCACGTCGTCCGACAGCGGCCCGGTAGAGGCGCCGCAGGATAGCCGCACCCAAGCCTCCCCCACCAATGAAGGGAGGCGCCGTCGACGGCTGTTACTGGCGAACTGATTGAGACTTTGCGCGCCTGACCTGGGGATGGGCTTGGATGCGGGCTTCCGCGATAGCCGCTTCTCGAAGCCGATCCAACTCGTCTGCCCACCACTGCATCATCAATACGCGTTCGTCCCAATGCTCGCCGCGGGTATATGCCCGGCGCACATTATTGCCCTCAACATGGGCGAGCTGCCGCTCAATCGCGTCGGGATGCCAGCGCCGGCTCTCATTGGCGAGCGAGGCAAACGCGGCCCGAAAACCGTGGGCGGTCATTTCCTCCGCCCCTATACCCAAACGTCGTAGAGCGAAGTTCAAGGTGTTCTCGCTCATCGGCTTCCTCACCGATACAGTCGCCGGAAAGACGAAGGAACTGATCCCGCTTCGGGTGGCGTCGCGCAATTCCTGTAAGGTGGCTACGGCCTGTAAGGGCAGGGGCGTGCGGTGTGGTCGGCGCATCTTGGTTCGGTTGGCTGGGACGATCCAGACCCCCGCTTCAAGGTCAATCTCGTCCCATGTGGCGGCGCGGAGTTCGCCGGGACGGAGTGCCAGCAGCGCAAGCAGCTTCAGGCCTGCGACCGTCGTTTCCTGACCCTTCGTCCAGCCATAGATGGCCGCCATCAGTTCACCCAGCCGCTTCGGGCGTGTGATAGCGGCGCGGTGCTTGGTCGTGGGGGCGATGAGTGCGCCTCGCAGATCGGCCGTCACATCCCGTTCGGCGCGGCTGGTTGCGATCGCATAACGGAAGACCTGACCGATGATGCTGCGGGAGCGGCGCGCAGTCTCGTAGTGCCCTTTGACCTCCACCGCCCGCAGGACGGCAAGGATCTCTGGCGGTGTGATCTCGGCGATGGGGCGGTTGCGAAGAGGGGCTGCGATTTCCTCCAGCAGCCAGTGCGCCTTCAGGAGGGTGGCCTCGGCTCGCCCTTCCTTGGTCATCTTGTCGATGAACTCGGTCGCAATGACCCCGAAGGTGCTCGTTGCGGCGGCGACAGACGCCGCGACGGCGGCTTTGTTGGCTCGTTTGTTGGCTCCGGGGTCTACTCCCGAGGTCAACAACCTCTTGGCTTCGTCGCGAAGCCGCCGCGCATCGGCCAGCGAAATGAGCGGATAGGGCCCATGGGTGAGTTTCTTCTGTTTGCCCGCGAACCTGTAGGCCTGCTGCCAGACCCGGGCGCCGTTGGGCTTCACGAAAAGATAGAGGCCGCCACCGTCTGAAGTTTGTATTCGCCTTCCCGGCCTTTGGCCGTCCGGCACGCTGCATCTGACAAGGCCATGTTCGCCCTCCCTGCTGATCGCTGGGATCACGAAAACACGGGCTACAGGCCAACAACAAGGCCAACAAATTCGTGGGATGGGGTGGCTCTGGCTGATCCCGGCTGGGACAGCGAGCTGAGGCTGGAAATCAAATTATCCAGCAATTTCAATGGATAGGAGAGTGCTTTGGGAAAAGCTGAGCCGCCCCGGAAACGGGGGGTGGCTCCCTGAGCAGGACTCGAACCTGCGACCATTCGATTAACAGTCGAACGCTCTACCAACTGAGCTATCAGGGACCGGGGACGCCGTGGCGTCTCGGAGGCCGGCGATATAGCAATGCGGGATGGGTTTGTGAACCCCTCATCCCGCACCATGTGGATATCCTCAGGCGCTGAGGCGTTCCTGCTGCCCGGCGAACTGCAGCTGGTGGAAGGTGAAATAGCGCCCACGCTTGGACACGAGCTCTTCGTGGCGGCCGCTCTCGACGACGCGGCCCTTTTCGATCACGCAGATCTTGTCGGCGTTGATCACCGTCTGCAGGCGATGGGCGATGACCAGCGTGGTGCGGTTGCGCTGCAGCTCGTTGAGCGCCTTCTGCACCTCGGCCTCGGATTCGCTGTCGAGGGCGGCGGTCGCCTCGTCGAGCAGCAGGATCGGCGCGTCCTTGAGGAAGGCGCGGGCGATGGCGATGCGCTGGCGCTGTCCGCCGGAAAGCTGGGTGCCGCGCTCACCGACGCGGCTGTCATAGCCGCCCTCGAAGCCCATGATGAAATCATGCGCGTGCGCCGACCTAGCGGCGGCGATGATCTCTTCTTCGGTGGCGCCGGGACGTCCGGCGGCGATGTTCTCGCGCACCGTGCCGGTGAACAGGAACACGTCCTGGCTGACGAAGCCGATGGCCTGGCGCAGCGAGCGGCGGGTGACCGTGTCGATGCGCTGGCCGTCGATGGTGATCACCCCCGATTCGGTGTCGTAGAAGCGCTCCAGCAGGTTCATCACCGTGCTCTTGCCGCCGCCCGAGGGGCCGACCAGCGCGGTGGTCTGGCCCGGCTCGGCCGTGAAGCTGAGGCCGCGCAGGACCGGCTCGTTCTCGCGATAGCTGAAGACCACGTCATCGAAGGTCACGCCGCCGCCGCTGACGACCAGTTCCGGCGTCCCCGGGGCGTCGGCTTCCGTCGCCGGGCGGTCGAGGATGGCGAACAGCATCCGCGCGCCGAGAAGATGGGTCGTGAGATCGATATTGAGGCGGGCGAGGCGCTTGGCCGGCTCGTAGCAGAGCAGCAGCGCGGTGATCACCGAGAAGAACTCGCCCGGCGTGCGTCCGCCGTGCAGGACGCCCCAGCCGGCATACATCACCACCAGGCCGATGGCGACGCCGCCCAGCGCCTCCATCAGCGGGCCGGACTGGGATTGCGCCCGCATCATGCGGTTGGACGCCTTCTCCATCCGGTCGATGCGCTCGAAGATCTTCTCGCGCTGGCTGTCCTCGAGGGTGAAGGACTTGATGGTGCGGATGCCCTGAAAGGCGTCGATCGATTCGGTCATGATCTGGATCGCGCTGTGGAATTCGCGACTGAAGATCTTCTGCACCTTGCGGATCAGCGAGCGCACGCCACCAACGGCGATGGGCATGACGACGAAGCCGATCATCGCCATGAACGGGTCCTGAATGATCATCACCGCCGTCAGGCCGACGACCGAAAGCAGGTCGCGGCCGAGGCTGGTGATGATGAGGTTCAGCACGTTGCGCGCCGCCTGGGCGCCGGTGTTGAACCGAAGCATGATCTCGGCGGTGTGGCTGCCGGAGAAATAGGTCACGTCCTGCATCAGAAGCCGGTCGAGAACGCGCTTCTGGTTGTCGGCGACGATGCGGTTTCCGACCTTCGCCAGCATGACCGCCTGGCCATAGGCGGAGAACCCCTTGACGACGGAGAGCGCGACCACCGCTCCCGACAGGATCCAGATCGCCGTCGAGTTCTGCTCCACGAAGATGCGGTTGATCACGTCGCCCATGAGATAGGCGAGGCCCGACGTGGTGCCCGCCATGATGCCCATGAAGAGGAAGGACAGGGCATAGCCCTTCCAGTGGCGGCGTCCATCCTGGACGAACAGCCGGCGGACCGTGTCGCGGGTCTCCGGGCTGATCATGTTACGGAACGCGTTGGCCAACTTGGGGGGCAGCATCAGCGAGAATCCTCTACACGGGCCCGGCCGGATCGGGCGTCGCCCTTCGTTCCGCCTCGCGGGCGCCGGAGCGCGGATCATCAACGACGATCACGGCTTGTTGTCAAACCCATGACGGCAGGCGCACCGACAGCCACAAAGGCGGTGACGACACCCGCCGCCGGCCGGTCTGCCGGGCCGACGGCGGGTGCGTGAACTGGAGGCCACGCCCGGAATCGAACCGGGGTGCACGGATTTGCAGTCCGCTGCGTAACCACTCCGCCACGTGGCCCGACCCAGGTCGCCGCAAGGCGCCTGATGGGGCCGGGGCGGCTCATAACAGAGCTCGGCCCGATGAGCAACGCGCCCGGCCTCGGAAGGTGGGGATGGCCGCCACCTCAACGTGGTGGCGAGGGCCGATTGCGGGCGGTCGAAGCGGCATTCCGCCGCGCCGGCCGATGGCGCGGAGAGCCGGTCGATATCGCGGCCCGTGCGGGCGGGCCCGAAATTGCTCGCGCCGGGAGAGCTGCGCCGCAGGCTGGAAATCTTCAAGCCTGCTTGCCGAGAACGCTTGCAATGCGCACGCCGGTGCCGCAATTCTGACGCCGTTCGCTCGCGCCGCCGGGGGGCACGCGCCTGCCGCGCGGCCCGCGCGCGGCCTTGCCCGTCTGCTTTCGAGGTTGTCGCCGAATGATCGATTTCGCCGAACTGCGCCGCGCCATGGTGGACGCACAGGTGCGTGCCAACGACGTCACCGACCTGCGCATCGTCGCCGCCATGCTGGAGACGCCGCGCGAGCGCTTCGTGCCGGCCAGCCTGCGCAACTTCGCCTATATCGACGACGACGTCCTGGTGAAGGAAGGCGCGCCGGCGCGGTATCTCATGGAGCCGATGGTGCTCGCCAAGCTGCTGCAGGCGGCCGAGATCGGCCCCGACGCCCTCGTGCTCGATGTCGGCGCGGCCAGCGGCTATTCCACCGCCGTGCTGGCCAGGCTGGCCGGCCAGGTCGTGGCGCTCGAAGAGGATGCGGAACTGGCGGCGCAGGGCTCGTCCCTGCTGGTCGAGCTGGGTCTGCTGAACGCCGCCTATGTGCAGGGGCCGATGGCCGCCGGCTGGCCGGGCGAGGCGCCTTACGACGTCATCCTGGTCAATGGCGGGGTCGACGCAGCCCCCGAATCGCTGCTCGCCCAGCTCAAGCCGGGTGGACGGCTCGTGGCCGTGGTCGGACGCGGGCGTGCCGGACGGGCGACCGTCTTCACCCACACCACCGGAGGCATGGGCTCGCGCGTCGTATTCGACGCCGCCGTGCCCACGCTGCCGGGCTTCGAGGCGCGCCCGGGCTTTGTATTCTAACGGTTTTCGTCGCCCCTGTGGCTGATCTGCCGCGTGTGCGACGAAATCGTTCCCGGAACCAAACCGAGCGGTTCACAGCCCATCTTCCAGCACCTATCCTGCGTTCGCGTCATTGAGAGAGTGAGAGAGTCGCCCGGGGGCAGGTGATTCCCATCAGATAAGCGTTCGCAGAGGTTAGACATGTTGCTGTCGGCTACCGGGGGTAAGGTCGTCGCGTGGGCGGCGGTCGCTTTTTTTGTTGGCATTGCGGTGCCAGCAGAGGCTCAGACCCTCGATCAGGCCCTTGCGGCGGCCTATCGCAACAATCCCAGTTTGAATTCGCAGCGCGCCGCCACCCGCGTGACCGACGAGTATGTGCCGATCGCCCTTTCCGGCTATCGCCCGCAGATCTTCGGTACCGCCTATGCCGGGGCGCAGTGGGCGGAAACGCGTGTGGATTCGGCCGCCGCGACCGCGCAGGGAGGGTCGCTGAGCGTCGCCAAGACCTACCCGACGGGCGTCGGGATCACCATCAGCCAGACCATCTATGACGGCCTGAAAACCGCCAATTCGGTGCGCAGCGCCGAATCGCAGGTGCGCGGCCAGCGCGAATTGCTGCGCAACACCGAGCAGCTCGTGCTGCTCGACGCTGCCACCGCCTATATGAACGTGCTGCAGAACGCGGCGCTGGTCGAGCTGCAGAAGCAGAACCTCGAAGCCCTGCGTGAAGAACTGCGCGCGGCGCGCGATCGCTTCTCGGTCGGCGAGATCACCCGCACTGACGTTGCCCAGGCGGAAGCCAGCGTGGCCAACGCGCAGAGCGAACTGGCGCTCGCCGAATCGAACCTCAACACTGCCAATGCGGTGTTCTATCAGGTCATCGGCCTGCGCCCGACCAAGCTGAGCCCGGGCCGGCCGATCGACCGTCTGCTGCCGAAGACCGAAAAGTTCGCCGTCGAATCCGGCCTCACGAGCCACCCGGCGGTGAAGTCGGCGGAGTTCGCGGTTGATGCAGGCCTGTCCAATGTGAAGGTGGCCGAGGCGGCCCTTTCGCCGACGCTGACCCTCAACGGCTCGGCGTCGTCGGACTACAACAGCACGCTGAACGTCGAGCGCCAGACCTCCGCTGCCGCGACGCTGAACCTCACCGTCCCGATCTACCAGGGCGGCGGCGAGTACGCGACGATCCGGCAGGCCAAGGAATCCCTGGGCCAGCTGCGGATCGAGGTCGACGTGAACCGCGAGCAGGTGCGGGCGAACGCCGTGCAGTACTGGGGCTCCCTGGAAGCGGCGAAGGCGGCGATCGAATCGGCGCAGGCTTCCGTCGCCGCCAACGAGATCGCCCTGCGCGGCGTGCGCGAGGAATGGCGGGTCGGCCAGCGCACCACGCTCGACGTGCTGAACGCGCAGACGGCCCTGTTCAACGCCCGCGCCAGCCTCGTCATCGCCCAGCGCGACCGGGTCGTCGCCTCCTACGCGGTGCTGTCCGCGAGCGGCCGCCTGAGCGCCACGACGCTTGGTCTCAAGGTTCCGATCTACAACCCGCAGATCCACTACGATCAGGTGCGCGATGCCTGGATCGGCGTGCGTACCCCCGGCGGGCAGTGATTTTCTCTTGACCGCGTACGCCGAACGGCTGAAGTCGACGGTAGCGGGAGAGGGAAGTGCGCGGCGGGCAGGGCGGCACGAGCGGCGTTAACCTTAGCTCGCGAACGTTGTTCGTCCTGCCGGGTTACATCTTGGCGTGCCGCCGCCGGCGGTTCAGAGTTCACGAAGTGTTAACGGGTTGAATCGCGCTTCGGCCGAGCGTCGCCAGCCCCCGGGATCGGAAGTCAGCGCATGCCGAATGCGAGAGGCAGTGAGCCGTCGATGGAGGAAATCCTGGCCTCCATCCGTCGTATCATTTCCGACGAGGTCGCCGCGGAGCCGGCGGCCGCGCGCAGCGAGGCGTCACGTCCCGCCCGCGAGGCTCCTGCGAGCCGGAATGCCGCCGCGCCGGCCCGCGAGCCCGCCCCCCGGCCCGTTGCTTCTCCCGCTCCTCCGCCTGCTGCCGCCGTTGATTCCGAGGCGCTCTCCTATGCCCCGCCGCCCTTCCGCGAGCG
This sequence comes from Pseudomonadota bacterium, assembly GCA_023434095.1. Lineage (GTDB taxonomy): Bacteria > Pseudomonadota > Alphaproteobacteria > Rhizobiales > Xanthobacteraceae > Ancylobacter. Next base: position 119 of record JAEYTJ010000223.1, on the reverse strand, counting down.
GGTGGAGAGCCCGGTGGACTACGCCCCGCGCGGGCGCGCGCCCGCCGCCGATCCGTTTGCCTCCCGCCCGGTGACGGTGGCCTCGGCCGCGCGGGCCACCGCGGCCGTTTACGCCCCCG
>JAEYTJ010000121.1 GCA_023434095.1 Pseudomonadota bacterium | reverse complement strand
TTGGCCCGCACCGTGTCGGTCCACTCGAACTCGCGCACCTCGCGGCGCCCGTCCTTGTGCTGGATGGTCAGCGTGGTCGGGCCGGGCGTGTCGGGATGGGTGTGGTTGCGGGCTTCGACCCAGGCCTCGGTGCCGAACACCGTCATGCCGATATAGAGCGGGGTGACGAGGATGGCGTTGAGATAGCCGGTGGCGCCGGAGGCGAAGCGGGCGTGCACGGAGACGACATCGCCGTTCGGCCGGTCCGAGCCCCGGCTGGAGGTGAGCGCATAGACCTCCGCGACCGGCCCGAACAGTTCGAGAAAGGCGTCGCTGAGATGGATGCCCATGGCGGTCATGCCGGCGGCCGGCGCGTCGACCGGCGAGGCGCGCCAGTCGGTCTTGGGGACGGCGGCGAGCTTGTCATGGCTGAAATTGGCCTCGACATGCACGAAGGTGCCGAGCGCGCCGGATTGCACCAGGCGCTTGATCTCCAGCATGGCCGGCTCGAAGCGCCGCTCATGGCCGATGCCGAGCTGCACCCCGGCGGCGCGGCAGGCGGCGACGGAGCGCTCGGCATCCGCGCGGGTGAGCGCCAGCGGCTTCTCGCAGAACACGTGCTTGCCGGCGCGGGCGACCATCGCCACCTGCGCCGTGTGCAGCGAATGCGGGGTGCACAGGATCACCGCGTCGATGCCGGGATCGCCGAGCACCGTCTCCCAGTCGGTGGTGAGCGGGATGCCGTGCTCGGCGGCGAAGCCCGCCTGCGCGTCCGACGTGTCGATGGCGGCGACGATGCGCAGCTGGTCCGAATCCGCCATGCGGCGGATCATGTGCTTGCCCCACCAGCCCAGACCGGCGATTGCGGCGCGGATCATGTTTCCTCCTGGCGCCACCTGTGCCGGCGGCTGTTGACTGTCGACATTATTCGGCGGCGGCGGAGCGACGTCCAGTGTTGACTGCGGGGATGACCTTCTCCGCCATCAATTCCATCGAGCGGATGGCGAGCCCGCGGTCGGCCCAGTCGTGGCCGGCATAGAGCAGGGTACCGAATTCGCCGATTTCGCTCTGGAAGGCGGCGAGTTCGTCCGCCACCTTGTCGGGCGTGCCCCAGATGACAAGATCGGCGAGCACGCTGTCGACGGTGACCGAACTGTCCGGCGCCGAGGGGTCGCGCTTGAACAGGTTGGCGCGGCCATTGCCGACGAGCTTGGTCGCGAGCGAGTTGTAATAGGCGTAATAGGGGCTGCCCGGCTCGGTGGCGTAGCGGCGGGCGGTGGCGAGGTCGTCGGCGACGAAGATGCTCTTGGCCACCCGCCAATTGGCGGGATCGGCGGGACGGCTGGCCTTCTCGCAGCCCTCCACATATTTGGGCCAGTGCGTCTTCACCCAGACCGGCAGCAGGAAATTGGCGGAGATCGGCTCCCAGCCGCGCTGCGCCGCCTCCGTCACGCCCTTGGAGAAGGGGGCGACGGCGGTGATGACGATGGGCGGGTGCGGGCGCTGATAGGGCTTGTGCATGAAGCCCTGGCCGAGCGCGGGGAGGAAGGTGCGCTCGGTGGAGATGGTCCAGTGCTTGCCCTCCCGCCGGTAGGGCGCCTCGCCCGACCAGATGCCGAGAATGTGGTCGATGGCCTCGACGAACATCTCGGTGCGGTTCTTGTCGAGATTGCCGAACACCTCCGCGTCGGAGAGCAGGCCGCCGGGGCTGATGCCCATGATGTAGCGGCCCTGCGCCATGTGATCGAGCATCGCCACCTCGCCGGCGACGCGGGCGGGGTGCTGGTTGGGCAGGTTGATGGTGCCGGAGCCGAGGCGGATGGTCTTGGTCTCGTTCAGCAGCCAGGCGATGAAGATCAGCGAGGAGGTGATGGTCTCCGCGCCGTCGGTGACGTGCTCGCCGAAGAAGCCCTCGCAGAAGCCCAGCTTCTCGGCGATGAGGCAGAAGTCGCGGTCCTCCTGCAGCGTCTCGGTGAGGCTGCGGTGCAGGGGATGGATCGGCATGGTGAAAAAGCCGAGTTTCATGAGACGCGTTCCCGGTTCGCGGAAGGAGCGGTGGCGGAGGGGGCGGGCGGCAGCGCGGCGGGGCTGCACAGGGTGCCGGTGGCGTAGACCAGCGGCTCGCCGTCGCGATGGGCGGCGCGCAGCACCCGGCCGATGAAGATGAGGTGGTCGCCGGCCTCGACGACCTGCTCGGTGCGGCATTCGAAGCGGGCGATGGCGTCCTCGATCAGTGGCGAGCCATGCGCGCCGATGGCGTGCGCCACCTCGCCGAACTTGTCGGGGTGCGGGGTGGCGAAGTGCCGGCACAGATGCGCCTGGTGGGTGCCCAGCACGTTGACGGCGAAATGGCCGGCCTCGGTGAAGCTCGACAGCGAGGGCGCCTCCCGCCGCAGGCTCCACAGCACCAGCGGCGGGTCGAGGGAGACCGAGGCGAAGCTGTTGGCGGTGAGGCCTTCCAGCTTTCCCTGGGGGGTGCGCGTCGTGATGACGGTGACGCCGGTGGCGAAGCGGCCCAACGCCCGCCGGAAGTGGCCGTGATCGTCGCGCGAGGCGAAGGTGATGACGTGCTCGCTCATGAGGGTGAGCTTAGGGATGCCGCCGCCGCTTCAGAAATGATATGATCTGCTCGCCTCAATCAGGAAACATGATGGCGATGAGCGAGACCCTGCGCGATGTGCGGCTGTTCGTGGCCACCTATGAGGAGCGCTCCTTCACCGCGGCGGCGCAGCGGGAGAACGCCACCCAGTCGGGCGTCTCGCAGCATATCCGCAAGATCGAGGACCGTTTCGGGGTGAAGCTGTTCGTGCGCGGCGGCGGCACGGTGCAGCCGACCCCGGCCGGCGAGAACTACTACCGCCACTGCATCGAGCTGCTGCGCCTCAACGAGGCGGCGAACCGCGCGCTCGGGCGCTTCGGCACCGGCTTCGACGGCGAGCTGGTGGTGGGGCTGATGCCGACCATGACCCGCTCGGTGCTGGCGCCGGCGCTGGCGCGCTTCGTCACCGCGCATCCGAACGTGGTGGTGCGGATCGTCGAGGCCTATTCGGCCAACCTCACCCAGCAGGTGCGCGGCGGCGATCTCGATTTCGCCATCGTGCCGGCCTCGACCGGGACGGTGGGGGTGCGCACGACGCGCTTCGCCTATACGCCGGAGGTCCTGGTTTCCGGCGCCTCGGCGGGGCGGGAGCATTTGCAGCCGGTGCGCCTCGCCGAACTCGGGCCGCTCAAGCTGGTGGTGCCGGGACTGCAGAATGCGCGCCGGGCCAATATCGAAACCTATCTCGCCACCAACCGGGTCGGGGTGGAACGGCGGCTCGAACTCGACGCGATGATGGGGACGCTGGATTTCGTCGCATCCACCGACTGGGTGGCGATCCTGCCCGGGCTGATGATGGCACCGGAGGTGGACGGCACCGGCCGGCGCCGGCAGGGCGCGGATGCGGCGGGGCGTTTCGCGGTGAGCCCGATCGCCGATCCGCCGCTCGGCATGGACCTGATGCTGATCGAGCCGGCGCGGCGGCCGTTGCAGCCGGCCGCCGCCGCCTTTCTCGATGTGCTCGGCCAGGAGACCGAGCGGATCGGCGCGGTGTGGGGGCCGCGCGCCGGCGGCTATGAGGAAGCCGGCGTGTCGTAGTGCCCGCCGCTCATCGTGCCATCGGCGGCCTTGCCGGAGATGCCGTGGGTGGTGTCCTTGACCACGAAGAAGACGACGTCCTCCTCCGGCAGGGCGACGGTGGAGTGGATCACGCCCGGCGGAAAATAGACCAGCGTGCCGGGACCGGCGATGCGCTCGGGCTCGCCTTCGATGTTCACCCGCAGGCGGCCCTGCACCACGTAGTTCCATTGCTCGTTGGGGTGGGAATGCGGGCGGGCGCCGGTGCCGCGCGCCTTGCGCATCAGCCCGCACTGGGTGCGCAGGCCCTCCACCACGCTGCCGATGGCGGTGGAATAGCCGGGTCCGCCCTCGATGGCGGAGAGCGCGTCGAGCTGGAACAGATAGGCGCCGTCGCCGGCCTTGAAGGCGCCCTTATTGATGGTGGTGCGGCCGGCCGGTGCCTCGGTGGATGCGGTCATGGCGGTCTCCTGCGGTTTCAGAGGCGGGCGGCGAGCGGAGGAATGCCGAGGGAGGCGGCGAGGTCGTCGAGCTGCCGGCGCAGCGGGGCGGGGAGGGGCACCCCCTCGCGCAGCCGGGTCGCGCGCAGCACCGCCCGCCGGTCGCCGGGAATGCGCACGCCTTCCGTGCCCGGCAGCGGCGCGTCGTTGCGCAGTTCGTCGAGCTGGCGCGCCATCGTCGCGGCGAAGAGCTCCAGCGGCATGAAGCGGGCGACATCCAGCGCCAGGATGAAATGCCCGGTATTGGTCTCGGTCGAGGAATCGGCGTTGAAATCCACCACCTCGCTGCCGAAGGCGGCGCCGTTGAGCGTGCCCGCCAGCAGGCCGAGCATGAGGGCGAGGCCGGAGCCCTTGTGGCCGCCGATGGGCAGCAGCACGCCCTCGCCGCTGCGCGCGGGATCGGTGACCGGCGCGCCGTCGATCCGGCTCACCATCCAGCCCTCGGGCATCGGCGTGCCGTTCAGCACATGCTTCTTCACCGTGCCGTAGGAGACGACGGTGGTGGCGATGTCGAGCAGCACCGGCGGGGCGCCCGCGCCGCCGGGAATGGCGATGGCCAGCGGGTTGGTGCCGAGCAGCGAGGAGGTGCCGCCCCAGGGCGCCATGTGGTTGGCGCTGGCGACGACCGAATAGATGCCGACGAGGCCGCGCCGGGCGAGCATGTCGGCATAGAGGGAGGCGGGGCCGGCATGGTTGGAGCGACGCACGCCCACCCAGGCGACGCCGGCCTCGCCGGCGATGTCGGCGGCGATGTCTGTGGCCCGGCGCATCACCAGATGCCCCATGCCGTTGTCGCCATCGACCCGCGCGAGCGCCGGTCCGAGGCGCTCCACCGCGATCGTCGGCGCCGGGTTGACGCCGCCCCCGCGCAGCCGGCGGACATATTGCGCCAGCCGGAAGATGCCGTGGCCGTCGGCGCCGGTGATGTCGGCCTCGACCATCAGCCCGGCGACGCCGGCGGCGTCCGCCGGCGGCAGGCCGCAGGCGCGCAGGGCGTCGGCGATCAGGCCTTCGAGCGCCGGGGCCGGCAGGGCCGCGGCGGCGGGGAGAGGCTGGGGAACGGCGTTCATGGCCTCTCCCCCTTATGTTCGGACGCGATGGAGCGGGTCTCGCCGGTCGCCGCCATGGTGCGGGTGGCGTCGATGTCGGCATAGGTCCAGAAGATGGCGAGCGGCGCGCTGTCCGAGGCGTTGCGGAAGCGGTGCGGCACGTCGGGCGGGATCCAGGTCGTGTCGTGGCGGGTCAGCTCATGGGTCACGCCGTCGATCTCGAATACCGCGTCGCCGTCGAGGATGATGACGCTCTCCTCGCAATTATGGCTGTGCATCGGGATGCTGGCGCCGGGGCCGAAGCGGGTGATGCCGTTGAGCAGGCGCTGCGAGCCGAGCTCGGCGGTGACGAGGCGCGTGGTGCGCGCGCCGCCGCCACGTTCGGTGACGGGGAGCCGGTCGGGGCGGAGGATGGCGGGGGGGCTCATCGATGTGTCCTCGCCGCTCAGATGCCGGCCGCGGCATCGGCCGCCGCCCTGACGCCGAACCAGCCTTCCGCCGTCCGGCCGAGGATCGCTTCTTCATCGTTCCGGCCGAGGCCTGCCGCGCGCACCTGCCGCGCGCCTTCCAGCGTGCCCATGTCGAAGGGATAGTCCGAGCCCAGCAGGACATGGTCGGCGCCGAACGTGTCGGTGAGGTAGCGCAGCGCCGGGCCGTAATGGGTGAGCGTGTCGAAATACAGCCGGCGGATGGAGACTTCCGGGCTCTCCCTGATGAAGCGCCGGCATTCCGGCCGCTCCTTCCAGCCATGGATCATCCGGCCGGTCTGGAACGGCAGGAAGCCGCCGCCATGGACGAGGCAGACGCGCAGTTCCGGGTAGCGCTCCAGCACCCCGCCGAACACCAGCGAGGCGGCGGCGATGGTGGTCTCCAGCGGGTTGCCGATGAGGTTCTTGAGATAGAACTCCTTGGTGCGCTCGCCGGCCGCCGTCTTCTGCGGGTGGATGAGGATGAAGGCGCCGAGCTCCGCCGCCGTCGCCCATACCGGCTCCAGCGAGGGGTGGTCGAGATTGCGCCCCTCGATATGCGAGCCGATCTGCGCGCCCTTGAGCCCCAGCCTGCTGACGGCGCGGCGCAGCTCGTCCGCCGCCCGGGCGGGGTCCTGCATCGGCAGGGTGGCGATGCCGAGGAAGCGGTCGGGACGGCGGGCCACCAGTTCGGAAATCGCCTCGTTCTGGATCTGGCAGAGAGCGCCGGTCAGCGCCGCCTCGCGCTCATAGAGGAAGGTCTGCGGGCAGTTCGACAGCACCTGCAGGTCGAAGCCGGCGATGTCGAGATCGGCGAGCCGCCGGTCGAGGTCCCAGCCGCCGCGCGGAAAGGGGCGCTGGACGATGTCGCCCACGGTGAGCACGCCGCCTTCCGCGTCGACCTCGGTGAGGGTCGGGCCGATCTCGGGCGCCTCGCGGCGCATGCGGGCCATCATCTCCTCGGTGAGGATATGGGCGTGAACGTCGATGACGGGGGAGAAACTCATGCGCGAACCCTAGTCGGAGGAATGGGAGAGGGCCTCGCTCACCCCGGCGCGGCGGGCCGCGCGGCGGGCGAGCAGGAAGCTGAAGAGCGGCAGGGCCAGCGAGGCGAGGACGCACAGCGCCAGCACGGCGGCGAGCGGGCGCTGCAGGAAGATCGCCGGGCTGCCTTCCGAGAGCATCAGGCTCTGGCGCAGCGAGCTTTCCATCAGCGGCGCCAGCACCACCGCCAGCACCAGCGGCGCGCGGGGGATGTCGGCCCGGATCATGAGATAGCCGACCATGCCGAAGAACAGCGTCAGCCCGACATTGAACAGGCTGAGGCTGATGGCGTAGGCGCCGACCAGCGACACGATGAGGATGCCGGCGACCAGGTAGGAATAGGGGATGCGCAGCACGCTGGCGAAGAGCGGGGCCAGCGGCAGGTTCATCACCAGCAGGATGACGTTGCCGATGAACATGGAGGCGATGAGCCCCCAGACGAGGTCCGCCTGCTCGGTCAGCAGCATCGGGCCGGGGCGGATGCCGAGCAGGACCAGCGCGGCGAGCAGCACCGCGGTCGAGGCCGAGCCGGGAATGCCGAGCGCCAGCATCGGGATCATCGAGCCGTGGGCGGCCGAATTATTCGCCGATTCCGCCGCCGCGACGCCGTCCAGCGCGCCGTGGCCGAAGCGCTCCGGATGCGGGCTGGCCTTCTTCTCCAGCACATAGGCGAGCAGCGCCGCCACGGTGGGGCCGGCGCCCGGCATCAGGCCGATGAGCAGGCCGACGGCGCCGCCGCGCACGATGGCCATGCGGCACTCCGCCCAGTCCTTGCTGGTCAGCCACATGTCGCGCAGCCGGGTGCGGATGACATGGCCGGACTGGGTCTGCTCCATGGAGACCAGGATTTCGGCGATGCCGAACACGCCGATGGCGACGGGCAGGAAGTCGATGCCCTCCAGGAGGTCGAGCGAGCCGAAGGTGAGGCGCGACGTGCCCTGGATGGGATCGGTGCCGACGAGGGCGATCATCAGCCCGAGGGACGCGCCGATCATCGCCTTCACCGCCGAACCGGTGCCGAGGCTGGCCGTGGCGGTGATGCCGAGCAGCGCGAGCAGGAAATATTCCGGCGCGGAGAAATTGAGCGCGAAGGCGCTCAGCGGCGGGGTGAGGAAGACCAGCGCGATGACGGAGGCGATGCCGGCGAGGAAGGAGCCGATGGCGGCGGCGGCGAGCGCCTGCCCGGCGCGGCCCTGCTTGGCGAGCTGGTTGCCGTCCACCGCCGTCATCACGCTGGCGGCCTCGCCCGGCACGTTGACCAGCACCGAGGTGAGGGTGCCGCCATACATGCCGCCATACATGATGCCGGAGAGCATCACGAGGGCGGTGACCGGCTCCAGGCCGAAGGTCACCGGCAGCAGCAGCGCCATGCCGGCGGAGGGGCCGATGCCCGGCAGGGCGCCGATGAGCTGGCCGAGGGTGACGCCGATGAGGACGAACAGCAGGTTCGTCGGGGTGAGGGCGATGGAGAAGCCCTGGGCGAGGGAGGCGAGTGCGTCCATGGAAGTCTCCGGGCCTCAGATTCCGAGCGGGCCGACCGGCAGCGCGATGCCGAGCCAGGCGACGAACACGCCGTAGACGAGGCCGGTGACGACCGCCGTGGCGAACAGGCTGGGCACCAGCGGCCGACGCTCCAGCCCAAGCAGCAGGAACAGGCAGAACAGGATGGCGGAGGGGATGAAGCCGGCGAGCGGGATGAGCAGCACCATCACCCAGAGCGCGGCGACGAGCCCGCCGACCCGCAGCACGCCGTGCCGGTCGGGAAAGCTGTGCGGCTCCGTATCGTCGTCCATCCAGGTCGCGACGAGGAGGGCGAGCGCCAGGACGATGCCGATGGCGGCGACCCAGAAGGGCGCGAAGGCCGAGCCCGGGGCGAAGTCCACCCAATAAGGCAGGTCCCAGGTGCCGCCGAGCACCGCGAGCGAGAGCGCGAGCAGCGCGAAGGCGGCGATGAAATTGGTTCTACGCATGGCGAACTCCCCGCCCGAACGAG
>JAEYTJ010000053.1 GCA_023434095.1 Pseudomonadota bacterium | reverse complement strand
AAGGTGCGCAAGGTGCTGAAGATCGCCAAGGAGCCGATCTCGCTGGAGACGCCCATCGGCGACGAGGAAGACAGCCATCTCGGCGACTTCATCGAGGACAAGAACGCCATCCTGCCGATCGACGCGGCGATCCAGTCGAACCTGCGCGAGACGACGACCCGCGTGCTGGCCTCGCTCACCCCGCGCGAGGAGCGCGTACTGCGCATGCGCTTCGGCATCGGCATGAACACCGACCACACGCTGGAAGAGGTCGGCCAGCAGTTTTCGGTGACGCGCGAGCGTATCCGCCAGATCGAGGCGAAGGCGCTGCGCAAGCTCAAGCATCCCTCGCGCTCGCGCAAGCTGCGCAGCTTCCTCGACAATTGAGCCGAAGGGCGGTCATGGCGCGCAAGGTCATGGCCCGTCCCGCGACCCGGTCGACCGCCGGGACCACGGCATCGCCACCCAACACAGGCCGCACCCGGCAAGGGCGCGGCCTGTTCTTCTTTGAGACCCTGCGCCAACCGCTGATCTCGCGCCGCCTGTTTCTCGTGCGGATGGCGTGGTCGGTGGTGGTCTGGTTCGGCATCATGCTGTTCGGGCTGATGGTCGGGATGGCCGGCTATTCTGGCTTCGAGGGCATGAACCTCACCGACGCCTATCTTAACGCGGCGATGATCCTCTCCGGCATGGGACCGGTGAGCGAGCTGCACACGCAGGCCGGCAAGGTCTTTGCCGGCTCCTACGCCATCTTCTCCGGCCTCGTCATCGTGATCGCGACCGGCGTCGTGCTGGCGCCGATCATCCATCACGTCCTGCACGCCTTCCATGTCGACATGGACGACGATCGGAAGGCGGATTGAGCGCAGGCCGGCCTGAAGGAAATGGCGCGAAGGCTCACGCTTCGTTGTGGCTCAGCGCCGTGCCGTCACTGCCGGCCACCACCGTCGAGCTGCCGAGGCTCGCCGCCGTCGCCGGCCAGCGCGCGCCGAGGAGGCGGTCCTTCCCGATCCGCGTTCGGTTCACCATGTCGGACTGGTTGCCGCCAATGACGTGATAGGCTTGGGCGTCCTCGCCGCCATAGAAGCCCACATGGCCGAGGGTGCCACCCTTGCTCCCCCGCCAGAACACCAGCAGGGCACCCAGCCGCGGGGTTGTCTCGTCGCCAAAGCGGCGCCAGTTGCGTGCGAGCAGCGGGCCGGCCGGCAGCGGCTCGTCCGGCAGGGTCGCGCCGATGCAGTGCGCGACGAACAGGCCGCACCACGGGATGTCGTCGCTCTTGTAGTCGATGTCGAGGTTTTCGGCCCATTTGAGCAGGGTCGCATTGCTGTCCGGGCCCGGCCGCTCCTTGGTCCCGACGAGGTTGAGCGCCTCCTCGAACCAGACCAGTCCCTCGGGACCGTTCGCCGCCGGCGTGGGCGCTGCGGCGCCCAGCAGCGCCGCGCGGGAATGTGGTCCGGGAATGCCGTCCACTTCCAGGCCGGTGGCGGCCTGGAATTTTCTCAGGGCCGCGATCGAACGCCGGCCCCACACACCGTCGATCTCGCCGGGATCGTATCCCTTGGCCGCCAACGCTTCCTGCACGCGCCTGACGCTCTCGATCGACATGTTGCACCTCAATGGTTGTATTATTGTGCAATACAACCATTGATTATCTATGCTGTCGAGCGCCCGGGTCTCACTCGCCCGGTAGGGGGTGGTTCTGGCGCCGCACAGCCCGGGTGGAGGCCTCCACATAAGCAAGCGTGGCGGCGAAACCGCTGAAGGCGATCACGGTGGCGGCGACGAAAAAGAGGGTCTCGGTCGTCATGTCATCCTCCTGGGGTGTTTCCCCGGAGGTTAGCGGCCGCCCCGGCCGGGCGCGTTGCGGTATGTCAATGCCCCGCCGGCCGGCGGGGCGTCACGGCGTCGAGACGGCGTGATCGACCAGCACGGCGAATCCGATCAACAGCAAGAAGCCGAGGAAAAACAAGCCGAACAGCACCAGCGAAATCTTGCGTGCGAGCTGCGACACGCCGGTCATGCCGATGGCGCCGGCGATCATCGAGATCACCAGAAAGATCACGGCATATTTGATCATGCGGACGTTTCCCGTGACGGCGGGGTGGCGGGGCGCGGTATCAACGCACGGGCGGCACCCTTGTTCCCGCGCGGTCAGGCGTCGTCGGAACGCCCGTCCTGCGCGGTGGGGAAGGTGTCGTCGGCGTTCGGCGCTTCTGGTGCCGGGGCTGGCGGCACGGGTTTGGCGGCCGGCGGATTCGCGGGCGAACGGGCGCGGCGCCAGCGGCGCAGGCCGGTGAGGGGGGATTCCGGGCGACTTTTTTCCGGCCGGGGCACGGTGCCGGTCGCCGCCGAGGCGATGGGCTCGCTCTTCGTGTCGATCTGCCGGCCCCTTTCCCTCAGCAGGATGCGCCAGAGCACGAACAGCAGCAGCAGCGCGTAGGAGCCGGCGGTGAAGAAGAACAGCGCGCCCGGCCCGTAATGCTGCATGCCGAGCGAAGCCAGCGCCGGCCCGACCACCGAGCCGACGCCGTAGAGCAACAGCAGCCCGGCCGCTGTCTCCACCGCCTCGGAAGGCGCGGTACGGTCATAGGCGTGGGCGGCCGCCAGCGAATAGGCCGGCAGGGAGAGAGCGCCGTAGACCATGCCGAGGAGGCACAGGCCGATCAGATCGAAGGGCAGCGCACCCAGCGCCAGCCCCGCCAGCAATGCTCCCACCAGCAGCGCGGCGAGAATGCGCCGGCGGTCCATGCGGTCGGAGAGATAGCCCACCGGCCACTGCGCCAGCGCGCCGGCCACCACCACGGCGCTCATGAAGGTCGCGGCGCCGTCCGAGGTGAGCCCGCGCCCGATGCCGAAGATCGGTCCCAGCGACCACAGCGAGCCGTTTGTCAGGCCGATGGCGAAGCAGCCGACCATCGCCACCGGCGCCGCCTTGAACAGGCGCGGCAGGCGGATGCGCGCCGTCTCGATCGGCGCCGGCTGGGTACTGGAACCGATGGCCACTGGCAGCACCGCCAGCGAAAACAGGATGGCGGCGATGGCGAACAGGTCGAAGGCCCGCACCGGGTAGAGGGTGATCATCATCTGGCCGGCGGTCAGCGCGGCATAGTCGACGATGACATAGGCGCTCATGACGAAGCCGCGGGTCTGGTTGGTGGCGCGGTCGTTGAGCCAGCTCTCGATCACCAGATAGAGGCCGGCGAAGCAGAAGCCGGTGATGGTGCGCAGCGCGAACCAGGTGAAGGGCTCGATGAACAAGGGATGTGCCATCATCGCCGCCACCACGCCCGAGGTGAGGGCGGCGAAGGCGCGGATGTGGCCGGTGCGGCGCACCAGATGCGGCACGGCCAGGCAGCCGACCACGAAGCCGAGATAGTAGCTCGACCCCAATATGCCGAGATTGATGGCGCTGAAGCCCTCGAAGGCGCCGCGCAGCGGCAGCAGGGTGTTCTGCAGGCCGCTTCCGGTTACCAGAAAGAACACGCCGAGCAGGAGCGCGGCGACAGGGCCGAGAGTCTGGGCCATGATGGGAACCGGACGATGAGGGTGGCGGGCGCGCGGAATCCTTGTTCCGCAAGGTCCGGTTAGACCTGATCTTTGGCGAAGTCGAGACGGGGATTGGTATGAGCGAGAGCGTGGTGCGGCTGAAGTCGGAATTCCTTGAGGTCGATATCTCGCCCCAGGGCGCGGAGATGGTGGCCTTGAGGGACCGGCATGGGCATGACCTGCTGTGGAACGGCGACCCGGCGTTCTGGACGGGACGTGCCCCGCTGCTCTTTCCCATCGTCGGGCGCCTGCCCAACGACCAGCTTGTCCATGACGGCAAGGTCTACCCCATGGCACAACACGGCTTCGCGCGCCGCCGCGCCTTCACGCTGGAAGAGGCGACGGAGTGCAAGGTGCGTCTGGCGCTGCACGCGGACGACGAGACGCTGAAACAGTATCCCTTCCCGTTCTCGCTGACCGTCACCTACCGGCTGGAAGAGGCGACGCTGAGCCTCACGGTCGAGGTCGCCAATACCGGCACGGGCGTGCTGCCGGCGAGCGTCGGCTTCCACCCCGCCTTCCGCTGGCCGCTGCCCTATGGCGGCACGCGCGCCGACCACCGGCTGGTGTTCGAGAAGGCGGAAGCGGAAGCGATCCACCGTCCGGTGGGCGGGCTGCTCTCCTCGGCCACCGAACCCAACCCGGCGGTGGACGCGATCCTGGAGCCGGCCGACGCCTTGTTCGAGCGCGACGCGCTGATCTTCCTCGATCTACGCTCGCACCATGTGCGCTTCGGCGTGCCGGGCGAGCCGGGGCTGGAAGTGGCCTTCCCCGACATGCCGCATCTCGGCCTCTGGTCGAAGCCCGGCGCGCCGTTCCTGTGTATCGAACCCTGGGCCGGCTATGCCTCGCCGGAGGGTGGGCCGAGCGAGTTCATGGAGAAACCCGGTCTGTCGCTCATCGCCCCCGGCGCCACCAAGAGCTTCGCCATGGCGATACGCTGGCTTCCCGATGTCGGGCGCCTGATCGGCCCGCATGCCACGGAAGTTTAGTAGCAGCGCGCCAGCGGCGATCCAGCGTCGTCCCGGCAGGTCGGCGCGCCGATGGGGTGGGAGGCCTGCCGGTCACTGCGGCCGGGCGTGACCCCATGTCTCGCCCGCGGGGCCGAACTGGTCTGTGACATTGGTCAATTCGTCGATGAAGCGCTGGCACCAATGGTGGATGGTGTTGGTCTCCACCTTGTCCATATTGGTGCGCCAGCGCTCCCGCCGCTCGTCGAGCGGCATGTTCAGCGCCCGGTCCATCGCCGCTGCCATGCCCTCGATGTCGTAGGGGTTGACCAGCAGCGAGCCCTTGAGTTCGTCCGCCGCGCCGGCAAAGCGCGAGAGAACCAGCACCCCTGGGTCTTCCGGGTCCTGTGCGGCGATGTATTCCTTGGCGACGAGGTTCATGCCGTCGCGCAGCGGTGTTACCAGCCCGATGCGGGCGCGCCGGTAGATGGCGGCGAGCGTCGCGCGCTGGAAGGGGCGGTTGAGGTAGCGCAGCGGCACCCAGTCGAATTCGGCGAATTCGCCATTGATGGCGCCGCCCAGCTCCTCAAGCTCGCGGCGCAGCGCCTGATATTCGGCGACCTCGCTGCGCGAGAGCGGGGCGACCTGCATCATCGTCACCTTGGAGCGGTGCTCGGGGTAGCTGCGCAGCAATTCGCCAAAGGCCGCAAACTTGCCGGGCAGGCCCTTGGAATAGTCGAGCCGGTCGACGCCCACGGCGAGCGCCCGCCCGGCGAGACTCTCGTTCAGCCGCCGTTCCTCCTCGCTGCCGACGGACTTCCGGGCGTCGGTGACGAAGGCCTCGGCGTCGATGCCGATGGGGTAGGCGGCGACGCGGAAGCGCCGGTCCTTCAGCCCCACCGTGCCGCCGGGCGCGATCCAGCCGCGGATCTCGGAGGAGATGTAGGTCAGCAGCGCGCGCACGTCGTTCTCGGTCTGCAGGCCGACGAGATCGTAGCGCGAAAGGTCGTCCACCAGCGCGGCGTGCGAGGGCAGGCTGAGATAGACCTCCGGCGTCGGCCACGGAATGTGGTGGAAATAGCCGATCCGCCCCTCGAAACCGAGCTTGCGCAGCTCCGCCGCGAGCGGGATGAAATGGTAGTCATGCACCCAGACGATGTCGTCGGGCTTCAGCAGGGGCATCAGCGCGCGGGCGAAATGCGCGTTCACCCGCCGGTAGCCTTCCCAGTCCGCCTTGCGGAAGGAGAGAAGCCCGAGCCGGTAATGGCAGAGCGGCCACAGGGTGCCGTTTGCATAGCCGGCGTAGTGAGCGCGCTGGTCGTCGGGATCGAGATTGAGCAACGCATAGCTGACGCGGCCGGAGCGGAACAGCTTGGGCTTGTCCGGCGGGTTGACCTCGGTCTCCCCGCTCCAGCCGAACCAGAGCCCGCCGCGCTGGCTGAGCGCCTCGCGCAGCGCCACCGCCAATCCGCCCGCCTTGGCGGCGCGCTCCTTGGGAGACGCCACCCGGTTCGAGACGATTACGAGCCGCGCCAAAAGGCTTCCTCCCATGTCTTCGACAAACGCATGGCCGTGTCGATCAGGCCGACCATGGAATAGGTCTGCGGGATGTTGCCCCACAGCTCCAGGGTCTGGTTGTCGATGTCTTCCGACAGAAGCCCGGCCGGGTTGCGCCGGGCGAGCAGGCTGGTGAACATCTCGCGCGCCTCGTCGCGGCGCCCGATCAGGTCGAGCGCGCCGGCGTACCAGAACGAGCAGATGGTGAAGGAGGTTTCCGGCAGGCCGAAATCGTCCTCGCCGGCATAGCGCATGAGGTAGCCGTTGCGCTTCAGCTCGCGGCCGATGGTCTCCACCGTCGCGACATAGCGCGGATCGTCCGGACGCACGAAGCCGAGTTCGGCCAGCAGCAGCAGGCTGGCATCCAGCTGGC
>JAEYTJ010000023.1 GCA_023434095.1 Pseudomonadota bacterium | reverse complement strand
GCCGGTGGGGGACGCGGCGGGCCTCGCGCAGCTGCTGGCCGACCGCCGGCTGACCACGCTGGTGCTCGGCCCGGGCCTCGGCGTCGGGCCGCAGGCGCGCGCCAAGCTGGGCGTGTGCGGGGACCGGCGCCTCGTCATCGACGCCGATCTCCTCACCTCCTTCAAGGGCGATGCAGGCGCGCTGGCGCAGGCGCTGGCCGCCGCGCCGGCGGCGGTGGCGACGCCGCATGACGGCGAGTTCGCGCGGATTTTCGAGGGCTGCCCGCAGGTGCTGGAGGCGCCCTCGCGGCTCGAGCGCTCCCGCGCCGGGGCGGCGCGGCTGGGGGCGACGCTGCTGCTGAAGGGGCCGGACACGGTGGTGGCGAGCCCGGACGGGCGCGCCGCTATCGCCGCCAACGCGCCGCCCTGGCTGGCGACGGCGGGGGCAGGGGACGTGCTGGCGGGAATCGTCGGCGGCCTGCTGGCGCAGGGCATGCCGCCCTTCGAGGCGGCGAGCGCTGCCGTATGGCTGCACGGCGAGGCCGCGCGCGAGGCCGGGCCGGGGCTGGTGGCGGACGATCTGATCGACGCGCTGCGCCCGGTCTATGCCCGCCTGTTCGCCCTTCTGGGGGCTGTGTAGGGGCGGGCCGGCGGGCGCATTTTGCACTGGCGCAGCGTCATGACCGTGTTATAAGCCCGCACCCGGCTGGCGGCGCCTTCTCGGGTACGCGCCCATGTGCCCATGCGTGTCCTGGCGGACGTCGTGGCGGGCGACAGGCGCAACCGCGGGCGTGGCGGAACTGGTAGACGCGCTGGATTTAGGTTCCAGTGGCGAGAGTCGTGGGGGTTCGAGTCCCTCCGCCCGCACCAGTGCCTTCCCTTGTCCGGTGCCGCCTTCCGACCCATTTGCACCGAGCGCGGCCGATGGCGATCACGCGGCCTCGCACACCGACATTCGAGAGCCCGCGCACGCGGCAAACTAGACGAAGGCCGATTGAAAATGCAGGTCACCGAACTCCTCGCCGAAGGTCTCAAGCGCGAATATCGCGTGGTGCTGCCGGCCTCCGAACTTGACGCCAAGGCCAATGCGCGCCTCAGCGAGCTCAAGGACAAGGTCCGCCTCAACGGCTTCCGTCCCGGCAAGGTCCCGGTCGCCCATCTCAAGCGCATGTATGGCAAGTCCGTGCTCGCCGAGGTGATCGACCAGGCGGTGAACGAGGCCAACACGAAGATCATCGAGGACAACGGCTTCAAGCTTGCGATGCAGCCCAAGGTCGAGCTGCCGCAGGACCAGGAGCAGGTGAACGAGGTCATCGAGGGCAAGGCCGACCTGTCCTACACCGTGAACCTCGAAGTGCTGCCGGCGATCACGCTCGGCGACTTCAAGTCGATCACGCTCGACAAGCCGGTTCTGGCGGTCTCCGACGAGGAGGTCGAGGAGACCGTCAAGCGCATCGCCGACGCCAACCGTCCCTATGCCGCCAAGCCGGACGGCACGGCCGAGAACGGCGACCGCGTCACCATTTCCTTCGTCGGCTCCATCGACGGCGAGAAGTTCGAGGGCGGCGCGGGCGAGGACGTCCCGCTGGTGCTCGGCTCCAACAGCTTCATCCCCGGCTTCGAGGAGCAGCTGGTCGGCATCAAGGAAGACGAGACCCGCACGGTCGCCGTCACCTTCCCCGAAGCCTACCAGGCCGCCCATCTCGCCGGCAAGGAAGCCTCGTTCGAGGTGACGGCGAAGATGATCGAAGCCCCGACCGAGATGGAAATCGGCGACGAGTTCGCCAAGACCCTCGGCATGGACAGCCTCGACGCGCTCAAGGAGCAGGTGAAGAGCCGCATCGCCCAGGAGCACAACGCACAGAGCCGCAACAAGGCCAAGCGTCGCCTGCTCGACGCGCTGGACGGCCTGCACCAGTTCGACGTGCCGCCGACGCTGGCGGAGCAGGAATTCGACGGCATCTGGGGCTCGGTCACCGCCGAGATGGAAGCCCAGAAGAAGACCTTCGCTGATGAGGGCACCACCGAGGAGGCCGCCCGCGAGGACTACCGCAAGATCGCCGAGCGCCGCGTGCGCCTCGGCCTGGTCCTTGCGGAAATCGGCGAGAAGAACAACATCCAGGTGACGGACGACGAAGTCACCCGCGCCGTCGTCGAGCGTGCCCGCCAGTTCCCTGGGCAGGAGCAGCAGGTGTGGGAGTTCTACCGCAAGAACGCCCAGGCGCTCGCCAGCCTGCGCGCGCCGATCTTCGAGGAGAAGGTCGTCGACTACCTGCTCGAACTCGCGACCGTCAACGAGGTCCCCGTCACCCGCGAGGAACTCTACGCCGAGGACGAGGACGAGAAGGCGGCCTGAGGTCGTCGCAGCTCGCGGAGTCGTGCACGGCGCGCGGCTCCGCCCGGCGCCGCTTCCGCGCCGGCGGGCTGGTAGGGACGCGCTTTGCCTTTATTGTGGGGTAGTTGGATTCGCGGGCGGCGCAGGCGCGCCGTGCCGCCGAGGATCGAAATATGCGTGACCCGATTGATACCCTGAACAACTACCTGGTCCCGATGGTGGTCGAGCAGACCAACCGGGGCGAGCGTTCCTACGACATTTATTCCCGCCTCCTGAAAGAGCGCATCATTTTCCTGACCGGGCCGGTCGAGGACGGCATGGCGACCCTCATGGTCGCCCAGCTGCTGTTCCTCGAGGCGGAGAACCCGAAGAAGGAAATCTCGATGTACATCAACTCCCCGGGCGGGGTGGTGACGTCGGGGCTGGCCATCTACGACACGATGCAGTTCATCAAGCCGGCGGTGTCGACGCTGTGCATCGGCCAGGCGGCCTCGATGGGCTCGCTGCTGCTGACCGCCGGCGAGAAGGACATGCGCTTCGCCCTGCCGAACGCGCGAATCATGGTCCACCAGCCCTCGGGCGGCTTCCAGGGCCAGGTGACGGACATCATGCTCCACGCCAAGGAGATCATGAGCCTCAAGCAGCGGCTCAACGAGATCTACGTGAAGCATACCGGCCAGGACATCAAGGCGGTGGAGGACGCGCTGGAGCGCGACAACTTCATGACCGCCGAGGTGGCCAAGTCCTTCGGGCTTATCGACAAAGTGATCGACAAGCGCCCGGACGAGGCGCCGGCGAAGCCGTGACGGGCGTTTGCGCCGTGTTTCCGAACACGGCGCGGCTTCCTATATTGGGATCAGGGCCCGCGGCGAGATGAAGCGCGGGCTTGCATGCGTCGCGGTATCGCGCTTGCATGACATCAGCATGAAGTGTCGCCTGGAGGTGTGACGGGGGACGACAGGCAGGCGCCCACTCCGCGAAGTCGGGGATGGTGCGAATGCCTTCTTGATCGGATCGCTGCCAGCGTGCTTGGCTGCGACACAGAACAGGAACCCTTAAGTCGCTTCCTTTTGACGGCCTTTTCGAGCCGTCGCGTTTCTCCCCCCTTGGAGGCCCGCGGCGGCCGCGGGACTGGGGCGGTTCCGGGCAGTGCCTGGACCGCCGAGCGGACGGAGAGACGCATGAGCAAGGTTGGCGGCGGCGACAGCAAGAATACTCTTTACTGCTCGTTCTGCGGCAAGAGCCAGCACGAGGTCCGCAAACTCATTGCGGGACCGACCGTGTTCATCTGCGATGAATGCGTCGAGCTGTGCATGGACATCATCCGCGAGGAGAACAAGTCCTCGCTGGTGAAGTCGCGCGACGGCATCCCGACCCCGAAGGAAATCTGCAAGGTTCTGGACGACTACGTGATCGGCCAGTTCCATGCCAAGCGCGTCCTCTCGGTGGCGGTGCATAACCACTACAAGCGCCTGAACCACGCGACGAAGCATGCCGGCGACGTCGAGCTGGCCAAGTCCAACATCATGCTGATCGGGCCGACGGGCTCGGGCAAGACGCTGCTCGCGCAGACGCTGGCCCGCATCCTCGACGTGCCCTTCACCATGGCGGATGCGACCACGCTGACCGAGGCGGGCTATGTTGGCGAGGATGTGGAGAACATCATCCTCAAGCTGCTGCAGTCGGCCGACTACAATGTCGAGCGGGCGCAGCGCGGCATCGTCTATATCGACGAGATCGACAAGATCAGCCGCAAGTCCGACAACCCCTCGATCACCCGCGACGTTTCGGGCGAGGGCGTGCAGCAGGCGCTGCTGAAGATCATGGAAGGCACCGTGGCTTCCGTGCCGCCGCAGGGCGGGCGCAAGCATCCCCAGCAGGAATTCCTGCAGGTGGACACGACCAACATCCTGTTCATCTGCGGCGGCGCCTTCGCGGGCCTCGACAAGATCATCTCCTCGCGCGGCAAGGGCACGTCCATCGGCTTCGGCGCCGTCGTCCACGCCCCCGAGGACCGCAAGCCGGGTGAGGTGTTCCGCGAGGTGGAGCCGGAGGACCTGCTGAAGTACGGGTTGATCCCGGAGTTCATCGGCCGTCTCCCGGTCATTGCGACGCTGGGCGACCTCGACGAGGCCGCGCTGAAGAAGATCCTCTCCGAGCCGAAGAACGCGCTGGTGAAGCAGTATCAGCGCCTGTTCGAGATGGAGAATGTGGAGCTGACCATCCACGAGGAAGCGCTGGGCGCCATCGCCCGCAAGGCCATCGAGCGCAAGACCGGTGCGCGCGGCCTGCGCTCGATCATGGAAGGCATCCTGCTCGACACGATGTTCGACCTGCCGGGCCTTGAGGGCGTGGAAGAGGTCGTCATCAGCAAAGAGGTCGTCGAGCAGAACGCACGTCCGCTCTACATCTATGCGGACCGCGCGGCCGGCGATGCGGGCGCGAGTGCGTAAGAAACCGGCGGTGGGCAGGGCCGGGCCGCAGGGTCCGGCCAGCGGTGCGGCCCGCTCCCTTGACGGGGGGCGGGGGCATCGCCATCTGAGCCTCAACCACCGGTCCTCGACCGCATCGACGTGCTTCGCGCGCCTGACGCAGCCCCCGCACAGAGATCAACGTTCGCGTTCCGGCCGCATCGCGGCGCGGTTCTCCCCGATGACGTGTGTCCTCGGGCACGGTCGCCTGCCGCCCAAAGAAAGGAAAGAGCCATGACGAGCCCCAAGCCTCGCACCGCGCTCACCCCGGGAGTGGCGCAGACCTTCCCGGTCCTGCCGCTGCGCGACATCGTCGTCTTCCCGCACATGATCGTGCCGCTGTTCGTCGGTCGCGAAAAGTCCATCCGCGCCCTCGAAGAGGTGATGCGCAACGACACCTTCATCCTGCTGGCGACGCAGGAAAACGCCTCCGACGACGACCCGGCGACCTCGTCCATCTACAAGATCGGCACGCTGGCCTCCGTGCTGCAGTTGCTGAAGCTGCCGGACGGCACGGTGAAGGTGCTGGTCGAGGGCATCTCGCGCGCCAAGGTCAACCACTACACCGACCGCGCCGACCTCTATGAGGCGGAGGCGGAAGCGCTGGAGGAGGAACTCGGCTCCAAGGTCGAGGCCGAGGCGCTCGGCCGTTCGGTGCTGGCCGAGTTCGACAGCTATGTGAAGCTGAACAAGAAGGTTTCGCCCGAAGTCGTCGGCGTCGTCACCCAGATCGAGGATCACTCGAAGCTGGCGGACACGGTCGCCTCGCATCTCGCGGTGAAGATCCCCGAGAAGCAGGCGGTGCTGGAGATCCTCAAGGTCACGACCCGCCTTGAGAAGGTGCTCTCGCTGATGGAGAGCGAAATCTCGGTCCTTCAGGTCGAGAAGCGCATCCGCACGCGCGTCAAGCGCCAGATGGAGAAGACCCAGCGCGAGTACTATCTGAACGAGCAGATGAAGGCGATCCAGAAGGAGTTGGGCGACGGCGAGGACGGCCGTGACGAGCTGGCCGAGCTGGAAGAGCGCATCAAGACCGTCAAGCTCTCCAAGGAAGCGCGCGAGAAGGCGACGCACGAGCTGAAGAAGCTGCGGCAGATGTCGCCCATGTCGGCGGAAGCCACCGTGGTGCGCAACTATCTCGACTGGCTGCTGTCGATCCCGTGGGGCAACCGCAGCAAGGTCAAGAAGGACCTGCCCTTCGCCCAGAACGTGCTCGATACCGACCATTTCGGTCTCGACAAGGTCAAGGACCGCATCGTCGAGTATCTCGCCGTGCAGAGCCGGCAGAACAAGCTCACCGGGCCGATCCTGTGCCTGGTCGGCCCGCCCGGCGTCGGCAAGACCTCGCTCGCCAAGTCCATCGCCAAGGCGACGGGCCGCGAATATGTGCGGGTCGCGCTCGGCGGCGTGCGCGACGAGGCGGAGATCCGCGGCCATCGCCGGACCTATATCGGCTCCATGCCCGGTAAGATCATCCAGTCCATGCGCAAGGCCAAGAAGGCCAACCCGCTGTTCCTGCTGGACGAAATCGACAAGATGGGCGCCGATTTCCGCGGCGACCCGTCCTCGGCCCTGCTTGAGGTGCTCGACCCCGAGCAGAACCACACCTTCGCCGACCACTATCTGGAAGTGGATTACGACCTCTCGAACGTGATGTTCGTGACCACCGCGAACACGCTGAACATCCCGCCGGCCCTTCTGGACCGGATGGAGGTGATCCGCATCGCCGGCTACACCGAGGACGAGAAGGTCGAGATCGCCCGCCGCCACCTCATTCCGCAGGCGCTGACCAAGCACGGTCTGCAGCCCAAGGAATGGTCGATCGACGACGAGGCCCTGCTCACCCTGGTGCGCCGCTACACGCGGGAAGCCGGCGTGCGCAACCTTGAGCGCGAGATTTCCAATCTCGCCCGCAAGGCGGTGAAGGACCTGATGCTGACCAAGAAGAAGACGGTCAAGGTCACGGTCAAGCAGCTGGAGGAGTATCTCGGCGCGCCGAAGTACCGCTATGGCGAGGCCGAGAGCGAGGACCAGGTCGGCGTCGTCACCGGGCTTGCCTGGACCGAGGTCGGCGGCGAGATCCTGTCGATCGAAGGCGTCATGATGCCCGGCAAGGGCAAGATGACGGTGACCGGCAACCTGCGCGACGTGATGAAGGAATCGATCTCGGCGGCGGCCTCCTATGTCCGCTCGCGCGCGCTCGATTTCGGCATCGAGCCGCCGCTGTTCGACCGTCGGGACATCCACGTCCACGTTCCCGAGGGGGCGACCCCGAAGGACGGCCCGTCGGCCGGCGTCGCCATGGCCACCGTGCTGACCTCGGTGCTCACGGGCATCCCGATCCGCCGCGACGTCGCCATGACTGGCGAGGTCACGCTGCGCGGCCGGGTGCTGCCCATCGGCGGGCTGAAGGAGAAGCTGCTGGCGGCGCTGCGCGCCGGCATCAAGAAGGTTCTGATCCCCGAGGAGAACGCCAAGGACCTGGCGGAAATCCCGGACAATGTGAAGAACGCGCTTGAGGTTGTGCCGGTGTCGCGGATGGACGAGGTGCTACAGCACGCGCTCGTCCGCCAGCCGGAGGCGATCGTCTGGGAAGAGAAGGTACTGGCCCCGGCCCCCGAGGTCGAGCCGGTGATCGGCCGCGACGAGATCGGGGTCATCGCCCCGCATTGAGCGGCCTTCGAGCCCATGAACAGGAAGCGGCGGTGCCTTGGCGGGCGCCGCCGTTTTCGTTTGTCCGCGTTCGCGCCGCGCGCTGTCGGCGCGCCTTCGGCGCACCCGGCGCCGATCCGTCGGTGGAAAGGTCGCGTC